>NZ_CFHJLR010000005.1:0-219102 GCF_984348125.1 Thalassolituus sp.
ACTGCACCTCTTTAATGAACAGAAAAAACTGTCCATGAAAGTGGTTACAGATCAGTTGGCGTCACACACGCAGACGAGTTCAGTGAATCAAGGAAGTTCGCCAGACCCGTATCGCCATCATCAAATTCGTGATTACCGAGAGCAAAAGCATCAAAACAGATCTGGTTCATCATGTCGGCGTCAGCACGACCTTTGAACAACGAGTAATACAGCGTACCGGTAATGGCATCGCCTGAATGCAGCTTCAGAACATTATCTGACTGCATGTCCAAGCTGTTGAACAGGCTAACCATCATAGGAAAGCCGCCGTACGTGACATCCACTTCTGCAATGGCTCCACCTTCGGCACCTGTTTCAAGCCCCTGCTCGGACACATCAAACCCAAATGACTCAGCTTCAAGGTGTGAGTGATGATCATTCATGTGCAGAATGCTGATCGACATGGAGTTATCTTCGTTCGGTGGTGCTTGCTCGCCCTGCTCGCCTTGCTCACCTTGGGGGCCCTAAGGGCCTGCTGGACCTTGAGCGCCATCTTTTCCGTCTTCACCGCCACATGCAGAGAGACCTGCGACCATGGCTGCCAGTGCTGTAAGTTTCCACACTTTCATGATTAAACCTTTAATGCGTTTAGTTGATAAAATTCACCAACACATTAAGAACGAACGCTTACCATCCGGTGACAGTCATCTGGCAAATCCGTGACAGAAGGATTTCAGATTAGTGACAAGCAGTGCACCACTGATCTGTATCAACTTTTTTGCATTGCCCCTCTTGGAACTTAAAAATCCTGCCTTATATAGAAAGTAACCGAACGGAAAAGCACGATCCCGGGAGTGCTTCATCCGCCAGGCGAAACCTTTAAATGCGCAATGCGCACGAGTGTTTTATTTGGTGTGGAGAAACTTCTATGACTCATTTAATTAATCGTTCAACTCTGTTTGATGATCTGTTCCGCGATGTTGCATCTGGCTTTTACGTAAAACCGCTTCATGGTGATGCGTTACCTAAGAGCGTGAAGGTTGATGTCACTGATGCTGGTGAAAATTACCTGATACATGCCGATATTCCCGGCGTATCAAAAGAGGATATTCATGTTGATATCGATGGCGCACAGGTATCAATTAAGGCAGAAATAAAACAGAAAGACAGTACGTCCGATGATCAGCGCGTGCTGCACAGCGAACGCTATTACGGTTCGGTATCCCGTAGCTTTGAGCTGCCACAGGACGTCGATATTGAAAGGTCCGCAGCGGAGTATAAAGATGGCGTCCTGCAACTGACTTTACCGAAAAAAGTGCAGCAGGAATCTCAGCGTCGCCTGACCATTAACTGACCCGAAATATTGGCCATTCAGGCCGCTATAGAAAGTAGTGGCCTGGTACTTTTCTACAACCTGGACCAAGTATCTTCTATCAGGACAAAGCCTCTTCCAATTGACTGAGTAATGGGTAAGAATGAGCCATTATTTTGACACAAGGTCTCCCGGTGGCAGGGTTACGAGAAAGGAAACTGGCGATTACAGCAGACCTTCATTGGTCGCTGGAAGAAATGAGGGCGAAGGAACTCGGCAAGCAGTTTCTTCTGAACCTCAGTGAGTTTCTTCCCGTATACAGCCCAGCCCTTCGTCAGGTGTACTCTGACTACGATACTTACTTCACAAAAACCTCAGTGGTCATTCTTCCTGACCCTGCCGACTTTACGGCCACCTACTCTCACATCCCAGAAAAATCGGTAAAAGCGACGGGCCTGTTACTGCATCCGACGCCTGATGGTGTTGGTGTTAATCTCAGATTGAAAAATCAGAAATCCAGAACACTGCCCTTAGAAACTGCCTTTCAGCTCGTTCGCAAACAACTCCGCGGCCCGTTTCTTCCCGTGGTAAAACGTGGCGACCTCAGAGACTTTGATCAACTCACGCCTTGTCTGCATCTCAATGCGTTAGCTTTGGGTAATGCAGACACTCTTTCGCGGTTCGAGCGTATTGATATCGCCAACGCGCTGGAGGAACGGGTCGAGGAGCTGGTATTAGCCGCTCATTTGCTCGGAGTGTAGAGGCCCTCTTGGTTTTGCTGGCGAGGCCTGTATCGCGGATAGCAAAGTAGTTAGGAAGAGAAACAAAAAAGCCGCTGCATTGCTGCAGCGGCTTTTTAAATTCTGGTAGGACTACCCAGATTCGAACTGGGGACCTCTACCATGTCAAGGTAGCGCTCTAACCAACTGAGCTATAGTCCTGAAGTGGTGCGTATATTACTCAGGCGCTTCACATTACGCAACCCTTTCTGAAGAAATTGCATACGAATCAGCAAGATAGCGCCATAAGCATTCTGCAACCCGCACTAGACGCCGAGAATAACCTCTGGCTTGTCTCCTTTCTGAGGCGCACAGACCGTGACCCGGCCCGATAACGACTTATCGTTTTTGTCCTGCTTCTCTGCCAGATACGCCTTCACGGCCGCACCGCGCTTAACGGCCTCGCTGTACCAGGCGTCACCCCATGCCGCAACTTCCTGCTCGCTTGCAACCGGGCAAGCCTGTAATTCCAGCTCTGGCTTGTTCGACATCATCTCAGCCACGGTATCCAGATACGCAATATGCTCTTCATTCAACTCCAGTTGCTGCGGCTCATAGTTGAGGTCATTGAGACGAATCGCAAACAGTTGATCACCGGCGAACGATGCCAGGCTGATGAGCTGACCGTATGGCACGAGAGACTGCTTCAGATAGTAGAGAGTCGCCGTGCGCAGCGCTTTGCGACTGACCTGACTGATAACGTCATTGATGCCCACGTCTGGCTGACTGATATCGCCCGACAATGGAACGTCGATGCGGATATTGTTGTTATCGTCTTTCAGCACTGACAATGCCGTTTCAACCGGCATGGATATCTGTTTGCTCAGGCGGTCGATAGTTTCTTCATCTGCGGGCTCAAACTTGCTGTTCTGCAGCTTAATCAGCACATTCCCACCGAGCTGTCCGTCGGTAATACTGATGGTTGAATCAACGCCTAACATGCCTTTTTTAAGTCGATAGCCCATGGCGTCGACAAGATAAGGGTTAAAATCAACCAGATTAAGCTGCTCGACATCCACCTCCAACGTGCCCTCGGGATAGTCCCCTTTCACGCCCATTTTTCCGCTGGCGCGGATGCGGTTGTAGGTATCCAGAGCGAGAAGTAATGTCAGGTCAATTCCGCTTTCGAGCTGCTCGGTATCGATTTCTCCTGTCGAAAGCTCCAGCACTTTACCGCTGGTATTAACCGTCGGTGTTACCGCTTCATCGGTCCAGTTGAAGGTCGTTGCTGGAATATCATCGCCCTCCGTCAGTAACTGAATGCCGGCAATCTGAACTCTGAAAGGCACCGCTTCGGCAGCTGTCTCGTCCGACGTATCTTCAGTGGCAGACGAATCAGTGGCAGAGTCAGGCTCAGGCGTTGTCTCCGTCTCAGTTTGAGGAACACCTTTAATGCTGCCGTCTGCAAGGCGGGTTACGTTAGAAACCAGCCCATAAAACTGATGTACGCCTGATGCAAAACCCGACGGGGTCGCCTTAATATCGGTGATCTGATAATGCGCCAATGACGCCAGCGGCACTTCTTCACCCGGCGGTGTCACGCTCAGTGCATTCAGTTCCAGAGAGGATACTTTCTGCTCATCTGCATTTGCCTGAACGCCGATAACCGTCAGGTCACCCAGTTGCAGAACACCAGCTTCAGGGTGACGTGCCCTTAAGGTTTCGAGTGCGGCACGGCCAATGTCAGCAACAGGCTGAGTAGAGAGTCCTTCGACTCTAACCTCTGAAGTAGTAAAGGCCGCAAGCGATAACTCAGGGAACCCGGCCAGGTTGCCACTGAAGCCTTCGAGTGAAAGTTCTTTAATCAAGACGTCATCTTCACTGGCGCGCCAGCTCACCTGGCTCAGCATTAACTGGTCCAGTTGCGCTTTCTCATCATCCGGTAACTGAGCCTGCACATTTTTCAGTAGTAAAGATCTGAGACCTGCGGTCATACCACTTTCGCCCAGATTGAAAGATGCACCTTTGATATCCAGCGCATTGAATTCCACGCCTTCAATACCCGGTGCATCGAGTGCCAGTGCAGTCAGCGATATATCACCCGAAATATTTGGTTGGGTTAACACCTTCTGAGCCTCTGCCTGAAGACGGAGCGTGACTGGGGAGCGCAACACCAGAGATTCCTCGCCGATGGCAACACTCAGCTCGCGCAGAGTGACATCTAAAGTGAGAGGCGTTGCATCGTCGGTTGCCGAATTGAACAAGCCCGTCGATAACTCACTTAATTCAACGGTGACTGCCAGCCCGGCTTGCTGCCACTGAATCAAGTCATCTGTGAGCGATATATCGTCGACCCGGAGTGACCAGCCTTCAGGAAGAGGCCCGGAGCTGCCTGTCTGATCGCTCTCCTGCTCACTCTCCTGCTCACTCTCCTGATCGCCCGACTCATTGGCTACTTCACCGTTGTCAGGCGTTGCTTCTTCAGCCTGGTCAGAGCCCGGCAGAGTGATACCCGCCAGGGAGAGCCCTTCCTCGGATTGCTTTCCGCGAAACTTTAATCCGGTTACACCCACGGATTGAATATGGATTGTCTGATCGAGCAACGCAGAGAGATTGACGTTAATACCGATAAAATCAGCGCCGACCTCTGCCTCTGAATCCTTAGCGGGATAGACCGCACTGACGTCTCGCAGCTCGACTTCACCAGTAAAGGGTGACAACGTCCAACCACCTATGAGAAGCGACTGTCCTTCTCCCTGCTCGGCATACCATTGCTCGACGTAGCGCAGCGCGAAAAATGGTGCAGCAACAAACACCAGCAGGTAAATACTGACCAGAACCGCAACGAGTATCAGCGGCAGCTTCAGCCACAAGGGAGTTTTAGCCCGATGACGAACATGCTTGGGATACTTTTTCTGCGCTTTTTTCTGCGATTTTGTTAATACGTTCTGTTGCGCATTATCTTCTGTTTTTCGACTGTCATTCATAGTGCGTCGTTATTGCTCCAGAGCGCGTCTCTAAGGCCGCTTGCTCTTTCTGTTCTGGAATTCAAAGCCTGTTGCCAGCAGGCGTTCCCTACCTGACACCAGAATTGTTTTCTCGCTCGGGTAATGGCCGTATAGACCAACTCCCGCGTAATTACCTGCTGCCATTTTTCGGGTAAGAGAAGCATCACAGCAGAAAACTCAGACCCCTGGCTTTTGTGTACCGTCATGGCGAATGCCGTCTCGTGATTAGGCAGACGACCCGGCGAGAGGAAACGTAAGCCGCCCTCCGCATCGCGGAATACAACACGCTCCTGCCCTTCATGCCTGAGCATAATGCCGATATCCCCATTGTACAGGCCGACATCATAATCGTTGCGGGTAATCATGATTGCGCGCCCCGGATACCAAAGCTGGCTGGTGTCTGACAATAAACCAGCTCTGTTAAGCAGACGTTCAATTCGTCGATTAGTTTCTTCAACCCCGACTGGTCCACTGCGCAATGCCACCAATACCTGAAACTGGTCGAACGCATCTAGAATCCACTCTGGCGAGGCGCCGTCTTCTATCAGGCGACAATACTGACGATAACCCTCAACGACGTGCGACTGCCACTCTTCGGAATCTACCGCTAAGCGCACCGCATCAGTAAAAGCCGGGTCCTCTAACACCTGATCAGCCTGTTGAACGGCCCCCTGATTCACCGCACGCGCCAGAGCGCCAATACCGCTGTGTTCACCAAATCGATGGGATTTACGCAACTGGACCATCGCATTCTGCATAATTGAACATTCTGCTTCGATAACGGCGCTCATGTCGTACCCCGTTAACGCCCCCAGTCGCGCGGCAAAAGCGCCGGTAATACCGTGTTCTGTACCGGCGTCGCACAAATCGGCAAGCACACTCCCAGCCTCAACCGATGCGAGCTGGTCACGGTCCCCCAGAAGAATAAGACGTGTCTTTGGAGCCAGTGCACTCAGCAGATGAGCCATCATTGGCAAATCAATCATGGACGCTTCATCGACCACGATGCAGTCATACGGAAGGTAACGTTCATGGTGGTAGCGAAAGCCTCTAGGGCTCCAGCCAAGCAGACGATGCAGAGTAAAGCTAACCGAGGGAATACCATCGGCGTGCGGCAGTCCACCGCGCTCACGGGCCTGGCGGATGGATTCTGTCATGCGTGCCGCAGCTTTACCGGTCGGCGCGGCCAGGGCAACCCGTAGATCCGGGTTTTCACTCAACAAGGCACTCAGCAAACGAGTCACCGTGGTCGTTTTTCCTGTGCCGGGGCCTCCAGTAATCACACACAGCGGCTGAACACAGGCCGTTGCGGCTGCAATAGCCTGCCAGTCGATATCCGCTTCCGGGGCTGGAAACAGTTTTCGCAACGTCGTCGCCAGCGCCTTACTGGCCGGCATGCCTTCCGGGCTGACGCGCTGACGTATCTGCTCCAGCACCGACTGCTCATATCGGAAATACCGGTTCAGGTAGACCCGCTCACCCTGAACGACAAACAGTGCTGATGTATCTGCTTCTGACGTTGCGATAGAAACAGTCTGACAGCGCGTCAGTTGGTCAGTCGTCGGTAGATGCTCAGGCGATACAGCCAATGCTTTTGGCCAGGCTGATAATTCGAGGCAGACCTGTCCGCGGCCGAGGACATAACTTACGGCACAGGCCGTCAATATTAAGGCCTGCTGGTCTTGTGGAGAGGTTGTACCGTATCTGGACTCCCACTCCACTGCCTGACGAGCCAGCTGATAATCAATCGCACGGATAAGATCGCTTTCTGACCAGAGCTTTAAGTAATCGGTGCTCATGGGGCAACCTCCTGCGCTTGCTCTGGCAATATCGCTTTTCGCCACTGGCGCAGAGATTCAACACTCACGGGCGTGAAGCAGACGCCGGCATCAGGGTCTGTATTGTGATCGCTTTTACAGAAATGACTTCCCATACCACGGAGGTAGAAATACACACTGCCACCTAAGTGCTTTTGCGGCTGATAATCAGGCAATCGACGGCTAAGCAATTGATCAAGTGCCAGCATATAAATCCAGGACTGCAGATCGTATCTGTGGTCACGCATCGAATCGCGCAATGCCGAGGGCACATAATTACGCCAATGATCACCCAGATGGTTCGATTTATAGTCGGCGACGTAATAACGGCCCTGCCACTCAAAAATAAGATCGATAAAACCTTTCAGATAGCCGGTTAAAGGTTCAAAGCTAAAGCGTTGATCACCTCCTAACAAAGCATCAATATCCGACGCCGATAGCTGGCCCACGGGTAGATAAAATTCCATTTCATCCAACCGTGACGATGGCTCAATGTCTTTCAGTGTGAGAGTCGTATCGTAAAGTGCCAATGGTTGACTCACGATACTTTCAATCCAGTCTGACACCTCGTCGACGGGCTGCTCCTGCAGGCCATAGAGATTCAGCTGCTCTTTGCACACATCAAGCAGAGCCTCTTTATCGTGGAAATCCCAGTGTTCAAAAATTGCGTGCAAACAGGTCCCCGGATTGGCACCTTTCGGGAAACGCAAAGCCAGCGGCAATTCGCCATCGGATACTGAAGAGACATCTGTGACACCTGCCTCCCAGTCAAAGTAATGCCCTAAATCTGCCGCTGCCGCTTCAACACTGTGGGCGGCAGAATTTGCAGAGTGGGCAGCCAGCTGGCTGTAACTTCCCACCCGCCAGTGGTCGCGCCAACGCGCTTTATTGATTGCCGGAACAACCGGCGGAGGTGGGACATTAAGTTCGGCCTGACCGGCTACCCGCCACTCTGGTAGCTCACCGATAAACATACCGTCAATATCTACGTCAGCGATATCGGCAATACGTCCACCATTGCTTAATAACTCACCCAATGCAGAATCAAGCCAGATCGGCGCACGTTTATTTTTGGCGCCTGTCTGCACATTCGCCAGCCACATATAACAGCCGAATTTCGCCCGTGTTAAAGCAACGTATAAGAGCCGCATCTGCTCGGCTAATGTATCGCGAGCCTGCAATTCTTTTGCTTTATCATCCGGTGCAAGATCGCGTACCAGCTCACGACCATTAAAGTAAATCGTTTCTGTATTCTGGCGTCTGGGCCTGGCACTGTCGGCCCAGAGGTACGGAAGAAATACAAAAGGATATTCAAGCCCCTTCGATTTATGAATGGTGACAATATTGACCAGGCGTGAGTCGGTTTCAAGGCGTAGCTGAGCTTCTTCACCACGATCAGAATCCGGGTCTATACGCTCACTGAACCAGCGAATCAAAGCCTGATGGCCACGAAGTTTACGACTTTGTGCCTGGAGCATTTCTCCGAGGTGGAGAATATTGGTGAGAGCACGCTCACCGTTTTCTATTTTCCGCAGACGCACGGCACGCTCATCATCTTCGAGCCATTGCATCAGCATGGCCATGACACCCCGGCGTTGCCATATCTGGTGATACTCGTGCATGCTGGCAAGCTGAGATTCCCAGATGTTTTCATCATCCTGCATCTGAACGAGATCGTCTGCTGTTGCTCCCCAGATTGAGGTAGCTATTGCCCGGCGCACACTGGTTTCACTACCGGGATGAGCAATGGCTTCAAGCATAGCTAACAGGTCCCAGGCTTCTACAGAATCAAGTACGCTGTCGCGCGTCAGATAAACACTGCCAATACCTTCTCGGGTCAACGCATCCCGAATAATCTTTGCCTGTGACCGGGAGAAAACCAATACGGCAATATCGCCGGCCTCAACCGGCTTTCCTTTCGCATTCTTTTTACCATTAACCGGGAAACTGGCGGCACCCGACATTAGAGCGCCAATCTGAGAAGCACACTCAGTGGCTATTCGTTGCTGAGCTTCTGGTTTCGATTCTTCCAGATCGTCACCGACCCAAAGTTGTAACGCTTCTGTCGGGATATTCTGCTGCCAATGGGGAGCCTTTTTATCGTGATGGCCGCCGGCCTGTACCGGGTAAAACTGAATTGCGTCATCAAAGACGAAAGGCTTGTCGTGATTCTGCCAGAGTGCATTCACCGCATGAATCAGGTGACTATCACTGCGATAGTTAGTATCCAGTGTAAAGCGCCGACTCTCATCAACTCGTTTACTCGCGGCCATATAGGTAAAGATGTCACCACCACGAAACCCATAAATCGCCTGCTTAGGATCACCGATCATAATCAGGCCATGCTGATCATCCGTGTTATTTACGGCAGCCGACTCATTGACCTCAGAAGACTGATATATACGACTGAAGATTCGATACTGAACCGGATCGGTGTCCTGAAATTCATCGATCATTGCAATCGGGTGCAATCTTCGGATCTGCGCTGCCAGCTCTTCGCCCTGTTCAGACTGCAGAGCACTATCAAGAAGGCGCTGAAGATCATTACTGGTGACAACCGCCGCTTGCTCAAGAAGGTCGATGTAACGGTCGTAAATAGAACGAAACCAGGTCAGCTCCTGAGATTGCCTGAGTGTTCTTTCAAGTTCGATCAGCTCATCAATTTTCTCAAATAGCTTATGACGTGGCGGCTCACCCGTTTTCGTTTTTTCACTGAGCATGACTGAACCGAAACGGTTCAGATTGGCCGGAATAGGCAAAGCCTGCCCTGCTGCGAAGTAGTCTCCGGCCTGCTGCAACCAATTAGGAAAATTCTTACTGCTGTAACTGCGCTTATCGATATCAGCCGACATGATCTCTTTAACGATGTTGTCATGCCCAAGGAAAAACCAAAGGTTTTTAGCATCTTCGAACGTTTGCTTTAAACGCCCCCAGAGCACGTCAAAGTCCTCTTTGATATCCGGCTTAGTGCGCACGCCAGGTTTATTCATCCAGCTGCGGAAATACCTGAACAGGGAATCAGGATCAGAGAAACCTGATGTCAGAAACTCGAGCACGTCCCGATTCTGTGGATAGCACAGCTGGCGCCATATATCTTCACAGGCGCGGCGAAGATATTCTTCACCTTCTACTTCTAACGCCTGGTTAAACGCTACACCACTGTCGAATGCGTAGCGTTTCAACATCTTTGCGCAGAATTTATGGATGGTACAGATAGAGGACTCGTCCATCTGGGCGAGGTTTAGCTGCAACCAGGTCTGAAGCTCTTTTATAAGTGCTTCAGAAGAGACCTTATCGGTTTGTAGTTCGTTAACCCAACGCTGAATGTCAGGGTCAGGCATTACCCCCTGCTCTGCAGCCAATAAATTCTCAAAGGCATCACGTAAGCCAGCACGAATCCGGCCGCGTAATTCTTCCGCAGCGGCATTAGTAAAGGTCACCACCAGAATCTGAGTGCAATCAAGCTTCTGGTTAATTCCATGCCCCAGTACGGCACGACGATATAACTGATTAATCGTGTAGGTTTTCCCTGTGCCTGCACTGGCTTCAATCAGCGACTGCCCATAAAGTGGAAATGTATGAAGGTCGAGTTTATTCACGCTTCGGCCTCCTGCTGCAAACATTGTTCGGGAAGCGCCCAGATCCAACGGTGTGTTTCCAGCCAGTCTTCCAGGCCACCAGATAGGAGAGTCTCTGCCAGGTTTGGATAACAGCGCTGCATTGCTGTTCGGTTAAATGCCGAAAATTCGTTATCCGCCTGTTTTTTCAGCGTATCCATTTTCTTTGCATCATCGGTGTGTAATAGCGTCCACTGTACCCCGGGGACAGCGTCCTGCGGCGCAGTCCAGCTGGCAAAGTAGTGATCGAGGCAGTGACGTACGTACTGAATGGCTTCATCCTGTGAGGGTGCGTCAAATATAAATTCTTCAGTTTTCTTTTTACCGCCGACAATCACCGCCATATCCACCAGCCCCGGCTGTGCGGCCGCCGCGAACACCAGGTCGAGCCATAAGTTCAGCAAATGCTCACCACGTAAATCTCCGGCTCTCCAGTACACCAGCTGGCGATTCCAGCACTGGCCGTATTCACCGCTGATATCAATGGCCTCATTTTCGCCGCCTGAGAGTTTCGGATCATCAATCGTTAATGTCAGAGCACCACTCTCTGCAGGCCCTGATGCAAAACGCTTAACCCCTTCCAGTAAGGGCGCCAATTCATTTTCAACCCGACTGACGTATATATCGCCCAACGCATTGACTGGGAGACTGCCCAATGCCTGCTCACGAAAAGCAAAGTCAGGTGTGTCCGACTCGCCGCTAGCCGTTAATTTATCCTGCATCCAACGGTGCTTTAACACACTATTTTCGAGCGCGTCAGGATGAAAAGTTTCTTCGTTACGGGACTGTGTCATGTACAGATCAGGCTGCAACTTTAACCGGCGTTTCAGAAAGAAATCGGCCGGTTTCAACAAGGACTCTTTCACATCACTCCAGAGTACCTGGCGACGATTAAAGCCTTCCGGTATGGAAACAGGTTGACGATAAAATGGCCGATTCTCCGCCTGACTGTGATCAGCGTTTGCAACATCAGCCCACAGTTTATGGTAACCGGCTACAGCATTGGCTTGCTCTGGCTCATAGGTATGGCGATTAAACGGCTGCAATGGGAGTTCTTCGGTTAACCAGTTGCGCAGCCGCTCCCGGCTCTCTCGTGCAGGTAGTTTTTCATCACCTTCAAGGCAATATGCATCACAGATGTAATCAAGAAGTTCGCTGATCAGAACCGAAGGTTGCAACTCGTGATTTTCCCGGGCATCGCGTCCGCGGTAACTGATGTAGAAATTCTCCTGCGCAGAACACAGTGCCTCAAGAACGAGGTAACGGTCGTCTTCACGTCGGGAACGATCTCCCCGACGCGCTCGCCCCTGCACCATTAAATCAAAACCGACCGGAGTCACCTGACGCGGATAATCCTGATCGTTCATTCCCAATAAGCACACAGCTTTAAATGGGATTGATCGCATCGGCATTAAAGTACAGAAGTTCACCGGACCAGCCAGAAAACGCTGCCAGCCACCTTGTTGACCGAGATGTTCCTGAAACCAGCTGCGCACTACCTGAGGTGATAAGGCTTCGTCGTACGCTGCATCACTGAGTTCTTCTGCCCAACGCTGAATAGCATCGCGGACCCGCTGAAGCTGAACACCTTCATCAAGGTCGGGTTCATAAAAATCATCCAGTAATTCAGGAATGGCGGTCATCCATTCTTCTACCGTATGCGTTTCAGACTGATAGCCGCGCCAATGATCAAGAGTTTCGATTAACTGGATCAGCTGGCCAAGAAGCTCAGCTGCTCCACCTTCTACGCCAAACACTGGCCAATCTTCGCCCTGATGCGCTGTAGCATCGGTGGGCAGCATTAACCCTAACAATAACTGACGCAAACCTTTGCGCCAGCTGTTCTGACCAAAGGCAGGAAAACCAAGGTCACTGCGGTGATCACTGTCTAACCCCCAGCGAACACCTGCGTTATCAAGCCATTCACGCACGCCCTCGAGATCGCCCTCTTCAATGCTGAACCGACGACGTATGGCGGGCACGTCCAACCAATCAAGCACATCGGTCAGTTGCAACCGGCTATCAAATAAACTCATCAGAGACACGACGCTATCGAGTAGCGGGTTCTCCTGAACCTGCGACTGATCTGCAATCGCCCACGGAACACGATGACCTTCGGGCGCGCTGGCGAATACAGCATCGATATAGGGGGCGTACTGGTCGATATCGGGCACCATCACCACAACGTCGCGAGGTTTAAGCGATGGGTTGTCGTTGAACCAGAACAGGAGCTGGTCATGCAGGCGTTGAACTTCCCGCAACGGGCTGTGCCCCGAGACTACCCTCAGACTCTCATCGTTCTTAGATATTGATGATTTGAAGCGGCTACTTTTTAAAGCTGCTGGTTGATAGGCCGCTGATTGACCATCCCGGAGGTCTAACAGATCTGCCTGAATATGCTTCAGTAGGCTTGTTCGCTCAATCTCTGTAAACGCTTCAACGTCCTGTAACTGACCTTCATCTGAGGTTTCGTGCACAAGCGTCAGAAAATCTTTACCAAGACGCCCCCAGCTGGCCAGTAACGGGTTACCACGCTCTAGGTAATTCTCCGCATCTGGGTTGGTCTTCAGAATCCAGGCTTTCTGTCGGTCACTGACAATATCTCCCCAGAAATTACGACAAGGATTCAACAGGAAGAAATGCACATCGATATGACCAGAAATCGCATTAAGAACATCCCAGTAACCACCGGGTAAAGCTGCGATACCAAATACAAATAAGCGTTGTGGCATAGCGTTTAAGCGATGCCCATTTTCAGCAACGATGGACGCTAATGAGGTCGTCAGCCGGGCGCGGTGCTCGAGGCTATTCCCCAACGCCCGACTGTCAGCCACCAGCGCTCGCCAGACCCGCGGCTGCCAGGGATGAACCGATACATCACTGTCATCGATCCCGTCTATGCCCTTTTCCCAGTTAAGCAGCCAGTCGGGGCGATACACCAGATACTGGTCAAAAACGTCGGCTATTTTATGAGCAAGTTCATAGCAGCGCAGGCCATCAGGGTCGTTCTTGAGGTAACGGGCAATACCTTCACACTCAGGTTCATCTTTCAGCCCCGGTAGAAGGCGCATTAACTTCCATGCCATGGCCTGTTTCTCAAAGTGCGAACGCTCGGGCAGCTCAGGTTTGAGCGTATTGAATACCTTCCAGACGTAGGCCGATGGCAGAGGAAAATCGACCTGAGCCGCTACTCCGAGGCCGTCGGCCAATTGAAGCTTGAGCCAGTGTGCCATGCCCTGTGACTGAACGAGTATCTGCTCTGAATCAAAAACACCGGGTGGGTTTTGACGGATCTCGTTGAGCAGGAGCTCTTTCAGGACTTCAAGATCGTTGGAATGGTATAAGCGAAACATGGCGTCCTTGTCTGTCTGGTCGTTGGGCGTGACTGAACTGAGGACGTTCATTGTAACAGGGTTTTGTGTGGCGACACGCCCCGTTTTCACCTACGGGACGTGTCGCTTTGGTCGATTATCGACGAGATGAGTTCAGGTTGCTTTCGACAAAATCCAGCAGGCTGTCGATGACCGGATTGGGGTGCGTCGCGCTCGCATTTGCCACTGCGAACATCGGGTCCAGATGGTTCATTCCCTCAAGAACGATCGGGTCGTCCGTACCTTGACCACCAACTGGGTCGGCACCGATGCCCTCTTCAGCGATAAACTCAATTTTTGGAACGTTAGCTGCCCCATCACGGTGATAGAGATACATGCCATAATTCTCGGCAAAGTCATAAGGTGCCGCCATAGTCAGGTCCAGCAACAAACGCGTCGGGAAATACCATTCAGTCAGGTTGGTTTCACCGGCGTAGAGCGCCTCTACGAAGTCATCCATATCTGAGGTTTCTGAACGACGGCTCGTGAAGGTAATCTCGCCGTTCTCGTCCTGATGTTCGGTGTCTGAATTACTCGCGACCTCATCGAAGTCGGCCCAGCCGTACAGCGGCCCTTCCCCCGTACGCCAGCGATAAGGTCCAGCATCTGTCGCGATATAAGGCGTTGGAATAACGTCACCGCCGCCGGTACCCAGAATTGGTACGATCGACCCCACCAGATCAGCAATGCCCTTGCGCTCTTCCATACCACCGCCTTCGAAGAACCCAAGGGAGGTGCTGATAAATGGCAGAACGGTTGAGTTATCATCAAAGATCAGACCGACCAGGGCCTCGTTGGTGTAGCGAAAGTCATCAATGCTTGGCTTATAAAAGAAATCGTTGATATCCCGACTGTGTACCAGAGCCAAAAGTGTTCTCAACGTCAGCGAACGTGGCAACCGCTGAAGAGCCATGCTCTCTTCTTCTGGGGCTATACCAGCAAGTAGGGCCATGGCTTCTGGCAGGGCAAGAATCTCTGCGTTAAAGGCACCCTCGACAGCTAATGTACGTGGCAGATAGTTGTCACGCAGAAGGTTGACCGTGTTTGCGTAACTCTCAGCCTGATCCGCTTCGTCGTCCTCCTGCTGAATTCCCAGCCAGTCCGACAAACTGATCATGGTGGTTGATTCGACCATATCCTCTTCAGTGCTGGCATACACTGGACGCAACGAGGTATCGAAACCAAATGCCCCTGCCGTATTCATATAACCTGCATCATCGAGAGTGCTTCTGTCGCCGTCCCGATCCCAGGCAAGGAAGGTCGAGGTGTGCAGGCCACCCAATGAGTGACCACCGACAAAGACTTTTTCTTTACGCGTAGCCTGATCCGGAATCATATATTCCATCACAGCGAACATATCGTCAGTGGCCATGGCGAGGCCGTAATCGACGACTTCCTCAAGATCGCGGGACGTCTTGAATCCTTCAAATATCTTGCCGTCGACTTCTTTGCCCTCGTAGTAATAACCAATCATGACGTCTTCCGCTTCACTGACGTCAGTCAGACCTTCAGCCGCATTAACGCCCGTCAGGTCTTCCAGACAATTTGAGCGACGATCGACTGCCCACACCTCAAGGCTAATGCCATGTTGCATAGCCGCCTTATAAATCATATTGCGCGCAATGTAGTGGAATCCGTTTGCACCTTCGATTACACCGGGCATCATCAATAAGGCTGCATCCGCCTCAGCAGCGTTGTCAGGGCCACTGCGTAATTTATGACGCACGAACTGTATAGACGCACACCCTTCACTAACGGTCGCATTCACAGCTGGATTTGTTGATGGAATTTTCATAAAACTCGATACAACCGCAGTATCAACCTGCTCTCGAGTCCAGTCGCGAGCCACTCGCTCGAGTTTTTCTTCGGGCACGGCTCCTTTGGGGGAATACCAGGCATAAGTATTCGCACTGAGTGCCGCAGATACGATTGCTGTGGCAAGTGTGAGGTAGCGTGGCCGGTATGATCGAAGTCCTGTTGTCATGTTTTTATCCTGGGCTGAAAATGGTCAGTCAGGTATAGGAGATCAGATCTGAAAGGGCTGGTTAAATATGGCCAAAAAGAAGGAAACAAAAGAAAAGGTATAAAACGTCCTAGCCGAAAAAAGCCACTCCGAAGAGTGGCCTTTTCTGTGAAGCAAAACTAACTGCTATTTTATCGTAATCGCTTCACTTCACCGCATCGAAACTGTTACTCAGCAGCTGCGGTCGCAGCATCGTCAATCTCATCTGCTACATCTTCAGCAGCATCTTCCGTTGCTTCACCAGCATCCTCTGCGGCAGAAGAGACTTTATCCGCTGCTTTTTCGGCAGCTGATTTATCGGTAAAGGTATTTTCGACTGCAGCAGCGGCTTCTTCTGCAGCATCCTCCGCCGCGCGCATCGCGTCTTCCGCTTTGTCACCTGCCGCTTCGGCCATTTCTTCGGCTTCGGCTTTGGCTGTATCCGCCGTTTCTTTGGCCTGTTCACACCCTGCCAGTACCAGACCAAACATCAGAGTGAGCATTGCGAATGTAATACGTTTCATAATCATCTCCATAAGCTTTTATTTATTGAGCTTACATTAAATGACCAAGGCGAGGCTGCAAAGTTCCGACATCTGTAATTTTTCAAAAATCATTAGATCAATTACTCTCAACTTCTCGACAGTAGTCTCAGGCGATCTGTGAAAGATCGATTCTGACTCGCCGCAACCTCAGGGCTGACAAGCTCTCCTCGATAAACATTCAAGCCATTTAAAAGGTTAGTATCTGCAACCAGCGCCTCTTTCACACCATGATTGGCCAACGCAAAAATAAACGGCAGCGTTGCGTTATTCAGCGCAAGGGTGGACGTGCGGGCAACGGCGCCGGGCATATTGGCTACACAGTAGTGAACAACGCTCTCTTCAATGAATACAGGTGATTCGTGAGTTGTAGGACGCGAGGTTTCAGCACATCCACCCTGATCGATAGCCACATCCACAATAACAGAGCCAAGCTTCATGGAATGCAGGTGGCTATGCTTAATCAGCTTGGGCGCTGAAGCCCCGGGAAGAAGAACCGCACCGACGACCAGATCAGCACGAGCCAGGTGTTCGTCCAGCGCTGTTCTCGTTGAGTACACGGTATTTATTCTGTTGCCATAGTGAGAGTCGAGTTCACGCAACCGATTCATCGATGTATCCAGCACTGTGACACGAGCCCCCATACCCACAGCGACGGCAAGCGCATTGCTCCCGACCACGCCGCCGCCCAGAATAATCACTTCAGCCGCTGGCACCCCAGCAGCACCTGACAGCAGCACTCCCCGCCCACCAGCGGCCATCTCAAGGCTATGAGCCCCTGCCTGAACAGCCATACGCCCGGCTATCTCGGACATAGGTGCTAACAGAGGTAATCGCCCTTGCTCGTCTGTGACTGTCTCGTATGCGATACAGGTAGCGCCAGACGCAATAAGCGAGTCAGTTAAGTCATGGTCAGGTGCCAGATGGAGATATGTGAATAAAGTGTGCTTGGACGTAAGTAATTCTACTTCAGACGCCTGCGGCTCTTTCACCTTAATGATGAGTTCAGCAACATCGAATAATTCGGCAGCACTGCTGACTACTTCAGCGCCACTGTTCAGGTAGAGATCGTCGGTGAAACCTATCGCCTCTCCGGTGCCCGTTTCAACAAAGACATCATGTCCCCGATGTACCAGCTCTCTGACGCTGTCGGGCGTCAACCCTGCCCGATACTCGTGATTCTTTATTTCTTTTGGTACGCCAACTCGCATAAATACGTCTCCTGTCGACTTACTCCTCAGAATAGCAGCACCCCGGCCCGATATGTTCTTTCAGGCCACAAATACCACACTCCCCGTTGCCAAAACACAACACCTGACAATGACCTTACTACTGGCCGATGAGTTTCACGATAACAATTGAATGCGAACCATTATCTCTTGTACTATCACAAGCGAAATGCCATACCCACAATCGTGTAGGATTTATGTCGACTCTTTTAAGTTTCACCCGCAGGTCGCTTGGCCCGGTTCTTACTGCCTTCATTGGTGGCTACCTGTTCACCTGGGGCTTCGTTGCCCTGACGGTCACCGCAACGGTCGCCCTTGGCTGGGGCTTTCATACCGCAGAGCACACTGCATTTCTTCTGGCCTTCCCTGTCTTCCTGCTCGTGTTCTTCTGGCTGTTTCTGAACCGGAAAACCTTGCTGACGCATGCCATTGCCTACGGCGGAGGCGTTGCTATGACAGGCATATCAATCTGGTTGCAATCCGTTCTACTGACTCAGGGAGGTTGACCATGCAATTCAATAGCACTCGCCAGGGTATGGCCTGGTTGCATACCTGGCTTGGCCTGATTCTTGGTTTCGTCCTGATGGTCTGTTTTTTCTTTGGTGCCCTGTCTGTATTCGACCGGGAGATTGATCGTTGGGCCATCCCTGAGACCCGCTTTGATCCGCAACCTATGCCGTCTTTCGACAACCTGCTGATGGGTGTGTTCGAGCGCATCGAACCGGATGAAGCAGAATACAATCGCATGATGCCGAAATACCATGATGCCAGCGCTGGCGAGATGACGCCGCGACTGGAACTACCGGCGGATGAGTATTGGGCGTATACCACCCATCGCGACCCTGTCTTACGTATGGGTGCGGGTTTCCGGGTTCCCTTTCCTGCCGACACTGAAGGTCACAACCATATCCATGGCAATACCACGATCGATCCTCGTACTGGCGCCAGTGTCCCGGATCATCACCTTAAAATCGGGAGTGAATGGTTCTATCCACTGCACTATAGCCTGAATATTAACTGGAACTTCCTCGGCTTTTTTATTGTGGGCATTGCCGGTTTCTTTATGCTGGTTGCGCTTATTTCTGGTGTATGGATACACCGTAAGATTTTCCGCGAATTGTTTACCTTCCGCCGCCATAAAAGTAAGCAGCGCAGTATTCTCGACATGCACAATATGACCGGCGTGGTGGCGCTGCCATTTCACTTCTTTTTTGCGTTTACTGGCCTGATTATCTTCGTCGCCTTTTACTATATGCCCGTCACTAACACCATGCTGGAACCCTTGCACAGCGCCCAGCAGGAAATCGAAGCACAGGAAATGGGGTTACCTCATAAACGCGCCGGCGTTACTGCACCCATGGCCTCTGTCGATGCGATGGTCGCAGAAGCGAAACGTCGCTGGGCAGCAAGGGACATGGCTGGCGAAGTCGGCTTCCTGCAGATGCACCATGTCGGTGACCAGAATGCTTATGTCAGCATTTATCGTGCGGGTAGCGATCGCGTTGCTCTCGTGGGTGAAGGTATCCACTTTAATGGCGTCACGGGGGAAGTGCTCCGCGAAGATCCCCCTCACAGTCTTGCCGAAGCCATTGGCGATTTTCTCGCCGGCCTGCACCTCCAGCATTTTGAGCACTGGTTCCTACGCTGGCTCTACGTTATTGGAGGCCTGCTCGGCTGTGCATGTATTGCTACTGGGTTTATGTTCTTTGTCGAAAAGCGCAAGCAGCAGCATGCCAAAGCAGGTTCTCAGGGAAGCAGAGTTGTCGACGCATTTGCAGTGACCACAGTGACCGGCATGGTCATCGCTGCAATCGCAATGCTGACCGCCAACCGCTTTATTCCTGCCGCAACGGAAGGCAAAGGTGAGATAGAGAAAATTGTCTTCTGGTCTGTGTGGGCTCTGTCGTTCCTGCACGCAGCATGGCGTAGTGCTCCTGTTGCTCTGGCGAAAAGTAATCCCGCCTGGAAAGAGCAGACGATGCTAATTGCCCTCCTGGGGGTTGTCGCGGTCATCGCGAACTGGATCAGTACCGGAGACCATTTAATTAAAACAATCTTTACAGATCCCTACTGGGCAGTCGCGGGTGTCGACCTCAGCCTGCTAGCGGGAAGCCTCATCGCTCTACTGACAGTAAAAAAGATGTCCGCAATGAATGAAACACAAAGCAAACAGGAAGCCGGACAAGAAGAGATAGCTACAGGAGAAACCGCTTATGAATGAGGCAGCATGGTTAACAATCGCCTTTGTACTGATGCTGCTGGCAATGAGCTGGTTCGCGCTGTCTCTCAAGTCACACTGGAAGCAGGTGACGGACGGAAAGCCCGCCTCGCGTATTCTCAGAAGCCTGGGCTGGTTTTGCGTCATGCTGTCTGGTCTGGCGTGCCTTCAGGCTGACCACGCCTCAATGGCAGTGCTTGTCTGGGCCATGCTAAGCGCAACTGCTGCTTTTATCGTTGGCCAGGTATTAAGTTATCGCCCGACTCTACTCAGACCTCTCGCGCTGTTCCGAGCTTAGAGCCAGACTCAAAGAAAGCCAAATTCAGTACCGGCCCAATAACCGGCTACAGAGAAAAGAACCAGTGCAAGAACCAACATAATCCCATCGCGGGTACTCAAGCCGATGGCAGCGAAAATAATCGCAAGTGCAGGGATTGCTGCAGCCATAGGGATGAGTTCAAGCGGTATCATTAACAAGCCAAACATAACGCACAGCGCTGCGATTAAGCGACTGATGACAGGGCCGAATAAAAACGTCAGCCGTGGCTTGAACAAGCGGTCAATTCGCTTGGTCACTGGAGTGATCTGATCAACGCCCTCACTGAAGCGTTCCCGGTCGAAGTCTGCTTTGCGTAAACGGGATGGAATCCAGGGATGACTTTTTCCAAATACTTTCTGTACTGCAATAAGGGCAATAAGAATCCCACACAAACTCGGTATACCGGGTATGGCACCACTGGGTAAAAATGCTATCAGTGCCGGAGCCATCAGTAGCGGACCAAAGCCCCGCCCTTCCAGCGAACTGACAATATCCCCCAGCGAAATACGCTCATCGTCGGTATCCTCACGCAGTGTCGTCAGTACTGAGGTTATATCGAGATTATCCGCCACTCGCCGTCTCCTGAGGCTGCCCTATCTTCATGCAATGATGCATTGCACAGATGACATTTATATTGTTGCTACTCGCTTGAGAATAATGCATAACGTAACAACCTGGCGGTTAATTTTTCCTTGAGCGACGTAGCCTCACTGAGCGACATTCGCGATACTTCTTCTTCGTAATCCGGGAGCTGGGTTGTCAGGGCTCGATATATCAGCTGTAACTTACCGGCTGTGGTCGACGTGCTTCGCCTCAATATCTGCAAGGCTGTGACCAGTTTCTGCTCGACCGGGGTAAAGTCACTGCCAAGTGGGTAGTCGATCAGGCTACCATTGCGACGAAACTCTGCGAGTCTTTTTCCCAGAATTTCCGGTGAATTTTTCTGTTTAATCGTACTGATATAAAAAGAAGCCTTCAATTTACCGGCGGCAACAGCCTGCTCTTTCAGACTCGTGACTGAGCCCGACGCCGATACGCTGAGCATTCGCTGAATACATTCTTCGTCGGACGCAAAACGCAGATCGGCAATGCCGTATTCGGTCACATAAATATCGCGAAGATGGCGAGGTATCGTCAGGTTGGATAAGTTCCAGCGGACATTACTTTCCTGCTTATCGCCGCGAGCAGCATGTAACATCAGCACTGAACGCGCTTCCGGTAAATCCGCCGCCATGGATACGAAATTATATTGTCCACCAACGCCTGAGACGACGCGACCATCAGGCAATGTCTCAGAAGCAGCTCCACCGAGCGGCGTTGCCATCATACAAATATTCATAAATCGCGCATGACGCCTCTGTTCAACCTCAAGCTCATAGTCCGGCCCGGTGACAGAGTTAATGCGGCCAATGCGATCCATCTCTAATGTATTCGGTTGCGCGCCCTGTTCTTCAATCCATTGATAAAACTCCGGCGAGCCAAGATAAAATCCACCACGAAGGTATTTACCTTCAGACTCAACAGTTTCCTGCTCCGCTGCGGACAGTTGCCCAGCATTAAGTTTGCGCATCAGAGCCAGGTCATCAACCACGCGCCGCTTCATAATGCCTTGCTCGACGAGCACCCTGAACCCTTCGTTCACCATTTCGCTACAACCGTATACTCCGGTTTCGAAAGGCTCGTATCCCCCGTACTCCCGCACCAGATCAGACGCCAGAACATCCGGGTTCAGCGCGTTAATAATCTTACGATAAAGTGCATTGTCCGTATGTCGGAGGACCAGTGCGTAGCAAAGGGCATCGGCTAATGCCCCAATCCCCACCTGTAGGGTACCTCCGTCTTTTACCAGTAATGACGCATAAAAGCCTATGGCAAAATCACTGTCACTGACCGGCTGACGAGGCAAAGCAAACAACTGGTCATTGGTACTTGTAACATTGACGATAGCGTCGAAAAACTGAGAAGGCATGACGGCCTTGCCACCGACCCACGGAAGGTTGTGATCAACTTCACCGACACAGAAAGGTCGGGGTTGCCCTGCCTGCTGTATTCGATCAAGCACGTCCTGTGTCAAATCTGTATTCGACGAGAGCGAATATTCTCCACTGTCGTTAGCTGATACTCGCTGAAAAACAACGTTTATCCCTTTGGTCGATAAAGCATCCGCCACTTCTGTGTAATTAAGGCTGTTGTAATTCTGTTGCCCTTGCGCGGATTTCACATAGCTGCCGGGCTGAGTGTAAAACTCCTCAACGTGAATGTTCCCAGGCAACTTACCGGCCTTCATATCGTCAGCGTACTTCAGCCGCGGGAAATCCTTGCCATACAACCTTTCGACAAAGGGAGTCAGAAATCGGGATTCAAGATCGGAGGCAGGCTCAGGAGGGTTAAGAGAAAGTGCGGTGAAAATAGTCAGTGATAAATCACTGCGATCTTTCACCGTATCGTACAGCGCGTTGATTAAACGGTTGGGTTTGCCTAGCCCCAGAATAGTAGCCAGGCGAATGTCCGGCCCGCAGGTCTCAATAACCTGCGCGACCATATCGTCGTAAGAAGTAAACTGCTGTGTCATATCGTCCATATCCAGGTTGGACGTCAGCAAGCCACCAGAGTTCAGCGGCGCTTACGTGGGCCAGCCTTCTTTGCAGTACCGGGTTTTGTTGAACTCGTTGGTGATCCACCTTTGCGTTTCGCAGCACTCGCCTTTGGTTTGAAACCCGGGCGTTGATGACGCTTGGAAGGTACTTCATCCTCTGCCGGAATCAATGCATTCGGGCCGCTACCAATAAGATCGGTACGCCCGATGCGTTTCAGCTCCTCACGCAAGGCAGGCCAGCCTCTTGAATCGTGATAACGAAGGAAAGCCTTTTGCAGACGACGCTCCTCAAGCTTACGAGGTATATGCATCTTCTTCGATTTGTAGCTCATCCGGTGCAACGGATCACGCTCGGAATGATACATGGCGGTTGCCAGTGCCATTGGTGACGGATAGAAAGTCTGTACCTGATCGACCCGGAACTTGTTGCGTTTCAGCCACAGCGCCAGATTCATCATGTCTTTGGTTTCAGTACCCGGATGCGCCGCAATAAAGTAAGGAATCAGGTACTGCTCTTTACCCGCCTCTTTCGAGAATTTATCGAACATGCGCTTAAAGGCATCGTATGTTCCCATGCCCGGCTTCATCATTTTGTTAAGCACGTTCATCTCTGTGTGCTCAGGCGCGATCTTCAGATAGCCACCAACGTGGTGCGTCACCAGTTCACGAACGTACTCGGGATCTTTGACTGCCAGGTCATAACGAAGGCCAGAGGCAATCGCTACTCGCTTGATTCCCGGCAGTGCACGGGCGGCACGGTAAAGCTGAGTCGTTGCACTATGGTCGGTTTTCAGGTTTTTGCAGATACCCGGGAAAACACAGCTCAGACGACGACAGTTTTTAAGAATTTCAGGGCTCTTACAGTTCAGGTGGTACATATTTGCGGTCGGGCCGCCGAGATCCGAAATAGTGCCGGTAAAGCCCGGGACCTTATCGCGGATTTCTTCAATCTCATTGATCACCGATTCCTGAGAGCGGCTCTGAATAATCCGCCCCTCGTGCTCGGTAATTGAGCAGAAGGTACAGCCACCGAAACAACCCCGCATGATATTGACCGAAAAACGGATCATTTCGTAAGCCGGAATTTTCGCATCACCATACGAAGGGTGAGGAACCCGCTGATATTGGAAGCCGAACACGCTGTCCATCTCGTCGGTTTCGAGGGGGATCGGTGGCGGATTGACCCAGATTTCACGGGTGCCATGTTTCTGTACCAGCGGTCGTGCGTTATAGGGGTTCGACTCCTGATGAAGCACCCGTGATGCATGCGCATACAGCGCGCTGTCGTTGCGGACTTTCTCGAACGATGGCAGACGAATGACCGTTGTTTCAGGATCAAGATCGGCCTTTCGATGCAGTGGCATAGGCACAATCTTAACCGGCATCACATCATTGTCTTCTGCGCTGCCTTCCTGTTCTTCCCCGTCTCCGTTGGTACTACAGGACATGGTCTCTGTATCTTTCATCTCATAGGGATTCGGTATCTCGTCGATACGCCCTGGCCAGTCGATTCGTGTGGAGTCGACTTCTGCCCAGCCTTCCGGAGTTGCTTCACGGACGATGGTCGTACCCCGGAGATCGGTCAGATCTTTGACTTCCCGCCCCTGAGCTAACGCATGCGTCAGGTCGACAATCGCGCGTTCTGCATTGCCATATAAAAGGATGTCCGCACCAGAATCAATCAACACCGAGCGACGAACCTGATCAGTCCAGTAGTCGTATTGAGCAATTCGGCGCAGCGATGCCTCAATGCCACCAATCACGATGGGGACATCTTTATAGGCCTCCCGGCATTTCTGCGAATAGACGATCACCGCGCGATCTGGTCGCTTACCCGGCTCGCCATGCGGTGTGTAGGCATCGTCTGAGCGAACTTTCAGGTCGGCTGTGTAGCGGTTAATCATGGAGTCCATGTTTCCCGCGGTGATGCCGAAATAGAAATTCGGCTTACCTAACCTGGTGAAGTCTTCGGGGTTGTTCCAGTCAGGCTGAGCAATGATGCCGACACGAAACCCCTGAGATTCCAGCATCCGCCCCATGACCGCCATACCAAAACTGGGGTGATCAACGTACGCGTCCCCGGTTACCAGGATAACGTCACATGAATCCCAGCCAAGCTGATCCATCTCTTCCCTGGACATAGGCAGAAACGGCGCGGTGCCAAAGCACTCTGCCCAGTATGGATAGTTGGAGAACAAGTGCTTGTTCGTCTGGCTGGAAGGCTGATTCATGGATAACCGCAAAGACCGAGGAGTATGGTCAGCTATTGTCTCAAAATCAGAGCCCAGAGCCAATGTGCACACCGGCTTTATGGCTTGTATGGTTGGTGCTTTCTCACACCTGACATGTAATAAACTGTGAAGCGCTGGCTGAGCGAGGTGTCTGGCCTCGCCCATATTACGGTAGAGATTACTTAATCTGATCCAATACGGCTTTAAACTCCGGTACCTTGCAACTGCCCACCAGCTCGAACAGGCACATTTCGACGCTGGTTGGGCGAGCACCGGCATCCAGCATACGATCAATTCCCAGCTGACGGTTTGCGGGTGTTCGCGAGGAAACGCAGTCAGTAACGACCTCAACTTTACGCCCAAGCTCAATCAGATCCCGTACGGTCTGATACACGCAAATATGCGATTCGATGCCCGCGACCAGCCAGGTATGGACATCACTCGCTTCAATAGCATCGACGAAACGCGGTTCACCACAGGCACTGAAGGTGTACTTGGAGATGGGTTCTCCAGAAAGAAGCTCCGTTAACTCAGATGATGTCTCGCCCAGCTTTTCCGGGTTCTGCTCAAGCCAGATAATCGGCAGGTCAATCGCCTTTATGCCGGAAATCAGTGTTCTCAGAGAGGCGTGCATTGCCTCGGAATCGTGCATCAATCGGGCTAACTTACCCTGAACATCCACAATGATCAGGCCGGTGCGCTTGCGGTTGAGCATAAAAATTCCTTATTTCACAAATGGTTATAGTGATTACGATACGAGCTGCACCAGAGTATCACCAAACATCAGCGCTCCGCACCAAAACAAGCCGAAGGTAATCGCAGATATCTAATAATAATTCTCAACCTCATATTTAAAACTGACAACCATATAATCCTTACCTCTCTGAAACCTGCATGAAACAAGGCTTCTCTGGAATTATTTCAATTTAATAAATTAATTGGCACGGTGCTTGTATTAAGCATTTCAGAACTTCAATGGCGAAGTTCGCAATTTTCAAATCAAGATTTACAAAGCAAAGGCGCTTTCGACTCCTGCTAATAGCAGTGCTGTCGTAGCGCCTTTTTTTGTTGCTTTAAAAAGGGGAAGGAAATGCGAGGAATCAAAACTCTGCGCCGCACGTTTGTGAAAAGCGCACTGGTATTGGCCGCAGGCATGGCAACCATGTCAGCGCCTCTGGTATCCGCTGAGGAATGGGCAGAAAAAGAAGAACTGAAGTTCGGTTTTATCAAGCTGACCGACATGGCTCCTCTGGCTGTAGCCTATGAAAAAGGCTACTTCGAAGAAGAAGGTCTGTACGTCACCCTCGAAGCACAGGCTAACTGGAAAGTCCTGCTCGACCGCGTAATCGATGGTCAGCTCGACGGTGCCCACATGCTTGCTGGTCAGCCCCTGGGCGCAACCATTGGCTTCGGTACGCAGGCACACATCATCACTGCGTTCAGCATGGACCTCAACGGCAATGGCATCACGGTATCAAACGATATCTGGAGCCAGATGAAAGAGCACATCCCGCACGAAGATGGCAAGCCAGTTCACCCGATTAAAGCAGATGCACTTAAGCCAGTCGTTGAGAAATATAAAGCCGACGGTAAGCCATTCAACATGGGCATGGTATTCCCGGTTTCAACACACAACTATGAACTGCGTTACTGGTTGGCTGCGGGCGGTATTCACCCGGGTTACTACGCACCGCATAAAGGTGATACCTCGGGTCAGATTGATGCTGATGCGCTGCTTTCTGTAACTCCACCACCGCAAATGCCTGCAACGATGGAAGCCGGCACCATTTACGGTTACTGCGTGGGTGAACCATGGAACCAGCAAGCCGTATTTAAAGGTATTGGTGTACCCGTTATTACCGACTACGAAATCTGGAAAAACAATCCAGAAAAAGTATTTGGTGTGAGCAAAGAATGGGCAGACAAATACCCAATCACTCATAAGAAAGTGGTTAAGGCGATGATTCGTGCAGCAGCCTGGCTGGATGCTGACAACAACGCGAACCGTCCTGAAGCAGTAAAAATTCTGTCTAAGTCTCAGTACGTAGGCGCTGACTATGACGTTATTGCTAACTCAATGACAGGCACCTTCGAATACGAGAAAGGCGATAAGCGCGAAGTGCCAGACTTCAACGTGTTCTTCCGTTACAACGCAACCTACCCATACTACTCGGATGCCATCTGGTACCTCACTCAAATGCGTCGCTGGGGGCAGATTTCTGAAGAAAAATCAGATGACTGGTTCATGGAAACAGCGAAGAAAGTTTATCGCCCAGACATCTACGCTTCTGCAGCCAAAGAGCTGATCAAAGAAGGCAAGCTTGATGCGAAAGACTTCCCGGATTTCGCAACAGAAACCGGCTTCAAACCCGCTCAGAAAGGCTTCATCGACAATATCGTATACGACGGTAGCAAGCCTAATGAGTACCTCAAGAAGTTCGAAATCGGCCTGAAAGGCGCCGAGAAAATCTGATCTGAATATCCGGTCTGATGCAACAAAGTGGGTGAGGCTTTCCTCACCCACCCATTAAAAAGGGTCAACGGACTCAATGGTCCGGACCGAAGGAGTTTTTATGACTACTGCGCTGTCGAACATTGCCTGGATTTCACCCTTTGTAAGCATTGCGAAAGGTGAAGATGTTTCTGGAAATATCCAGACGATTATTAAAACTATCGGTCTGCCACTGGCCGGCCTACTGGTTTTTCTGATGATCTGGCAAGCCGCCGCCAGTAATATCAATACATCTCTGGGGCAATTCCCCGGACCAGGTGACGTTGTTACCCAGACCAAAGGTCTGCTCTCTGAACACTTCACTGAACGTGAAAAAGCCGAAGCGTTTTACGAGCGTCAGGAAAAACGTAACGCTGCCCGCGTTAAACAAGACCCAACGTACGTTCCGAAAATCCGGGACTACACAGGTAAGCCAACCTACATCGATCAGATTGGAACCAGCCTGGTAACCGTATTAAGTGGTTTTGTTCTTGCCTCACTGATTGCTATCCCATTTGGTATCGTTATTGGACTGAGTGCTAACCTTTACAGCGCATTCAATCCTGTTATCCAGATTTTTAAGCCAGTATCACCTTTAGCCTGGCTCCCTATCGTCACTATGGTGGTATCTGCTCTCTATGTATCAGACGATCCGATGGTGCCGAAATCATTCGTGACTTCCATGATCACAGTCATGCTGTGCTGCCTGTGGCCAACGGTAATTAATACCGCAGTGGGTGTCGCATCTATTCCTAAAGATCTCGTGAATGTGTCACAGGTCTTGCGCCTGAGCTATATGGAACACGTTCGTAAGATCGTACTTCCTTCATCTATCCCAATGGTATTTACCGGTCTGCGTCTTTCTCTGGGTATTGCCTGGATGGTACTGATCGCGGCGGAAATGCTTGCGCAGAACCCAGGTCTTGGAAAATTCGTCTGGGACGAATTCCAGAACGGCTCTTCTGACTCCTTAGGCCGGATTATGGTCGCCGTTATCACCATTGGTTTGATTGGCTTCTTACTTGACCGCGTCATGCTGATGATTCAGCGCAAAGTGTCGTGGGATAAGTCAGCAGCTACACGATAAGTACACAAAGGACAGAGGAGTTTCATTATGAACCCATTACTCGAACTATCAGATGTTGGTATCGAATTTCCAACACCGAAAGGTCCTTTCTGTGCGCTTCAGAATGTGAACCTGAAAATTAAGAAAGGCGAATTCATTTCGCTGATTGGTCACTCTGGCTGCGGTAAGTCTACGGTACTGAATATCGTGGCTGGTCTGTATCAGGCGACTCAGGGCGGCGTCGTTCTGAGCGGAAAAGAAGTGAATGAACCAGGCCCTGAGCGTGCTGTTGTCTTCCAGAACCACTCTCTCCTGCCTTGGCTCACCGCCTATCAGAACGTCGAACTGGCAGTAAAGCGCGTATTTAAAGGCCAGAAATCCAAAGCAGAAATGCGCGAATGGATTGAACACAATCTCGAGTTGGTTCACATGAGCCACGCCATGCACAAACGCCCCGATGAAATCTCCGGTGGTATGAAACAGCGCGTTGGTATTGCCCGTGCACTATCGATGGAGCCGCAGGTTCTGTTAATGGACGAGCCGTTCGGCGCACTTGATGCCCTGACACGCGCTCACCTGCAGGACTCTCTGATGGAAATTCAGAAAGACCTGAACAACACCGTCATCATGATTACCCACGATGTCGACGAGGCAGTATTGCTTTCGGATCGTATTGTGATGATGACCAATGGTCCGTCCGCGACCATAGGCGAAATTATGGACGTAGAACTTGAACGCCCACGTAACCGAATTCAACTTGCCGACGACCCGCAATACAACAAGTACCGTCAGCAGGTTCTGAGTTTCCTGTATGAAAAACAGAGAAAGCCGGATACAGATGCGCCCGCTAAGAAGGCTGCCGACTCCGACGATAGTAATGAAGAAAAGGTCGACAAAAAGACCGGTGAAGTTGCTTAACCTCTATTGATAAAAAGGCTTCGAATTAAAAGGAGAATGCCATGCAAGCTAAGAAAACGTTACTGGCGATCGCATTGGGGACTGCCACACTGGGTGCATCTGCGTATGAAACTGAGTACGGCAATGCCTACGCTGATGTCAAAGTGCGTTACGAGACCAATGATACTGACGATGCGACTGATAATGACGCCGCGACAGGCCTGATTACTGACGCTGCAGTCGGCTTTGAAACGCTCAATTACGAAGGGTTCTCGGCTCTTGTAGAATACGAAATTGTTCAGCCTCTGATTGACGATTACGCTCCCGAAAAGGCAGGCTATGATGCTATTGCAGATCCTGAAACCCGCGAATGGAACCGGGCCCAGGTCAGCTACAAAAAAGACGAATTCGGTGCAATCGTCGGCCGCCAGCGTATTATTCTCGACGGCGCACGTTTTGTTGGTAACGTAGGCTGGCGCGCAAACGAGCAAACGTTTGATGCTGTTACGCTGACCTATTCTAAAGATGAGCTTTCTTTGCACTACTCTTTCATTGATCAGGTCAATGGTATCTTGCCGAGGTTTGACGCCGATACGACAAGCCATTTACTAAACGCTGGTTATAAAGTAGGTACCGGTAAAATCACTGCGTACGCTTACCTGCTAGAAGACGATGATACCGAAAATAGTCAACGTGACACATTCGGCCTTAGCTACAACGGTAGCTATGATATGGATGGCACTAAACTCATCTATAAGGCCGAGTATGCTACTCAGAGCACGGAAACTGCAGACACTAACTACTTTGCCCTTGAGGGTGGCGCCGTGGTATCTGGCGTAACATTGGCACTGGGTAATGAAACACTGGGTAGCGATGATGGTAATGCAGCATTTGAAACTCCGTTGGCAACCAAACACAAGTTTAATGGTTGGGCGGATAAGTTCCTGAGTACCACGGTAAGTACCAGCGGTGACGGCCTGAGCGATACTTATGTCAAAGCCGCTGGTGCAGTCGCTGGCGTAAAACTGGTTGGTTTTTACCACACTTTCAACTCTGTTGAAGATGACGTTGATTTTGGTAACGAACTGGACCTGCTGGCAGTTAAGAAACTCGATGACACCTTCACTGTAGGTGCAAAAGCGGCGTTTTACTCTGCGGGTGATACCGGCGTAGATACCACTAAAATGTGGGCATGGGTTCAGGCTAAGTTCTGATACCCCGCAACGAAACTCAGCGGCCTATGGCCGCTGTTTTCGTTTATTCTGTTATAAAAGATGTGGAGAATCGAGTGAAGAGTGAAGACAAGAAAGTAGAAAACCAACTGGTAATTATCGGTAACGGTATGGCGGCTAATCGCATACTGGAGGGGCTTGCTGAAGATCATCCATACGACCGGATTCTTGTGCTCGGCGATGAAAAGATCCCTCACTACAATCGCATTATGCTCTCACCTCTTCTCGCCAAAGAAACGACTCTGGCGAACATAACACCCCATGATGACGCATGGTATTCCAACTACCGTATATCGATTCAGCTGGGTGACAGTGCCACTCTGGTTGATACAGAACAAAAAATCGTTACCACCCAAAGCGGTCGTAGCTATCCATATGAAAAGTTGGTATTCGCCACGGGGAGCCGTTCGTTTATACCTCCGGTCAAAGGTGCAGATCACCCGGATGTCATCGGTTTTCGCACAATGAGTGATGTTGATGCTATGGAAGAAAAGCTCAACGGCCTTAAACATGCAACCGTAATAGGCGCTGGCTTGCTTGGCGTAGAAGCTGCCGTCGGGCTGAAACTACGAGGAATCGACGTCACTCTGATTCATCGCAATCCTGTTTTAATGAACCGCCAGCTTGATGCAAAAGCGTCTGATCTTTTAAAAGGGGCTTTGGAGGAACGAGGAATTGAAGTGATCACTGGAGTAAATCCAGAAGAAGTTCTGACAGACGACTCAGGGGTCCGCGAAGTATCCTTTGCAACCGCCGATACTCTCGAAAAACGCGATACTCAACTGGTTATCTTTGCAACGGGTATTCTTCCTAACAAAGAACTTGCGGATAGCTCAGGACTCAGCGTGAATCGAGGTATCTGTGTCGATGAAAGAATGCAGACATCTGCTGACGACATCTTTGCCCTGGGAGAATGCTGTGAGTTTTCAGGAACCACTTACGGTTTAGTAGCACCTATCTGGGATCAGGCCGACGTCATCGTCAGACAACTAACATCCAAAGATAACGCCAGTGGTTACATTGAGCGATCACACCTGACCAAACTCAAAGTATCGGGCCTGGACATCCATAGTATCGGTGAGTACGAAACACCGGAAGGCGCAGACGCCCTGGTACTGGAAGACCGAGAATATGGTGTCTACAAGAAAGTGATCCTGAAGGCCAACCGGATCATAGGTGCGTTATGTATAGGAGATGTCACCGACAGCCATTGGTACTACCAAATGATGGAAGAAAAAACAGACGTCAGTGACTATCGCGACATGCTCATATTCGGGCAAGCGTATTGTTCCGACGCAGCCTGATCAGTGATCAGACCAGACTGCGAACTCATTCCCACTGGGCTCACGGAAATGGAAACGCTTCCCTCCTGGAAACTCAAAAACCGGGCGCACGATTTCACCGCCAGCAGCACTGACCTTACTCATGGTGTTTTCTATATTGCGGCTATAAAACACCAGCAATGCACCACCTCGGGCGGGGTCAGAGGCTAACTCAGCCTGATAGAAACCGCCCATTAACCCCTGAAAGTCGAACGCTGTGTACGACTCACCATAATCGGTGAACTGCCAGTGAAATACCTGATTAAAAAACGTTTTGGTTGCTTCAAGATCACGTGCTGCAAACTCAACGTAATCCATCTTTTCGTGTTTCATCCGTTCCTTCCTTGTCAGTGGTTCTGTTCAAGACTGCCCGGTTACTCTGACAATAGCAACCAGGACTGAAGTATAACCACCAGCATAAGTATGGCCGATACTGCTGGCCATACTTTATCCGCGTGACGTTCGATCAGAGGCTTGCCAGAATACGTACTCACCAGAGCTTCATTCGGCTTTATCAGATCAGTCCAGAATTCGGACAGTGCGGAATGTCTGGCGCGAATATCAGGGTGGCAAGATTTTTCGATAGCCAGATCCAGCCATAAAGGAATATCAGAGCGTACTTCCCGCAGCGGTTGATACTTCCACTCGGAAACAGATCGTGCTCCCGTTCTGTGGATATGAGACATACGAAAAGGCTGTTCTCCACAAAGCATCTCATACACCATCACTCCTAGTGAGAACAGATCACTCTGAGTTGTCGCCGTACCGTACATAACGTACTCAGGAGCAATATAATTTACTGAGCCAACCGGGCAGTCTTCTTCCACAGGACTGGTAACTTCTGCCAGGCCCTTCACTTGCACCGTACCAAAATCAATCAGTTTCACCTGCCCCTGAGCGGTGATCATGACGTTCTCGGGTTTCAGATCGCGATGTACCATGCCCATGCGTTGAAACGCCCGCAGGGCCATCACTATCTGCTCAATAATGTTTCGTACACTGCTTAACTCCGGTTGTGGGTGATCGTTCATCCACTGACGCAGGGACTCTCCTTCAATCAGCTCACAGATATGATACATAAAACGAGCGTGTGGTTCGGGCGGTAGAATCTTCATAACATTCGCATGATCAACACGTGCCCCCACCCACTGTTCACGCACAAACCCCTCTAGATAGACCAGGTCTTCCTCAAAGTTCAGCGAGGGTGCCTTGAGCACATAACGTTTCTGATTACGTCTGTTCAGTACACGGTATAAATGACTGCGGGTTCCTGCATAGACAACCTGCTCAACCTCGTAATGATCAATACAATCTCCGGTATTCAACACGGGGGGAATAACGCGCTCAGTTAATACCCGATGAGTTTCCTCAATATTCTTTTCAGGCAGACTTTCGACCCGGATAATCATGGCGGTCAGGTTATCGTTACTGCCATTATTCAACGCCTGATCAACCAGAGATTGAGCACATTTCTCGAAATGAATTTGTGTGCTCTGCGATGTCAGTTCCTTGATCAGAGTGTCGCGCATCCGCTTATCTGTAAGAAAACCGTGAACTCCATCTGTCGTCATAAGGAGAACATCGTCGCTTTCCAGCGGCTGGTTCAGGTAGTCAACCTCGAGGTGAGTGTCCATGCCCATAGCGCGACTGAGGTAATCCTGACCATTCCCATGTTGATGAGTATGATCGCGGGTCAGGCATTCCAGAGAACCGTTTCTTAAGCGGTATACACGCGAGTCGCCCACATGAAAGACATGAAGAGTGCTCGATTTAAGCACGACCGAGCTAAGAGTTGTTACCAGAGAGTTATGCCGCGCACTCGCTTGCTGTCCATGATGATACAGCCAGGCATTGAGGGAGCTCAGCACTTTTCCGGCTGCCGTTTTTACATCCCAGCTGTCTGGCGTGCTGTAATAATCATTTAGAAAATGAGTAACACTGGTGGTGCTTGCCTGTTGGGCGTTATCGCTACAACTCACGCCGTCTGCAATACAACAGGCAATTCCTTTATAACGGGCACTGTTTGTCGACGGCTGCCAGGCTGCGAAAGCATCCTGATTTTCTGGTTTGTTCCCAGCAGAGCTAAAACCTCCAAATGTCACTTCGAGGTTACGTTCGTTGCCTGGCGGCGTCATTTTCTTTCTCCCATAAAAAAAGTGGCCGGAGCCACTTTTTTACCGAACCGAGACCCATCAGTTTACACTGATCATCTCAACCGATCCGTCTTCACGGACTTCAGCAATGTGACCTTTCGGTTCTTCCATGAACAGAAGAGTAATAAAGCCTACTACGGCGGTCGCCGCGATTACCATAAAGAAGACAGAATAATCGACGAACGACAGCACTGTCAGATAAGTAACAGCACCCACGTTGCCGTAGGCTCCAGTCATACCCGCAATCTGACCAGTCAGACGACGCTTGATCAGAGGCACTGCAGCGAATACTGCACCCTCACCTGACTGAACAAAGAACGAACACGCCATCGCAGCAACAACTGCGAGCCAGAGTGGCCAGCTGCTATCAACCAGAGACATTATAAAATAACCCACAGCCAGACCCGCTGTCAGAATCAACAAGGTCGACTTACGTCCGAACTTATCAGACAACCAGCCGCCGCCCGGACGGGACATAAGATTCATGAAGGCGTAAGCCGACGCAACCATACCGGCCATAACAGGGTCCAGGGTGAAAGTTTCAGCAAAGAAAAGTGGCAGCATAGAAACAACCGCCAGTTCAGAACCGAAGGTTGCGAAGTAGAGTACGTTCAGAACAGCTACCTGCTTAAACTTGTACTGGTGCATTTCCGGAACCGGCTTTTCAAAAATTTCTTTGTTCACCTTCCAAACCTGGCTTACCTCGTAGATGAACAGCAGAGCCAGACCGACATAACAGAAGACCGCCGTGGTTTCTGTCAGAAGACCAACACCGTTCGGAGACAGCTTCCACGTCAACAGCGCCAGCGCTGCGTACATAGGAATCTTCATGAACAGCAGGAAGAAGAAATCGCCTTTGCTGGTCACTTCCATCGCACCAATATTTTTCGGCTTAAAGTAAGTCGATCCTTTCGGCGTATCAGAGACATTCATGTAGTACACGACACTGAACAGCAGGCTCATCGCCCCCGTTACAGCGATGGCATAACGCCAGCCGTCTTCACCACCGAACCACAAAGCAACCGCAGGCAATGTGAAAGCTGCTGCTGCGGAACCGAAGTTCCCCCAACCGCCGTAAATGCCCTCGGCTGTGCCCAGTTCATTTGCAGGAAACCATTCGCTCACCATACGAATGCCGATCACAAAGCCAGCACCGATGAAGCCCAACATAAAACGGGCTACAGCGGCTTGCACAAAGCTATCGGCAAACGCGAACATAAAGCAGGGAATTGAACACACTGCCAGCAGAGATGAATATACAACCCGGGGCCCAAACCGGTCAGTAAGCATTCCTATGACGACACGGGCAGGAATCGTTAACGCAACATTGAGAATCAGCAGCGTCTTAATTTCTGACGGTGCCAGCCCCAGGCTATCTGCAATAGCCATTAACAATGGCGCGTGGTTAAACCAGACGACAAAGGTAATAAAAAATGCAATCCAGCTCAGGTGCAAGACTTTCATCTTCCCTGTGAACGAGAAGATATTAAATTTTTCAGAGGTCATAAATGGCCTTAGTAACGATATATAGCAATCCGATTAGCGAGAAAGCCGCTTACGCGGCTGAACTCACCTGTACAATCCCGTTCTCAATGCGCACTGGGAAGTGCTCCAGCTTCACAGCATCATCTTCCAGGCACTCGCCACTAGTAAGATCAAAGTGCTGCTTATAAAGCGGAGACGCTACCACAGGACGCTCACCTATCGAGCCCAGAATTCCGCGCGACAGTACGTTCGCCTTTCCGAACGGATCGTAGTTACTGATTGCGTATACCGTCTCGCCATCACCAAAGCGAAATATCGCTACTTGTTTTCCTTCTACCAGCGCACATACGCCAGTATCGGGAACCAGATCTTCAAGAGAACAAATATTTGTCCAGTCAGTCATCATTTTTCTCCTGCATGCAGCCGTTGCTGCATGCTTTAATTCTATTAAGGTCTGCCAGAGATCAGTGCTTCTCTGCCGTTAACTCAACCAGTTCGATACGCTCGTTATCAGTCGCCGGGCGCCGCTGTCCGCGTTCACGCACATAGAGAAGGTTGTTGTCTTCTTCAGCAGCATTAATAAAGTGACTGAAGCGCTTGAGCTTCTCTGGGGATTCAACCGTAGTTTTCCACTCACACTGGTAAGTACCCACAACACGAGTCATGTCATTTTCAAGCTCACCACAGATATCCAGCTTGTCATCGATAACGACTTCACGCAGATAGTCGAGACCACCTTCAAGGTTTTCCAGCCATACAGATGTACGCTGCAGGCGATCTGCTGTACGTACATAGAACATCAATACGCGGTCGATATATTTGATCAGGGTTTCATCGTCCAGATCTGTCGCAAACAGATCAGCATGACGAGGTCGCATACCACCATTACCGCAGACATACAGATTCCAACCGCTTTCAGTCGCAATGACACCAATGTCTTTTGATTGGGCTTCGGCACACTCGCGTGTACAACCAGAAACACCGAACTTAATTTTGTGTGGTGCGCGCAGTCCTTTGTAGCGATGCTCAAGAGCGACAGCCATGGAGACAGAATCGAGCACACCGTAACGGCACCAGGTGCTTCCTACACAGGATTTCACGGTACGAAGTGCTTTACCGTAGGCATGCCCGGTTTCAAGGCCAGCGGCAATCAGCTTCTCCCAGATTTTCGGCAACTCGTGGAGTTGTGCACCAAATAAATCGATACGCTGCCCACCAGTAATTTTGGTATAGAGATCAAACTCTTTAGCGATCTCACCAATGGCAATCAGTTTATCAGGGGTAATCTCACCCCCCGGTACGCGCGGTACGACAGAGTAAGTACCGTCTTTTTGCATATTGCCGAGGAAAATATCGTTGGTGTCCTGCAGCGGCATCAGATCATCTTTCAGAACATACTCGTTCTTGTACGAAGCCAGAATAGAACCAATGGTCGGCTTACAGATCTCACAACCGTGTCCTTTGCCGTGCCCCTGCAATACATCCTTAAAGCTGGCGTAGCCTTTCACTCGAATAATGTCTGCCAGCTCAGCACGGGTGTAGGCAAAGTGTTCGCACAGATCATTATTGACCTCTACACCCAGAGCTTCCAGCTCGGCATCCATTACCTGCTTGGTCAGGGCAGCACAACCACCGCAACCCGAGGTCGCTTTGGTCGCACCTTTAATGTCTCCCATGGTGCAGCAGCCACCTTGTACCGCAGCAGCAATGTCACCCTTTGATACGTCGTAGCATGAACAGATCTGAGCCGTGTCGGGTAATGCAGTTACCCCCAGGCCTGCAGGCGCTTCGTCACCCAGTGCTGGCAGAATAAGTGCAGCTGGATTACCCGGGATATCCATATCGTTAAGCATGAGTTGCAGCAAAGTACCGTAGGATTCAGTTTCACCCACCAGCACGGCGCCAAGCAGTTTTTTACCGTCGGCAGAAACAATAAGTCGCTTGTAGACTTCTTCGATGTCGTCACTGAATACAAACGACTGAGAACCCGCCGTATGGCCATGCGCATCACCTATCGATGCGACATCCACGCCCAGCAGCTTAAGCTTGGTGCTCATATCAGCACCCTTAAAAGCAAGTTCCGGGGTTTTCAGATTTACCAGGGTGTCTGTGATGTGAGCCGCTGTGACTTTTGCCATCTGGTAGCCCGGTGCGACCAGACCGAAAATTTTACTGTCCCAGAGCGCACATTCGCCAATTGCATAGATGTCTTCTTCTGAGGTCTGACAATAATCGTTAATGACAATACCGCCGCGTTCGCCGACGTCGATGCCGAACTGTCGCGCAAGTTCATCCTGAGGGCGAATACCTGCAGAGAACAGAATCATATCTGTTTCAAGGTGTGAGCCGTCGGCAAAGTTCATGCGATAGCGGCATTCTTCGCCGGCGACAATTTCTTTGGTGTTTTTTTCAGTGTGTACTGACACACCCAGAGATTCGATTTTATGTCGCAGCAGATTACCGCCGCCTTCATCGAGCTGCACGGCCATTAAGCGCGGAGCAAATTCAACAACGTGGGTATCAAGGCCGGCTTCTTTAAGTGCATTTGCTGCCTCAAGGCCAAGCAGACCGCCACCAACAACAACACCCGTTTTGGATACTTCAGCGGACGCAGAAATTGCTTCAAGATCTTCAATCGTACGATAAACAAGGCAGTGATCCTGATCCTTACCCGGAATCGGTGGAACAAATGGATAGGAACCCGTTGCCAGCACCAGTTTGTCGTATCCTTCTATACGCCCGGTTGAGGTCGTAATGGTTTTGTTGTCGGCGTCAATTTCGACAACTTTCTCATTCTTTAAATAGGTAATACCGGAATCGTCGTATTCAGATTCTGTGGTGAGTGCCAGGTCAGCGGCGGTCGCCCCTGAAAAGTATTTGCTCAGCTGTACGCGGTCGTACGCAAGGCGAGGTTCTTCGGAAAAGGTGATTAATTCGAATTCTGAGGCTTTCTCAGATTCGGCCATAGTGGCGAGGAAGTTGTGGCCAACCATACCGTTACCAACAACTATGATGCGCTTCTTACTCATGGCGATGACTCTCTCTTATTCAGACATTCTTCTTGTCTCCTTAAATAAGTGCATCGTTGCTCTACTTACCCGCTACGCCGTTGCAGCAAACAGTATCGAATAGGCTTTAGCAATATGAGTGCCAAAGCGGTATCCAGAACCGCCAGATGCAATGGCAGGCCGTCGCGTCTGGTTTTCAGCCTGCCTGTCGGTGGGCTGGGAGTATCAGAACCACAGAGAAAAAGTGATCAGACTCCACTTTTCGCACCAGAAGAGTGCTCATTACAGTTTTATTGCACCCCAAAAAGGCAAATAAGATACAAGGTCACCAGTGACTTACCGAATCAACTTCTGAAAACGGGCCGGCCGATTCTGCTCACATATCACCAGGCTCAGTTGCCACGGGCGTTGAGGCGGGTCTGAGTATGAATAAATGACTAGCATCTCAGAGTTGGCACTCTTTTTGTTTACTCATTACTAAGACCTTGTGCATTGGCAGGGAGCCAGATTCAGCGGTCCAGACACCAACGTTGGTGTCGTCGTTTTGTGTTGTGTTTATGAGCATTGGCGCTCGCGGGTAACTCCGCGGGCGTTTTTTTTTGCTCACGAAAAGGCTTGAGAGTAGCAAGCCAACTATGTGGATAGCCCTATGAGTCATAAAAAGCTACAGGTTCAGACAACATGTCCATACTGCGGAGTAGGATGTGGTGTGGATATTTCTGTCGACGAGAAGGATATTGCGCCTGTCGCTGGAATGAAGTCGCACCCAGCAAATTTCGGGCGTCTATGCGTTAAGGGATCTGCGCTGCACGATACTCTGGATCAAACCGACCGTTTGCTACACCCGACAATGAATGGCCAGGCAGCTGATTGGGATACCGCACTGAACCTGGTCGCCGATAAGATCCGCCAGGTAGTCTCTACCCATGGCCCGGAAGCGGTTGCGTTCTACGGGTCAGGCCAGCTTCTCACAGAAGATTATTACGTCGCCAACAAGTTGATGAAGGGCTTTATAGGCAGTGCGAATATGGATACCAATTCGCGTCTGTGTATGGCGTCGGCTGTTGCTTCTTACAAACGGTCTATTGGCAGTGATACCGTACCGGGCTGCTACGAAGACCTGGAACAGGCTGACCTTCTGGTGATCACCGGAAGCAATGCCGCCTGGGCCCACCCTATTCTGTTCCAACGTATGGCTGCGGCAAAGAAAGCTCGCCCGGATATGAAGGTTGTTGTGATCGACCCTCGTAAAACAGCAACCTGTGACATTGCAGACCTGCATCTGCCAATAAAGCCGGGTTCCGATACTTCGCTATTTAATGCGCTGCTGACCTACTTACACCAACAGAACGCACTGGACACACACTTTATTGAGCAGTGTTCTGAAAACATCAGCGCAGCACTTGATGCCGCATCACAAGCAGCCGCTGATTTTTCTTCACTCGCTGATATTACTGATGTCAGCCAGCAGGACCTGGAAACCTTCTTCGCCTGGTTTCGCGATACGCCGAAAACGGTGACCTTTTATTCTCAAGGGGTGAACCAGAGCGTCGATGGAACTGATAAAGCAAACAGCATTATCAACCTTCACCTCGCCACCGGTCGTATTGGTAAGCCGGGTGCCTGCCCGTTCTCAATTACAGGGCAGCCGAATGCAATGGGTGGGCGGGAAGTCGGAGGTCTGGCCAACCAGCTGGCTGCGCATATGGACTTCTCCCCCGCCGATAGAGACCGCGTACGTCGTTTCTGGCAGTCACCTCGTATTGCAGAAAAGCCGGGCTTAAAAGCGGTCGATCTGTTCAACGAAGTCAAAAGCGGCAAAATAAAGTTCCTGTGGATTATGTCCACCAACCCGCTGGTCAGTATGCCTGATGCTGATGATGTTAAAGAAGCCATGAAACACTGTGAGCTGGTTGTCGTCTCAGATTGCATGGCAAACACCGATACAACCGCGGCTGCTCATGTACTGCTGCCCGCTGCCAGCTGGGGTGAAAAGAACGGTACTGTCACAAACTCTGAGCGCCGTATATCGCGTCAGAGAGGCTTCCTCCCTGCTCCAGGCGAAGCACGCCCTGACTGGTGGATAATTACTCAGGTTGCGCGTCGACTGGGTTTCGAGAAAGAATTTCCGTACGAGCATCCGGCCGATATTTTTGACGAGCACGCGCGGCTTTCCATGTTTGAGAACAAAGGCACGCGGGACTTTGATCTCAGCGGCCTGACCAATTTAAGCCGCGAACAATACGATGCACTCGCTCCGATTCAATGGCCGGTTAATGATAACTACCCTTCTGGCCGTGCACGTTTTTACGACGATGGATATTTCTATACTGAATCAGGAAAAGCGAAATTCATTCCTGTCATTGCAGTGCCGCCCGCGGCATCAGAAACAGGTCTGAGCATGAATACGGGGCGAGTACGTGACCACTGGCATACCATGACCAGAACCGCGAAAGCGCCTGTTCTGGCCCGACACATTGCTGAACCTTATGCGGACTTTCACCCTGAAGATGCGATGCGTCTCGGCATCAGGGACAACAAGCTGGTCAGACTCTGGAGTAACCTCGGAGAGATTATCGTACGCGCTCATGTCCGCAGTGATATGGCGCAGCGTAAGGGCGAAGTTTTTGTTCCCATGCACTGGACCAGTCGCTACGCCAGCAAAGCCCGCATGGGTACTCTGATCAACAAAGATCATGATCCAATTTCTGGTCAGCCTGCCCTTAAGATCACTGATGTTGAAGCGACTATATTTCCAACCGAGTGGGAAGGCTTTCTACTGACGAATAAAGACCTGGGCAGCCTTGATACCGATTACTGGGTTTACAACGTTACAGATACTGGCCACATGTACGAAATTAGTGGGCAAAACGATCCGGTTGAATTCATCAGCTCAGTCAGAAACCAGTTTGAGTCCGATAACTGGGTGATGTTCAGTGACCCCGCGAACCTGCATTATCGCCTGTGCCTGGTTGAGGGTAACCAACTCAAAGCGGTTCTCTTTATACATCAGGATTATGACTTCAGCAGTCGACAGTGGTTGATCGACACGTTTGGTCAGAAAGAGCTGTCAATGCAAGACCGCCGAGCCATCCTTGCTGGCCGCCCTCTTGGCAAAGTGGAAGATAAAGGAGCCATTATCTGCTCCTGTTTTCAGGTCGGTGAAAATACGATCAACAAAGCGATTGCCGATGGCTGTACCAGTGCAGATGAACTGGGCGGTCAGCTCAAATGCGGCACGAACTGCGGCTCTTGTATACCAGAGCTGAAATCTCTTATTGCGAAATACCAGCCCGCAGAGGCTGTGGAGTAAGACAATGAAAAATACACAGAAGCAACCCGGTAAAGTCTGGCTCGTAGGCGGTGGTCCCGGTGATCCTGAGCTGCTGACGATAAAGGCAATGAGAGTGATCAGTCAGGCAGACATTGTGCTATATGACAGTCTGATTTCTGATGAAATTCTCGATATGCTGCCGAAGAAGTGCACACGGATTCATGTCGGAAAGCGCTGCGGTGCGCACAAGATGACTCAAGTCGACATTCAGAAACTTCTGCTCACCAGCGCTCGTAAATACGCCCGCGTAGTTCGCCTTAAAGGCGGTGATCCGTTTATTTTTGGTCGGGGAGGTGAAGAGCTGGAATATCTCCAGAAGCACGGTATCGAAGTTGATATTGTTCCCGGAATTACCGCCGCTGGCGGCTGCGCTGCCGCCGCCAAAATACCACTGACTCATCGCCAATACGGAAATGCTTTGATGCTGGATAGCGGTCACAGTCAATTCGGTGAGTATCAGAAAAGCCAAAGCCCTACCCGAGTATTTTATATGGGCGTTAAACAGGCAGGGATGATCACAGCGAGCCTGTTAAGTGAGGGGCTGTCAGATTCTACACCTGTCGCTCTGATTGCTAACGGGACATTACCAGATCAGGAAGTACATACGGGTGTACTGATGGATCTGCCTTTTTTAGCTGAGCGATATTCCGGTGCAGGCCCTGCGCTGATCATCGTTGGCGAAGTGGCGGCGTTCGCTGCCCGCAACCAGGTTCAGGCCCACGGCGAAGCCGTGGCGTGAGCATACCGGCGCAAGCCGGATTCCCAAGTAAGCTGTTGGTCCAATGCTGAAAAGCGAACTTTAGGACTCGCCCCACCCCGCAAGGCCTGGGGCTTTTTTTTGAGCTGAGATTCCGAAATTCTGAGATCAGAGAGCCAAAATAAGTAGGCACCGCATGGCCAGCACAGCCAGAAAATTGATGGTAAATACAAGGCCTCTAAGGCGAACATTGTTCGTCAGAATCTGAACGCCACGGTGAATCACGCGCCCGAGAATAAATACCCAGGCCAAAGCAATAGAAACGATATTGCTGTCCAGCGCCTTCATCATCAGGACCAGGCAGGCAATATAGAAAAATACCGGCCATTCAAACTGATTACTGAGATTGGCTGATATTCTGGGTTCCATACCCTTACAAAGGGAAGCTGCTTTTTCTGACCATTGAAGGCCCCAGACCTTTGGGGCTCTCGCTAGTGTGAGCAGAGAATACAAAAACACACACCAGCATATTCATCCGACGCCCATTTTATGCACCAACGTGTTCAGGGTTTGAAAAAGGTGATGCTCATTGGGTAAATCCAAAGCTCGCCGTTATTAGCTTTGACGGCAGCAATGATAGCGAATACCAGATTCATGATGCCCAGAACAAAAAAGGCCAATGCACCAATGACAAAGATCCATAGGATAAAACAGACGACAGAGTAGATTACCAGGCTCAGTAACCAATTAGCGGTCACCTTACCATGACGATCTATCTGCTCATTCTTATCTTTATTCATGAGCCACATAACGATGGGTAATATCAAACCCAGCCCAGGAACAAGAATACTGCTCAACTGACTGAGATGAATCATAGTGCAATAGGTATTGACCGGCATCCCCCAATACTCTTCATTCGGGTCAATCATTGTCATAGCTCCTGTGTTCTATGTTTTGTATCTCTGTTCTGTGTTTGTTCACATTATCACGACGCGAAAAAAAACACCCCGACAAGCGGGGTGTTTTTGATATCTCACTGCTGTAAATCAGCCTTCTACAGTAAGTGACGACATGTCCATCACATAACGATGAGAGATATCACCTTTAGCCATAACGTCAAAGGCGTCGTTCACTTCATCCGGGCGAATAATCTCACATTCGGGATGAATGTTATGTTTACCGCAGAAGTCGAGCACTTCCTGAGTTTCTTTAATACCGCCAATCAGGGAACCAGCCACACGACGACGTCCCATAATCATAGGTACTGACATGAACTCCTCCATAGGACCGACCTGACCAACAATAACCAGTGTGCCGTCAATGTCGAGCAGGGGCGCGTAAACAGTCACATCATGCTTTACAGGTACAGTGTCGATAATCAGATCAAAAGAGGCTGTCGCTTTTTTCATCGCGTCTTTGTCTGTGGATGCCAGTACACCGGTTGCACCCAGCTCTTTAGCGTCCGCTTCTTTCTTGTTGGAACGGCTGAGTACCGTGACTTCCGCACCCATGGCGACGGCGAGTTTCACCGCCATGTGCCCGAGACCACCCAGACCAATCACACCAACACGGCTACCCTCTTTTACGCCCCAGGTACGCAGCGGCGAGAAGGTGGTAATGCCGGCACACAGAATTGGAGCCGCTTTCGACATATCCAGGGTATCCGGAATGCTCAGGACAAACTCTTCACGAACGACAATGTGCTTCGAGTAGCCCCCTTGGGTGATCGTGCCATCGATACGATCAGGAGCACCGTAAGTTGGGGTCATGCCAACACGGCAGTACTGTTCTTCGTGACCGTGGCACTGGTCGCACTCCTGGCAGCTGTCGACCATGCAGCCTACGCCAACGTTATCACCCACCTTGTAGTTTTTAACGTCTGAACCTACCTCAATGACACGCCCGACGATTTCGTGGCCAGGAACCAGAGGGTAAGGCTGAGGCCCCCAGTCGCCGTTCACTGTGTGCAGGTCGGAGTGACAGATACCGCTGAACAGAATTTCAATCGCAACATCGTTTGCGCGCAGTGCACGACGTTCAAAGTGATACGGAACCATTTCTGCATCTGAGTTGTGTGCTGCGTAACCAACAGTTTTCATGAGCGCTCCTTAGAGTCTGGGTTTCATCAGATTTCGATAGACAGTGTAAGGGTACAGCGAGTACGAGGACATGTCTGAAACAATCTGTTTCTTGCACAATCCTCCAGAAGTATCGCCTTTTGTTACTGTATAACCTCTCAGAACATTCGACCGAATGAGAGATTTACGCCAAGCGACTGCTCTGCATCGGTCAGTGGGCTGTTGGAAATTTCTTTGCCATACGTCGTATGAGTCAGCTGAAGTCGGGTCGTTCCGCCACCCAGGCTTCGAGTGAAAAAGGCAATACTGATTTCTGGGTTAGTGGACCCTGCGGGTGCATAGGCAGGACGCCAGGAACGAGCCTCTGCTTCTGTTACACCGTAGTAATAATCGACATAATCTCTGCTCTGATACTCAACACCGATACCGGGTTCTACAAATACCGAGCCGGCAGGTATTACGTATGATGCCCGGGCCGCAGTTTCATACCCAGAGTAAACGCCAAGCAGGTCGTGAATGGCATTGACGCTGAAATGCCATTGTCCGGGACGATAGGCAACGCCCACGCCTCCAGCCATAGAGTAACCTCGGTCATCCATTCCATCAAAGACAGGGCTATCGCCTTCGCTGTAGCCAGCAAACACCGGGCTTAATATCAGAGACGCAGTGACGTCCCCCGGACGGTACACATCATAAGTTGCGTACGGGCCATAGAGGTTAAGTCGATCACCACGATAAATGATCAGAGGAACAGGTATGACCCGGCTATTAAAGTCGCGATAGACATCCTCGGAACCAACCACACCAACGCCCCAGGACCAGGGAGAACCTTCGGCAGCGCTAAGTTGAGAAAACATTAGAATTGACGCCACAAAAGCAACACACAGACGCGACACAAATCTGAACACAGCATCTATCATTTTATTCTCTCTCTTCACCATTATTACCCTGCCGTAACCCATCGCACTGTCTGAGTCTTCATACACCAGTCAGTTCCTCTGCAATGGCAAAGAGACTCAAAACCCCGAGCCTGGTTGCTTCAGAAATTCCGTTTCTTCAACGGACGACGCCCGGCCAAGACATGGATATTTGCCTACCTGTCGAATCATCAATGAAAAAGGCGTAGGGACAGACTTGAACTTCACAGAGCAAGAGGGGTCAGCGCCTTGATCATCACCGGTAAGAGAAATGAGTCGCAGACAAGCGACTAAGCGTCAGGCGTTATCGGGGTGCATGGGGCAACTGGTCAGATGATCGTTCACCATGCCCATACTCTGCATAAAAGCGTAACAGGTCGTCGGGCCGACAAAGCCGAAGCCAAGTTTTTTCAGTGCCTTGCTCATCGCTTTTGACTCTTCAGTCTGAGCCGGGCAATCTTTCAATTCTGCGTAGCGATTTATGACGGGCGACCCGCCGACAAACGACCATAGCCACTCGCTCCAGTTGATTCCGTCCTTTTCAGCTGCAACCCAGGCACGAGCATTTTTACGGATGGCTTCAAGCTTGCCACTATGCCTGATAAGACCGGCGTCGAGCAGGCAATCTTCAATCTCGTCGTCCGTCATTGCAGCGACCAGAGCGGGATCGAAGTTATAAAAACGCTGCCGGTAGTTTGGTCGTTTCTTCAGAACGGTTATCCAGCTCAATCCGGCCTGCTGGCCTTCAAGGCAGAGCTTTTCAAAAAGACGGTGATCATCGTAACAGGGGTTGCCCCACTCTGTATCGTGATACTCAACGTAGAGTTCGCCCTGCGCCCACGGACAGGTTTCGAGGTGTTTAGTCATAAAGGCTGAATCACTCGCCGGTTTCGGCTTTCTGGAACACCAGGGTTCGGTTATTGGCAGGCATTTCCTCATCTGCTCTGAGATACAGATGGAACTGACGAGCAAGAAGCAGGATCTGTTCAAAGTCTTTGATACCGCTATCGGGATTTCTCTCCCGTAGCCACTGATCCAGATCGACATTGCCCTGACTGGTGTATTGGCCGTCATAATTGTACGGACCATATAAAAGCAGCAGGCCACCTGCTTTCAGCACCCGGCTGATACCCCGGAACATCTTTTCGACTTCCGGCCAACTAACAAAATGCACAACGTTCGCACTGAAGACCACATCGGCGTCTCGCGCAGGCCAGATATCCTGCTCGACATTGAGTTCGAGTGGATCAAGAAAACCTTTCTGTGCGGCATGCTTACGCCATTGACGGATATCTTCAAGACGCTCTTTCAATTCGGTAGGTTGCCAGCGGATTCCTGGCAGGTTGGCGGTCATGTACGCAGCGTGCTGGCCTGTGCCACTTCCCACTTCGAGGATGAAGGCATTTTCTGGGGCGTACTTGCCTAGTACGTCCAGTATCGGGCGCTGATTGCGAATGCACGCTTCAGCTGTGGGGAGTTCGGCGATCTCTGGTTCATTATTCAACAATGATCTCTCCGGGTTTCCAACGTCTTCTTATACACGTCCGTGTTTATTGGATTATCTCACAGACGCAGAATGACACAACGGCCGCACTTGTGAATCAGGCGAAATACTCAGTCTTTCATGATTCTGTTCACAAATCATACAATAGAAAGTCATACATGACAGTCCGACTAAAGGCTTGGTCGTGATCAGCCTTTACGGCGGCTCCGATGCAAACGGACTTACTAAAGGGCTTATACAGGAGCGGTACATGCTTTAGAATACGTGCACTAATTAATGACCCGATGGCCTACTGTCTCTATGCGCGCTACTCAATTTCTTATTGCGACCGAAAAAGAAACCCCAGCTGATGCGGTTGTTGTCAGCCATAAGCTGATGCTCCGCTCCGGCATGATCCGCAAACTGGCTGCAGGCCTCTATACCTGGATGCCGCTGGGCCTTCGCACCTTACGCAAAGTCGAAAATATCGTTCGGGAAGAAATGGACCGTGCTGGCGCACAAGAGATTCTGATGCCTACGGTCCAGCCAGCTGAGCTGTGGGAAGAATCTGGCCGTTGGTACCAGTACGGCGGTGAGCTGATGCGCCTCAAAGACCGCCATAACCGGGAGTTCTGCTACGGCCCGACCGCTGAAGAAGTGGTCACAGACATCGCTCGTAATAACCTCAGCAGCTACAAGCAATTACCGATGAACCTGTATCAGGTTCAGACCAAGTTCCGCGATGAGACCCGCCCTCGCTTTGGTGTCATGCGTGCCCGCGAGTTCATGATGAAAGATGGCTATTCCTTCCACGCCAACGAAGAAAGCCTGCAGGAAACTTACGAGCGAATGCACGAAGCATACACCCGCATTTTCAACCGTCTCGGCCTTGATTTCCGTCCGGTGCTGGCCGACACAGGTTCTATTGGTGGGGCGTCATCGCACGAATTCCACGTACTGGCAGAGTCCGGTGAAGATGACATCGCCTTCTCTGACAGCTCTGACTACGCGGCAAACGTTGAGCTGGCTGAAGCGCTTGCTCCTGCTGGCGAACGTCCTGCTGCATCGAAAGAACTTGAGAAAGTATCAACCCCAGACGTCACGAGCATCGAAGACGTCGCCGCTTTGCTAAACGTTGCCACCAGTGATGTGCTGAAAGCCATCGTCGTGCGCGGTACCAGCGAAGCGGAAGACGCAGAAGAAGGCGAAGCCGGTGAGCCAGTGGTGCTTTTCCTCCGTGGTGATCATCAGCTGAATGAGATCAAAGCCGAAAAACTTCCGGGCGTTCTCAGCCCGCTGCAGTTTGCCAGCGCAGAAGAAGTCCAGAAAATTGGCGGCGTTGCTGGTTTCACAGGTCCTCGCGGTCTCTCAGCCCGCGTTTATGTAGACAGGTCTGCCGCACACATGGCGGATTTTGTATGCGGCGCAAACGAAACCGATGCGCACTTTACGGGCGCAAACTGGGATCGCGACTTCGAAGAAGGCACGATCGCTGACCTGCGTAATGTCGTTGCTGGTGATCCAAGCCCGTGTGGTAATGGTACGCTCGATATCAAACGTGGTATTGAAGTGGGACATATCTTCCAGCTGGGTACGAAATACTCTGAAGCGCTGAAAGCGACTGTACTGGATGAAAACGGCAAAGATCGCGTCATGATGATGGGTTGCTATGGTATCGGTGTGAGTCGGGTTGTTGCTGCTGCGATTGAACAGAACAACGACGACAACGGCATCATCTGGCCAGACGCTATCGCTCCTTTCCATGTGGGCATTGTGCCGATGAACATGCACAAGTCTGAGGCCGTAAAAGAAGCGGCTGAGAAGCTTTATAACGAGCTGACCGAAGCCGGTTTTGAAGTGTATATGGATGACCGCGATAAAAAGACCAGCCCTGGTGTGAAGTTTGCTGACATGGAGCTGATGGGTATTCCTCACCGGGTAGTAATCAGTGATCGTGGTCTCGAAGCCGGTGCCCTGGAGTACAAGCACCGCAGTGCTGATGAGAAAGAAGAGATCGCAGCTGACAACGTGCTCAATGTTCTGAAAGAGCGGATCAAACTCGGATGATCCCCTGCCAGTACGCCTGCCGTAAATACCGCTCCCGATTGCTCTGGTGCGGTATTACTGTACTGATGCTGCTGGCACTTCCCTCTGCAGCGATGACCAGTGCCGACCCTGACCCGGAGTTAAGATCAGCCCTGATGGAAGCCGTCAATGCTTCCGATTCCTTTGGTGACCAGTTCGATGCTCAGGTCTGGCTGATGGACATGTCAGGCCGACTGAAGCGTTACCGGAACATGCGCGACGACAAGATCCGCCTTGATTTACTGCGCATGGTGCACCAGGAGGCAACCAGAGCCGGTCTACAGCCTGAGCTGGTTCTCTCTGTTATTCAGGTTGAAAGTGCGTTCGACCGCTTTGCCCTGAGCTATGTCGGAGCCCAGGGATATATGCAGGTGATGCCGTTCTGGAAGAATGAGCTCGGCAGAACTGAAGACAATCTCATGGATACACGCACAAATCTGCGCTACGGATGTACGATCCTCAAACATTATCTTGACCGCGAAAAAGGGAACCTGATTCGCGCCCTTGCTCGCTACAACGGCAGTCTGGGTAAAACCAAATATCCCGAAAAAGTGCTTATGGCCTGGGATAAATACTGGTTTGTTAACTACTGAGGCTGCTCTGCTCACCGGACAGCTTTCTCCAACTGCATCAACTCATCTGAGATATCGCGAAGTTTTTCAGACATAACGGTTTCTGCATCGTACAGCCCCCGGTTATAGAAAAAACCACCCATTTCTTCTGCGAAGAAATCAATCAGAAACTCCGCCTGAAAGCCACCCAATTCCTGATCCAGCTCCTCGCGGAAGTACATTTTCACCTTTTGTACCATCTGCGCCTTCTCTTCAGAAGTGAACTCCATCTTATCCATACCGTCGTACCTATAACTATTGCAGTGCGAGCCTGCAGTGAATCGGGGCGGATGAGCATGTCTGTGCCAGATTAACTTGTCAATCAACACAATCCTTTACATTAAATTAATTCTTGTATAGGTTTTGTATTGATATCAACTTTCGGAGATCGGGATGTTTCTTATTACCCTCCTCAGCGTCTTAGTGGCATTCGCCGCAGTCATGTATTTCAACCCGGGGCTGTTGATCGGCTCTGCGATATTCACTGCCGTCTGGTTGACCACCGGCTTGATCACACCAGCTATGGTTCACCCTGTCACTCTCGTAATACTCGCAGGCGTTCTGGCAGTGCTGAACGTACCGCAGCTGCGCAGGGCCGTGCTGACTAAATCGGCCTACAAAACCATTTCAGGCGTCATGCCCCAGATGAGCCAGACCGAGAGCGAGGCTCTGGAAGCTGGCACAACATGGTGGGACGCCGACCTGTTTCAGGGTAAGCCTGATTGGGAAAAATTCTCTTCGATCACCATGCCGACGCTGACCAAGAGAGAGCAGTCGTTTATCGACAACGAAGTTGAAGAACTCTGCGGCATGTTGGATGAATGGGAAATCCATCACTACCGCAAAGATCTGCCACCAGAGGCCTGGCAGTTTCTGAAAGACAAAGGCTTCTTCAGCCTGATCATTCCAGAAGAGTACGGCGGTAAGCACTTCTCACCGTATGCTCAAAGTCGCATCATGAGCAAAATCGCATCCCGCTCCATCACGGGTGCAGTAACGGCTATGGTTCCCAATTCACTCGGCCCAGGCGAACTGCTTGCAAAATACGGTACTGACGAGCAGAAAAAGCGCTGGTTGCCCGGACTTGCCAAAGGCACCGAGATTCCATGCTTTGGTCTGACAGGCCCAGAGGTTGGCTCTGACGCAGGCTCGATTCCTGACCTGGGTATCGTTTGTAAGGGCGAGCATGACGGTAAAGAAGTACTTGGTATTCGCCTCAACTTTGCCAAACGCTGGATTACACTTGCACCGGTGGCAACGGTAATTGGCCTGGCATTTAAGCTGCGTGATCCGGACGGCCTGCTGGGTGATCCTGATACCCAGGATTATGGTATTACCTGTGCCCTGATTCCCGCTGATCATGAAGGCGTTGAAATCGGTCGTCGTCACTACCCCGGTGCGCCCTTCATGAATGGGCCGATTAACGGCGAAGATGTATTTATCCCGGTTGACTGGATCATCGGTGGCCCTGAAATGGCCGGTAAGGGTTGGCGTATGCTGATTGAATGCTTGGGTGCAGGTCGAGGCGTTTCGCTTCCTGCTCTGGCTACCGCAAGTGGCGAAGTTGGCTATCGTATGACCGGTGCGTTCGGCAAAATCCGTCGCCAGTTCAAGACGGAGGTCGGTAAGTTTGAAGGTGTGCAGGAAGCAACATCGCAGATCGCTATTCTCGGCTACACGCTCGAAGCAATGCGTCACCTTGTGACGAAGAGCCTCGAGTCTGGCACCCCGTCGGTGATTACGGCCATGGCCAAGTACCACGCTACAGAAATGATGCGTACTCTGATCAATCACGGTATGGATGTCGCCGGTGGCCGCGCCATTCAGTTGGGGCCCCGTAACTTCATGGCCCTGCCATATCAGAGTGTGCCTATCGCGATCACAGTGGAAGGGGCGAATATTCTGACCCGCTCGTTGATGATTTTCGGCCAGGGGTCGATGCGTTGCCACCCTTACCTGTTCGACGTTATTCAGACACTGCAGACCGATGATAAGAAGCAGGGGCTAAAAGATTTCGACCGCCTGTTCTTTGCACTCGCTGGCAACAGCATCAGCCGTACCATGCGCGCATTCGTGCTTGGGCTCAGTGGCAATCGTCTGGCAAATGCACCAGAGAAAGCGGACAGCTTTACCAAAGAGTGGTACCAGCGCATCGACCGCATGAGTGCTGCACTGGCCTCTTCAGCAGACCTTGCGCTGGGTGTTCTTGGTGGCGACCTTAAGCGTCGTGAACTTCTGAGTGCTCGTTTAGGCGATGTTCATAGCCAGCTGTTTATCGCATGCAGTATTCTTAAATACTACGAAAATCAGCCTGCAAGTACCGCTGAAAAAGTACACGCCCGTGCCTCATTGCATCAGGCTCTGTACACTGCTCAGGAAGCTTTGTTCGACTTCTACGACAACTTCACGGTTCCGGGCATCGCCGGAGTATTTAAGCGTCTGGCGTTCCCATACGGTCGGATTCTGAGAAAGCCTGATGACGATCAGCTTCGTGCGCTCGGTGACCTGATCATGGAGGACAACCCTGTGCGTCAGAAATTTGGTCAGTTCATTCATAACAACCTTGAGCCAAGCGACGCTTTCGGCCGTGTTGAAAGCACGTATCAGAAACTGCTGACGGTTGACGATGCGTGGGGAAAATACAACAAAGCAGAGTCCCGAGGAAAGCTCGCGGGAGACAACATCGATGCCCGCCTCTCCAGCGCTGTTTCTCAGAATATTATTACTCAGGAAGAAGCCGATAATATTCGTGAGTACGACAAGCAGCGCTATGACGCTCTGCTAACCGATGCCTTTGAGAAGAGCTTTTTTGAAAAAGCGGAAGTTGAGGTAAAAAATCCGGCAGCTGATGCCAACGTTAGTTGAACACTCCCCTTGTTCAGCACCCTTGAAGCGGCATGGATGCCGCTTTTTTTTATTGCATCAACACCGGTTGTAAATCCTGATAAGGCATATTCACTACCTGAATCTGATAGTCCAGATAGCCGTTAATACGGAGAATGTAATTTCCCGGTATTATACTGGGCATGTAATACATACCATCTGAGCCGGTGAAATAGGTGTAAACCAGCTGAGGGCCAAAGTTAGTAAACACGATAAGTTCGACCGTCGCTCCCGACGCTGGGAAAAGGTCGCCGGTATAGGGATGACGAATATCCACCCTCCCCCTCAGATTCGTCGCCAAAGCCAACTCAGACAAAAAAAGCAGTATCGTAAATGCGATGGTTTTCATTCTCCTGCTCCTGTCACGGGTGTCATGTACGAGGTTTCAGAGTATCTTTGTCCTGGCTGAGTGAGCGTTGTAATTTCGATAGGCTCACTGAACTCAATGGTTCTGGTCTGATAATTAACCACCATGTCACTCCCCGTTAATGCTGCTTCAGACGTCAGATTAATCTTGCCGCGGCCAAAGCCCTTAACGTCCAAGGTAATCATTCTTTTAGGAGGCGAACCGTCTGGTGAGCCAGGTATCTTGAAATGAATATCTCCATTCGCACTGCTTAAAACACGGGGCTCGAGAGATATTTCCAGTAGATCAAACAGCAGAGGATTATTGATGACGTTGCCCTCACCATCGCGAAGTTCAAGCGTTCCGATGATACTCCAGGTTGGTTCATTCGGATTTCGGATCTCGAGAATACGAGCCTCGGTTTCAGATAACGCATTTATACTGATAACCAGAGTAATAAGATATGCAGCAAAGGCACCGGACGAATTAATCTTAAGCCCTGAGAAGCTGCCACTGGCAACCACAGACGTGGAGGGGAAGATCTTATAAATAAGGATTGAAGGTACAAGGGGAATCAGAAAATAAGTCAGATACAAAGCAAAAGACAGCATGATCCCTGCAATTTCTCTATCCATGAGAATCTCTCCGTTTCGTACTTGAGTTACATCACTCTATTGATCACCTTACTGCCAGACGAGCACCCCATCTGCGGTCTCACAGTTCATCACTGAATTACTCGCGTCATTTATGTAGACCTGCTGACTGGCTGACACACTATAAGTCAGATATTCAGAGCAATATGCGCTCTGACCGTTCCCTACAACTACTTTTGTACCCGCCTTGAGCTCACAAGTCACAAGCTTATCCAGCGGTGACCATTGATAGCAGATTTCGAAGTCTTCACGATATTCAGCAACCTTTCCTGACGGCTTATTGAACGCCCACCAATTGCCATAGGTGCTTCCGGGATTAGTACTGTTCCAGGCGCGATAAAGGGTAACGATTTTTACGCCAGTTGAAATATACACCTGCCCCTGGCACAAGCCGCCTTTGCCAGGCTCTCCGAGCGCAGCATTTAATAAGTCTGAATCAACGGCTGGAACAAAACTGTCGCGCAATGACGCTGGCAAATCGGTTGTTCCGATACAGGGCTCAGGAGCCACCGAGGCCGTGTCTGGCTGCTTACTTTGAGCAGGATGAGTTGCGGGCATCTGCGCACATGACACAAGAGTCGCAATACTGAGGCTAAGAATGAGTCCTTTCATGGTAAATCCATGTTGGCGTTTAACTCTTTCCAGTAAGCCGGGGAGTATCGTAATTTGCAAGTATCCGGGACAAGCATATCCAACCTTCGGTTAACGAGTCCGACAAACTGGCCCCATGTGCACCATGAGTTGGCGCATTTCATTGCATCGATGGTCACACAAACGCTCCGGCGCCGACCATACTGTGGCTTCAGCCTTCTCAGGGCTTCACTTCACAGTCAGGGAATCGATATGAATGTCAGCTTCCGCCTCGCCGCTCTTTTAATCATTTTATCTCCGGCCTCTTATGCCCAGGAATTTAATGACTGTAAGCTTCAGTACCCTATCGTCTTATCCCACCATTTTGGCTTACGGACCATCTGCCCTGACAGCTGGACAGCTGACGAGTGCATGACGCGAGAATCCGATAATCTGCAGAAGTATTGCGCAGCCTGGGATTCTGACAATGGCTGCCAAGAGTGGATTCTACCCGCTGATGAAGCTCACCTGCCGCCGCGCATCGACAACCTTTATGACAACCGCCTAAAACGTACCAGCGATATAGCGCAATACCATCGCTACTTCAGTAAAGACATCGTTGACCGCCTTAAAGCCTGCGGCAACGAGGTATTTATCGCCGACAAACCAGCCTACGCAACCTATCACATACGTGCCCGCTCCCTCCGCAATACGGTCTATGAAGCTTTATCCGCGACGCAGGCAGACAAGGTAATCATTATTGGTACATCACAAGGAACTCAGGATGCTCGTTTCATGACAACTGCCTTGCCAGCCAGTGATAGCGCCCCAGAAGAAGGCTCTATGGCAAAGCATGTCGCTGCAGTGGTGGGACTTTCTGGCGAGCATCTCGGCGCAGAAATCGCGACCATCGGCATTAACGGCATGTATCTTTCCAATTATGTTTTTGGCGACGGCTGGATTGACCCTGTTGCTGGCGAACCCTTCTGGGAATTCGAAGAAGGCGAGCGTCTGAATACAGACCTCATGTGGCGGGAGGTAGGAGATACAACCACAGACGAGGCTCTGTTCAACCAACCTCTGGTTCTGACCGAAGGATACGACCCTGATAATCCGGACGAGTATGACCTGGATATTAACGGTCAGTTCAGAGCCTTCCTGAGTGGCCTGACTTCTCTCTCAAGTCATTACATGCGAGAAGACTTTTACCGTGATGAGACTGCGTGGCGTGACCTGCTGGATGCGATTGGCGTACAGGAGGAAGGTTGGTACGAACTCGTGAACGAAGACAACGAGAACTGTAATGGCGTAAGTTACTTCAGTTATTCAGCACGCATAAGAAGTTGGGATTACGAATACTGGGGCGACGCGACTTTTTATCTTGGGGTCACCGCCCTATACGGCCCTAATGATGGCTATACCACGATGGACTCTCAGAATTTCGATAAGATTGGCTATCCACCTTGTGCGGATAGCCGCAGTAACTTCGAGCATATCAAGATACTGGATGGCAGTATTTTAAGCCACGGTTACTATCACAATTACTTTACCGGCCGGAATAAATACTACGGCCCTCAGGAGAGTTGGCTTCAGGAGCGGCCTCCCTATCAGGGTTCCGTGGCCGATTTTTATGAGCAGGTAATGAGAGACCTAATCGAACGTGGTTTCTGACTATCGCTAGTCGGTAGTATTTACTCCGAGAATACAGGATCAAGACACCTCTGCACCGGGCGCCGACAGATTTCACGCTGGGCTGCCGGTGTCTTCATCCACCGGGTGACGGCTTTATCATAAGCCACCCGCTCTGGAACACCGGTATCAACCGGCTGACCGATGCTGTTCAGCAGTGCTTCGCGCTCAATCGCAATATGGTCAGCGAGGCGCATGGCAAGCTCCTGCATATCACCGTTCTCGCGTGAGTACACATCAATATGAAAAATCTCTTCCCCTTCCATACGCTGAAACTCACGAATCTGGATCCAGCGCGTTTCTCTCGGGTCACTTTTGATGTTCCAGAGGGCGTAATCGTTGATGGTTTCGGCATGAACGCTAATGACTGGTATTGCGGCCATAACGTAAACCACAAGTCGGGAGAATGTGCTCATATTCGATCCGGTTTTTATTGTTGTGATGGAAGGAAGATAACGAGAGGCTGACCTGTTGGCAATACGTTTTGCATCCGGATCTCCGGAATACTATGAGTGCCTCATCATTGACTCTGACGCCATACGGCACCGCTCTGCGGGCACGAATAACTGGGTCATCAGGTAGGATTTGAACTCTTCAGGGTACGCCTGTGACTTTAGCGCTTCTTCCATACACAACAGCCAGGCATCCCGCTCAGCCTCGCCAATCGGCAAATGAGCATGGGCCCGAGGGATCGCGATTGGCCCGTACTTTTCGCGATACAGGCGCGGCCCTCCTAACCAGCCACACAAGAAGCGCGTCAGCTTATCGCGTGATTCGGTTAAATCCGCGGGGTGCATATCGCGGATTTTTTTAGCCGCAGGCAGAGCCTCCATCGCATCGTAAAAGCCGTCAACGAGGGCTTTTATACCCTCGTACTCTCCCGCAGCACGGAAAGAAGCATCTTCAACACCATAGGCGGCCACCATCAGGCAAACTCTTCCATAAAGTCTAGTGACGCCTGGTGACGGATAGTCCGGCGGTGGTTCGCCCAAAGCTCTTTAACCTTTTCCTGGTTACACTGCTGCCTGTCGACCAGCACCCGAGTCTGCAACTCCCCTTTCTTCTGTCCGCCGGTAAGCGGTACTTTTGAGAAGACAAACTGGTTCGAAACCAGATCCATAAATGGTCCCGATTTACTGGTCGGCATAATAAACAACAACTGCAGACCCAGGCTCTCGGTAAGGTAATTAATCACCTCTTTAGAGCGGGTTTCATCCATTTTCGAGAAGGCTTCATCCACTAGCACAATACGCAGGTGAGTATCCCCTTCATTAAAGCGGAAAGCTGAAGTAATGGCTGCTGAACGAATAATGTAGGCTGGCGTCTCTAGCTGGCCACCGGACCCTGTACCGTATTGTGAAAGAGCGATCGGTTCTTTATTCAGCGGTTGTTTATAAATCTCATACGAGCGGTAATTACGGTAATCAGAAATACGCTCAAGCTCGCGCATCGCTTTCTGCTCGTCATCGTCGAGCAGCATATCCATTAACTGATCGCGAACCTTAACGGAACTGGCAGAGAGCTCAGCCGTAAACAGAGTCGCACCGTCTCCCAATGCCGGATTTTTGATCACTTCATCAAAGAACTGGAAGTACTCTTTGTACTCTGGCACCCATTCCCAATCGAACCAATAGGTTTCGCGGTCAGCACCAAACTGGTGATGAGCCAGCTCTTTATTCAGGTCTTCAAGAATACGTTTGCCGTCGTTGATCGCCTGATAAATTGAGTGACACAGGTTGGTCACAAAGACGTTATTAAAGCTTTCACGTAATTGATGCAGCTTGTCCTGCTTCTCGACCAGAATATTATTCTTCAAACGGTTGTGAACACGTTCGACTTCGCGCTGAAGGTCACACACACCGGTAAAAAATTTCGCACCATGCTCATCACGATAATCCGGAGCGTAAACAATCGAATCGACGGTCTGGCAAGTCTGATTGTGTTCAGTGATGTTCCGCTCAATTTCATACGCAATGGAATTGAGCTCCTGAGAAACCGATTTTCGCAGGTTCTCAATTGCATCAACCGGGCTTTCTTCGGCCTCTTTATCCGCTTGTTCCAGGCGCTTCTCAAGATCAAAGTCAGGCCAGATACCCACGATAGAGCGCAGGGCATCTTCTTTAGCGTCAGCCGTGTCTGATGTCTGCTCCTGATGCTCACTCAGTGCCTTAACGGCTTTTTCAGCATCATTTAACTGTTGTTGCAAACGGCCAAGCTCACCATCCAGCTCTTTTATCTGTGCATCGAGGTCGTCCGCTTTTTCTTTAAGTGCGGTAAATTCGTGCTCAATATCACCGAAGCTGGAGACATCCACGCCTTTCAGTGAATTTTCAGCCTGCGTCATCGCATACTGAGTATCGAGCATCGATTGCATCTGGTCTGCGAAGGTAACGTGACGCAGAAGATTAACCGCATCAAGTAACTGCTGCGCCTGACGAAGCTGATAGTTTGCTTCGTTAGCAACGTCTTCGAGCATATTCACTTCGCTGCGCTTCGCCGCAAGTGCACGCTCGCGCGCTCCTAAACCGAAAACGAGATCCGCATCTTCAAGGTCACAGCGATAAATAGAATACGCACCCGAGCCCAGACCTTCTTTCGTCACACCACGACGTGTCATACGCAGCGCCTGAATATCGGCTACCTGCTCGACCGTGCCGTAACTGGCTTCAAGATAATAACGGGCAGTCGCGTGTTCAAAATCCATCAGGTGGATAATGGAATTCGCCGGAATTTTCATCCGTTCACTGTCTTTTTTCGCTTTCTCACCCTGAATAACACGAGCGCGGCTGCCACCCGGAATCTGACGAAGAATATGCGCAGCTTCGGCTTCAAACGCAGACTCAACAATAATACTGAAGCGCGCTCCACCGATATAACCTTCGACCGCACTCTGCCAGTCTGGGTCAGTGACCTCAACGTAGTCCGCCAGTACGCGCGGTTCTGCCTGCGGGCATTCACGCATAATCGCTTCGAGCGCCTGGCGCACATACCCTGGATACGTCGCCTGGCGTGCCTCAAGGCTGGAGATTTCATTCTGCTTCTGCACCATACGGTGCTTCGCTTGCTGAAGCTTCTGATCACGACGGTCCGCCACACGGGCAATCTGATCGCGCAGTGATACGCCGCTGCTTTCCAGTTCAGTATCGTGGAAGCGATCGCGCCAGCTGTTTACCAGTGACTGTTGGGTGCGGGCATCGTCGAGGTGAGCTTCCAGAGGTGAAAGATCGATCCAGTCTTTACCGAGGAGTTTACGGAAGTCGACGGCACCATTGTCTTTAATAGCCAGTACTTCGCGCGCTTGCTCCGCAATACGTTTACTACCCAGAGACGGAATTTCTGCAGCGACGTTAGTTTTCTGCAACGCCCCATATAAAAGCTCAGTAGCACGTAGCGATGCCTGCAACATCTGATCCTGCTCAAGCAACGGAATTGCCTGCTGTTGCAGCTTCGCTTTACCATCATTGATCGCCTGCTCTGCGGCATCTTTATCCTGCAGCGCGTCGATGCCCTGACGGCGGGCTTCCATACTGATTAATTGCTCGCGCACCTGCTTACGGCGATCCTGTGCAACGTCACGCTCTTTCTGAGTTTTATTCAGAGACTCACGAATCTGCTGCTGGATTTCTTTCGCGTTCAGGTAATTCTTCTGGTCGTTAAGATAACGACTGCGCGCTGCGGTGTATTCGAGAACGTTGTAGTCGATCCATTGATCAATATACCGCCCTGCACTGTCTCGCGTGCCACTCAGCATTTCGATGGACTCAGCGAGTTTATTCGCATCGGATTCCATCGCATAAATGGTCTTCATCAGATCCGAGACACTGCGAATTGCATCGCCCATGTCTTTGGCTTCGAGAATTTCATTCGCCACGAAACCATTTATACTTTTAACCGGCTTGTAGGCCATAAAGCGCGAGAAGGTACGCGCGGCATTCATTGCCTCGCGCTCCGGAACCGCATCGTTGCGGCCACGCAGAGCACCGTACAGTCGACGCAGATATTGTTTCTTGGTGTCGTACTTCTCTACGCTGTTCGGGTTGATCCTGCGCGCGAGATTTTTTGTCAGTTTCCCAAGTGGAATAACTTCCTGATGAGAGTCATCAAGGTCCAGCAGAAAGTCATTCTGAGTTAACTCTTCACCAGCCACGATAAAAAACTGAATATCATTCTGGCGCGCTACCGGTGCACCACCAGCACGATCCACCGTCGCACTGACACCAATAATCGCCGTGAAAGGTTCACCACTTTCGCCTTGGGTTGGATAAAAAACCGCACCGAGATAACCCACGGCGCCATTCGGGCGCGCATAACTGCCATCATCACAACCCAGCACGTAGGAAGCCAGTGTACGAACGTTTTTACCACGACCACGCTGTGTCGCTTCGTCCTGACCCGGATTGTAGTGAAACAGCGTATCGTGCGCTGCGGTCATGATGGTCTGAATAGCATCAGCAGCCGTCGTTTTACCAGAGCCGTTGCCACCCGATAGCAGATTAATCGGACCAAACTCAAATTCGGTCGCAGGGATATTGCCCCAGTTGATGTAAATAAACTTCTTCAGGAACATATCGTTTTATTCTCCGAACAGGCTGACGGGTTGCTTGGTTTCAGGTTCTGCCTGATCTTCTTTTTCTTCACTTTCTTCTGCGTCATCCGCCGAAGCACTTTTGGCATTTTCTGATGAGTTTTCTTCTTGATTCGGCTCATCAGTGCCAGCGCTGATATCTTCAGAAGTAACCGCTTCAGACTCAGCTTCCTGTTCAGATTCATCTTCTGCAATCGGCTCTTCAGACGCAGGCACGTCAGAACTAGACTCTTCGCCAACGTTGGCCTCTGCTTCAGCCCAGGCATCTTCACTCTGGCCGGCTTCAGAATTTAATTCGGAAGTCTCGTTATCGCCTTCGTCGTCTTCATCGGTCGCCATTAATTCAGTAAGCACTTCATCGCTGACGTAGCTCATGATCATTGGGCGAATACGCAACCAGATATCACCATCGTGGACGCTGTCTTCATTCTGCAGTTGAACAAGACGCATCTGACGCAACTTACGGAACAGCGCTTTCCGCTCAGTGACGTTTTCTGGCAGGCTGCGCTTCAGCAGGTTTTTCATGGCGATGGTCAGGCCTTCAAGTGACACCATGACACAGCCTTGCTCATCAACAGCCCCTTCGCGCAACGCTTTGTCGTACTGCGCGCGCAATACGAGAATCAAGGCGACTTCGCTCTGATTCAGGCGCTGGCGAAATGCTGGGTTGCCAACGTTCTGCTGATCTTCATCCATCCCCGGTACCTGCGCGCCGGGCGGGTACAAACGAATAAACTGAAAGCGCTTATCGTGCTGAATGCGGATACCCAGAACTGAAAGGTACTCGCCCACCAGTTCTTCGATACGGACAAACCGGTCGTACAGGGTTTGCTCGATCTGAGATTCATCACGGCAAATTACTCCGTAATCGAGCAAGCGTACCAGCAGCTCAGAATATTCTTTCTGGCTGAGGCCTTCTTTTTCCAGTTCGCGATCTATTTCATGCAACATAATCTGATTCTTTTCTCTGTACCCGCTCAGGACTGTTTCTGAACAAGTTCGAAGGTAAAGTGGTCTTTTTTGATGAAGTAACCATCGCTGTTTTCTTCACGCGGATTCTCATCATAATCAATATGGAATTCGAACTCTGACGAGAGTCCATCGGCTGCGCCCAAACCAATCGCATGTGCAACCGCCAGGAAGTCTTTCGCCGATTCAATCGGGATATCGCGTGTGGATATTTTTTTACCGCTACTGAGCTTGCTGCTCATAAAGTGCCGTAGTGCCTGTTGGTTCACTAGGAAGGCCTGATCCAATACCTGCTGCACATAGATCTCCCGACGGGCATCGACATCAAAGTCACCTTTGCCATCGTCCAGTGCCGCTTCGATCTTCTGACGGGTTCGTGAGGCGTGCATGCGAACAGAAGCAGGATCAACCAGGCGGAGCTGCGGTACTTCCATAAGCTCTCCAGCTCTCTCCAGAGCACTCGCCTGCTCTTCTTCAGTAAGCGATGAGAGGTGCTTGCATACCGCAAGAACGTCGTTGTGTTGTTGCGATGCCAGATAACTCATCTGACGAATGATAATGTCTGCCCGCTTAGTAAAGCTCTGCAGGGCACGACGTAATGCAGGCAGCATGATGTCGCTGGCATTCCGCATACGCAGTTCTATGCCATCGAGAATGGTCCAGAGTACCGAACTGCCCTCTTTCCCCAGTTCTGGTAATAACTCACGTAGGCGTTTCTCGGCGTTGGCTTTGAATTCGACGTCCTGTTTACGGATACGATCAATCAAACCCTGAATCTGGTCCCGGTGCTTCTCCACGTTGTCCGCTGACAAGCGCACAGAGAGATCTGGCTGGAAGCGGTTCTCCATGAAGTCGAAGAAGGCTTCACTGGCGCGCTCGATCAGCAACTGGTCTTCCATCTCACGAACAAGGTCGCGCTTGCGTTCCTCAAGCTCGCCAATCACATCGGTAAAGTCACTGATGATGCGCTCTGAGTACTCATAGGCGTCAAGCAGATCGTATATGTCGCCGCGTTCCTGAAAGGACTCAAGGGAGTTACGGGTATTCCGTGTATTACGATGACGGGTCCGTGCCATAGCCCGGCTTTCTTCGATAAAAGGCTCAGTGAACTGGCGCCCGAACCGGGTAAATCCGAAAGTGCTCTGTAAGCTGGCCTCATCGACCTGCTTCTCAAGCCAGCCGGATTCAATGAGTTGATTCAGTACCCAACCTGCCTGTTCACGGCTGGTACGGAAGCGGCTCTCGCTGGACTCATCCTCACTGTCGTATTCGTCAGCCAGAACCGGAGCCCGCACTAGAGCTTCCTGAAAGACTTCAATCACGGTGTCTCGTTGAATCGCCTGACCATAGTCAGCACTGCTAGAGCTGTAGAGCCTCTGATAGAGCTCTTTCAGACACTCCATGACCTGCGCTCGATACTTACCGGTTAACGGGCGGAAAAACTGGCTCCGTTCCTGCTCAAAAAACATACAATTTCTTATTATTCCAGCGCGATTAAAGAGGAGTAGATTACTTAAAGGATGAGGCGTTGGCCAGCCCGATGAGAGCCCTGTCACAATGTCTGCGCAACGCACTGCATTCTTCCGCATCGGAGGGTATAATGGCCCGAAATGCCAATCAGGATCTGGTCGCTTTGCGCAAAGGAATTTCTGTGCCTTCCATACTCTCTTTCATCGCGGCGCTTTGTCTGCTCATCACTGCTGCGCTTCCGGCCTTGGCCCTGCCCTCAGTGCAGGATCAATCGCCTCTAATTCTGGATGCTGGCTCGACTTACCTCGCAGGTAAGCATTGGCAGTATCTGAAAACGGATAAGCTGTCAGTAGATTCAGCCTCAGAACAACTCGCAACTTTGCACGAGCAGCAGCCATGGCAACGAAGCACTGATGAATACCCGAACCTCGGGGTTGGTGATGCTGGTTATTGGTTCGTAATGCAGGTGCAAACGAAAGATGATCGCGACTGGTTTCTTCGTAATAGATATTCGCTTCTGGATACCGTCGCTCTGTTTCAATGCCCAGAGGGCATACGCGATGCGAATCAATGCCATGTAGCCCGAGGGGGAGACAGGATCCCCTATACTGAGAGAGCCATAGATCATCCCAATCTGATTCTGCCACTGGACCTCACACCAGGTAACACATACGACCTCTACCTGTATGTCACCACAGAAGGGACCTATCAGCTACCTATGGAGTTCGTTGATCAAACGACTCTTAACACCCAACTCATCAATAATGGTGTATTCCGGGGGGCGTACTACGCGGTCATGCTGGCCATGGCGCTCTACAATCTCATTCTCTTTTTTGCAGTACGTGACCGGCTATACCTCTACTACACCGCATTCGTCAGTAGTTTTCTGTTCTTTCATATGAACTTTGAAGGCTCCGCCTTCGGCTATTTCTGGCCAGATAAGCCCGAACTGAATGCGTTTATGGTCCCTCTGTCGTTTGCTATCAGTCAATTTTTCTTCGCCCTCTTTCTGCCCCAACTGCTGATGCTAAAAAACTATTGCCCGAAAGCCGCCATGGTTTATCGGGTCTACGTCCCTGTGACACTTGGCTTCGCCATATTATCTATGGCAGCGCCATACCAGACTGCAGTTAGCATCCAGAATTACGTGAACTCCCTTCTTGCGATTTACACTCTCGTAGCCGGGATCCGTGCCTGGACGCAAGGCCACAAACCCGCCAAGTACTTCACCATCGCCTGGCTATCTTTCATGATGGGCGTAATCTCAGCAAATATGAGTACGCTTGGGGTGATTCCGGGTACCCCCCTGATTCTATACGGCTACCAGATTGGTTCGGTCTTTGACGTCATTCTGATCTCGCTTGCAATGGGGGCACGGATCAACATGTTGCGAGAGGCGCAACAGGAAGATCAGCGCCGCCTGAGCGATAGCCAGTCACAGGCTATACGCTACCTCAAGCAATACGAAGATCTATATCAGAACTCCATTTCAGCACGCTTTCAGCTTAACAGTCGCGGTGAGATTACCGACTGTAACCCGGCGTTCGCCTCTGCGCTCGGTTTTCCATCGGTGGGAGAAGTTGTCGAAGCTAAGCCGCATTTTGATCAGTTTGTTGAGTCTCCGCATGCTTCGATTGAGCTCTGGGAGGTACTTGATAGCGATACGAGGGTCACTGGGTACGAACTGATTCTGATGCCGCGGCGTGGCAAAGCCGTGAATGCAATTCTCACGATGCGCCAGGAGGTCTCGGATCAAGGGTATCAATGGGTTGGATCATTTCTGGATGTCACTGAAAAGTACGATCAGGAAGCGGCTCTACGCAAACTGGAAGACAACCGGAATCAGTCTTTACAACAGTTGGTGATGGGTGTTTCGCATGAAATGAATACGCCCCTGGGTAATATCCGGCTGGCGACCACACACATTAAGGGGCGGGTCGACGATAACGAGATTCTTGTCGATAGCGAACTGAAAACTGCGATCCATCAGGTGACGGACAACATCACCCGGCTTGCTGAGCTGAATCAGCTGATTCAGTCATCTATGGGCGCAAGTTCTTCACAATATGCCGATAGCATCTACCTACGGGCATGGCTGGGTGACTGGAAACAAAGAGCCCAACATCAATACCGCCATCTCTCACTGGAAGTTATCAGCTACCCTGACACCGCACTGTGGCGCGGATACACCAGTCTACTGGAACAGATTCTGAATCAGCTTACTGAGAATGCCGTCGTACACAACCCTGAGAAATATGAGCAGCAGGCACTCTATGTGCGAATCTCAGCCTCCGTTGACAACGGGGTGCTCGATATTGAATTTCAGGACAATGGCCGTGGCATAAGTACAGATCACCGCGAAAAGATATTTTTGCCGTTCTTCACAACACGTCGTTCAGAGGCGACTAAAAAAGGATTGGGGCTTTACGAGGTGCGGAACCTTGTGACCAACATTATGAAAGGCAGCATCGTAAGCCCTCCATCGTCACAGGGCTTCACTCTGAGTATACGCTTGCCAGAAGCAATCAAAGAAACAGAAAGCACAGCCGGTTCTGCCAGTAAAGTCAGTTGGTAATTGTTGGCCTCTAACCAGAATGGTGCAGCAACCAGAATGGCGCAGTAGCAAGAAAAGGTGCAATACCAGGAAGTGACCCCGGGCGCCGCATAACCGCAGCGCCCGGGCCGTTTTGTTACAGGCCGGCAGCTAGTTCACTGGCGAGACGGATAGCGCGCTTAGCGTCGAGCTCACCCGCGAATTCAGCGCCACCAACGAGGTGTGTACGGAAAGCGGTTTCTTCCTTGAGCGCTTCATAGATGCCGTTCACGGATACCTGACCAGCACACACAACGATGTGATCAACGTCTAACACACGAGGTTCGGACGTCTCTCCTTTCGTCACAGTAATATGCAGACCCTGATCATCGATTTTGTCGTAGCTGACGCCACCGACCATTTCGACATGCTTCATTTTCAGCACTGCACGGTGTACCCAGCCAGTTGTCTTGTTAAGCCCCTTACCGTGCGCGGACGTTTTGCGCTGCAGCAAGTAAAGCTTGCGAGGCGAAGGCTCCATATCCGAAGCAATCAGACCACCACGCTCTGTGTTTGTAATATCCACACCCCACTCTTTCATCCAGGCGTCTTTGTTCAACGTTGTGGATTCACCTTCATGCGCCAGGTATTCACCGACGTCAAAACCAATACCGCCTGCACCCATAATAGCAACCTTGCCACCCAGCTTCATTTCGTTGGCGAGCAGTTCCTGATAAGTCACGACCTTGGCGTGATCAATTCCAGGCATTTTAGGCACACGAGGTTCGACACCAGTCGCGACGATCACATCATCAAAACCAGCGGCTTTCAGTTCATCGGCTGAGGTCATGGTATTCAGCTTGAGGTCGATGCCTAAACGCTCAATCATGGTGTTGAAGTAGCGAATCGTCTCTTTGAATTCCTCTTTACCCGGAATGCGTGAGGCGTAATTGAACTGACCGCCAATTTCACCACGTCCTTCAAAGAGGGTGACCTTGTGACCACGCTCTGCTGCCACAGTCGCAGCAGCAAGGCCCGCTGGGCCTGCACCAACCACAGCCACCTTACGAGGAGCACTGGTTTTAACGTACTTCAGAGAGGTTTCATGACAAGCGCGAGGATTTACCAGGCAGCTTGCCCGCTTATTCTGAAAGGTGTGGTCAAGACACGCCTGGTTACAGGCGATGCAAGTATTGATCTCATCAACACGGTCTTCCTCTACTTTCTTCACCCAGAAAGCATCCGCCAGCAGTGGCCGTGCCATAGAAACCATGTCTGCCTTACCACTTGAGATCACCTCTTCCGCCGTGTCCGGCATATTGATCCGGTTTGACGCCACAACAGGAATGTTAACCTGCTCTTTTACTTTAGCCGTTGCATCGACAAACGCCGCGCGTGGTACCGACGTTACGATGGTAGGCACACGCGCTTCATGCCAGCCGATGCCTGTATTGATCAGTGTGACACCCTCAGCTTCGAGTGCTTTCGCCAGGGTAATTACCTCTTCCATAGTCGAAGCATCTTCCACCAGATCCAGCATCGAAAGACGGAACATGATAATGAAGTCCGGACCTACCGCTTTACGGACAGCACGAACCACTTCAAGCGGAAAGCGCATGCGGTTTTCATACGAGCCACCAAACTCATCGGTACGCTTATTGGTGCGCGCATTCAGCATCTGCGTGATGAAGTAACCTTCTGAGCCCATGATCTCAACGCCGTCATAGTTAGCTTTCTGAGCCAGCTTCGCCGCACGGGCGTAATGACCAATAGTCTTATAGACCTGTTTAGTCGTCAGCTCACGTGGTTTAAAAGGGGTAATCGGCGACTTAATCGCTGAAGGAGCAACGTTAAACGGGGTGTAACCGTAACGACCAGCATGCAGCAACTGAAGCAGGATCTTACTGCCATTCTCGTGCACCGCTGATGTCACCTTCTTATGAAACGGAACCTGCCAGCTGCTGAGCATTTTAGAACCGAAAGGCAAGAGATCACCCGAGCGGTTCGGCGAAAAGCCACCGGTAACCAACAGGCCCACCCCGCCGCGGGCACGCTCAGCGAAATATTCAGCCAGTTCACTGAAGTGCCAGGGGCGATCTTCAAGGCCGGTATGCATTGAGCCCATCATGACCCGATTTTTCAGAGTGGTGAATCCAAGATCAAGGGGTTCCAGAATATGCTGGTACTGGCTCATAGTCGTCTCTCATCTAAGTCAGCTCTGCGGCTGAGTTGTCATGGTTATAAGGCTCAGTGTAGCCAGTTCGCCATCATTTAAAATGATCAAAGATGACGATAAAGCTACCCTATAAAACACTTTTTAGCTACACATGAATAACTCTCATTTCTGGCCTTAATGAAGATACTGAACTAGTCTGAATCAGGCAGAATAAGTCTGGAGCACACCCATGTTCTTCTCTCGCAAACCTGTAAAACCCTCGGCAGAAGCATCGAATATCGCTGAAAAGCTCAGCGTGCTCGAATCTATTTACACAACTCAGGCTGTTGCTGAGTTCAGCCCAGAAGGCATGGTACTGTCAGCAAATACGCTCTATCACGACATGTTCGGCTGCGCCGACGGGTCACTGATGAACCGCCCTCACAAAGACCTGTGCCATAAAAAAGACGTCAATAGTCCCGAATACTCTTCCTTCTGGCAAAAGCTGGCGGCTGGCACTCTGGTTAACGGCCAGTTCCGTCGGAAGAAAGCCGATGGTAAAACCATCTGGCTGGATGCCACCTATGCGCCCATCCGGGACGCCGGAGGCGAGGTAATAAAAGTGGTGAAAATTGCTCACGACGTTACATCATTGATGGAGGAGAACAACCGCTTTACAGATGCATTTAAAGCGGTAGAGCGGTCAATGGCGGTCATTGAATTCAACTGCGATGGTGTTATTCAGCGAGCCAATGATAATTTTCTTGCCGCTACAGGCTATTCTGACAGTGAGATCGTCGGCAAACACCACAGAATATTTGTCCCCGAAGAAGACGCTTCCACCCCTGAATAGGAACAGTTCTGGAAGAATCTGGCGGAAGGGAAATTCTTCAGCGACCGCTTCCGCCGTGTGCGCAAAGATGGGACCGACCTCTGGCTCGAAGCATCCTACACCCCTCTTATCTCTTCCGAAGGTGATGTATATGGTGTCGTTAAATTCGCCACCGACATCACAGATAATGTTCAGAGGGCGCTGACAGAAAAAGAACGTGCAGCAAGTGCCTATCACATCACCACAGCCACTGAGCAATCCGCGTCGACTGGCACCGATATTATTCAGCAGGCATCCGATGAGATGACCAAGGTTTCAGCAGCGGTGTCGGAGGCTGCAAGTGTAATTTCTGAGCTGGGTGCTCAATCAGACATGATTACGTCTATCGTAAACACCATCCGGGGGATCGCCGACCAGACAAATCTACTGGCTTTGAACGCAGCCATTGAGGCGGCACGTGCCGGAGATCAGGGGCGCGGGTTCGCTGTTGTGGCTGATGAAGTCAGACAGCTCGCCGCCCGAACCAGCAGCTCAACCGAAGAGATTTCACAGATGATCAATAAAATGCAGTCCGGTACGTCTCTTGCGATACAGAGCATGGAGTCCTGTCAGCATCAGGCAGGAGAAGGGGTTGCTCTTGCGACCCGCGCTGGGGAGGTAATTCTCGAAATACGTCAGGGAGCACGTGAGGCTGTCAATGCGGTAAGCATTTTCAGTGACAGCCTGCACTGATCCGGAAAAGCCGGGCCTGAATCAATCGTCGCTGATCTGAATATCCGGTATCTTCTGATCAGTCTCTGACGTCGCCAGAGTCACGGCAAGGCGACGTGCCGCGTGGCGGTACATCATAGACACTTCGGAGCAATCATCCGCAGCAACCACGGGTAAGCCCGCATCGCTCTGCTTACGGATATAGGTCGACAGCGGTAAGGAACCCAGCACTTTAGTCTGGTAAGTTTCCGCCAGACGTTCTGCCCCGTCCTGCCCGAAGATATGTTCCGCATGGCCACACTGAGAACAGATATGCATACTCATGTTCTCAATCATACCCAGCACCGGAATATTCACTTTGTTGAACATCTCAACGCCTTTGCGCGCATCGGCCAGCGCAATATCCTGAGGTGTGGTCACGATAACCGCACCACTAATCGGAAACTTCTGGCTCAGGGTTAATTGAATGTCACCGGTGCCCGGTGGCATGTCGATCAGGAGATAATCAAGCTCGCCCCACTGAGTCTGCGTCAGGATCTGCATCAGAGCTCCCGACACCATAGGACCTCGCCACACCATCGGGGTGCTTTCGGTCACCAGATACGCCATCGACATAGATTTAATACCGTGTGCCTCAACAGGAACGAACCATTTATTATCAATGGTTTCCGGGCGAGTGCCCTCTTCAATGCCCAGCATAATGCCCTGGCTCGGCCCGTAAATATCGGCATCTAACAGGCCCACTTTGGCGCCATCTTTGGCAAGTGCCAATGCCAGATTCACACTGGTTGTCGACTTACCCACACCGCCTTTACCGGAGGCGATAGCAACAATATTCCTGACCCCGGCAATCGCTTCCAATGCCGACTGGCTCTTATGGTCTTCGACTTCCCAGGTAATATTAACGCGCGCGCTCTGACAGCCGTCGATATTCTCAAGAGATGTCTGAAGAACCTGAGCAATACCGCCTTTCAGGTACTCAGAGGGATAGTTCAGGTGGATGTCGACTTCAATTGCCGGACCGTCAATGCGAATATCGCGGACGCAGCCGGCAGAAATCAGATCAGTCTCAAGATAAGGATCGTGGTATCCGCTCAATGCGGCTTCAATCTGGGGTTGTGTTAATCCAGCCAACGGGTAGACCTCTGAAGGAAAACAAGATGGCCGGATTGTACGCCGCTAAAAACAATAAGTCAGGCGTGCTCTGGAATACGAGGTACTGCCTGCAGAAGGTGCTGAGTGTACTCATGCACCGGTGCAGTCATGACCTGACGGGTCTCTCCCTGTTCTACCAGCTGCCCATTGCGCATGACTGCAACACGGTGTGCCAGATGTGGAATAATCGACAGGTCATGGGTTATGAAGAGATACGATAACCCCATCTCTTCCTGCAGCTCCTGCAACAACTGCAAAACCTGGCCACGAATAGACACATCAAGCGCACTGGTCGGTTCATCACAGATAATTAATTCAGGCTCAACTGCTATTGCCCGGGCGATTGCAATCCTCTGCCGTTGCCCGCCAGAAAACTCGTGCGGATATCGGTTAAGGTGCCCGGCCTCAAGGCCAACACGCTCAAGAAGCTCTCGAATCCGGGTCTCCCGGGATTCATCAGTGCCACCGAGACCAAGGCTCAGCATTCCTTCTTCGATAATTTCTCTGACCGTCATACGCGGATTCATTGAAGAGAACGGATCCTGAAAAATCACCTGAATCCGCTTTCGATAAGAAGCGAACCTGCGTTGATTCAATTGACCGATCTCGTCACCGTCGAAGCGTATGGTGCCTCCAGCCGTATCTTCGAGACGTAGGATTGCCCGCCCGACCGTGCTTTTACCAGAGCCAGACTCCCCGACCAGAGCCAGTGTTTCACCCCGTCCGATAGTAAAGCTGACACCGTTGACGGCTTTCGTATATCCAACAACACGCTGAAGCACGCCGCGACGCTCAGGAAACCAGACTTTAACGTCCTGGACATCCAGCAATGGCGAGTGAGTTTCATATTCGAGATAGTCGTCAGGTTGCGGTAAGGCATGAATTAACTGACGGCTGTATTCATGGCTGGGGTTCACGAAAAACTGTGAGCGCTCAGCTTGTTCCAGAATTTTACCGTGACGCATTACCGCTATTCTGTCCGCCATTTCTGCAACGACGCCCATATCGTGAGTAATCAGCAGAACAGCGAGTTCGCGGCTACGGCGGAGTTCGTTGAGAAGTTCAAGAATCTGCTTCTGAATCGTCACATCCAGTGCTGTCGTTGGTTCATCCGCGATCAAGAGTTCCGGTTCACACGCTAATGCCATTGCAATCATCACGCGTTGTTTCTGCCCACCTGAAAGCTGATGCGGATACCAGTTAAGGCGCTCTTCGGGGTTCGGAATCCCGACTTCGTTCAGTAATTCGATAATGGCAGTATCCGGAGCATTGCCCCGGTGTAGAATCAGTACCTCACCGATCTGTTTACCTATGGTCTGTACTGGGTTGAGCGAGCTCTGTGGCTCCTGGAACACCATCGCAACCCTGCGTCCACGCACCGCGTTCATCTGAGTTTCGCTCAAAGCAAACAATGAATCAGTACCAAGCTGAACATCACCTCCCCTGATGCTCAAACCTTCACCGAGCAGACGCATGATAGCCAGGCTGGTGAGCGACTTTCCTGAACCACTTTCACCAACAAGAGCGAAAACTTCACCGGCATTGATTTCAAAACTGACGTCATCGACGAGACAACTGCCGCCCGCACCAATCACCAGATTATTTACCTGTAGTAATGGCTTCATTTGTTATCTCCACTACCGGACATGCGGGGGTCAAAGGCATCGCGAACACGATCGGAGAACAGGTTTGCTGCCAGCACCAGTACAAACATCAGGATAAAGGCGGCTATAACAGACCACCAGACAACCGGCTCCCGAGCCAGCTCAGCCCTGGCTTCATTGATCATATTGCCCCAGCTCTTCATCGAAGGATCAACACCCACGCCGATATAACTCAGAACCGCTTCAGCAAGCACGAAACCGCTGAAATCCAGTACCAGTGCAATCAGAATCAGGTGCGTCGTGTTGGGTAGGATATGACGCATAATTACGCGCCAGCGACTGACGCCAAAGGCGTGCGCGGCCTGTACATATTCCAGCTGGCTAAGTTTAAGTGTCTCTGCGCGCAGCAGCCGACACAAACCAGTCCAACTGGTCATACCGAGAATGAAACACAAAGCGACAAATTTAAAATCGGCACGGTCGCTCAAAAGTTTGAATTGCTCAGGGTGTGTTTCTATATAGACGTCGATCAGAAGCACAGAAGCAGCAATCAGAAGAATGCCCGGAATTGAGTTGAGCGTCGTGTAGATATACTGAACAACGTCATCGACCCAGCCCCGGAAATACCCTGCTGAAATCCCCAACAATACTGCCAGCGGCAAAGTAACCAGGGTTGCCAGCGTGCCAATCAGGACGCCAGTTCTGACAGCTTTCACCGCACCATAGAGAACGTCCTGACCTACCTTATCGGTACCGAGGACGTGGTAAAACTGACTCATATACAGAGCCCAGCTCGATACCACAACAATGGCAGAGAAAGTAAAATAAATCACCGGCCACGGAAGTCGCGAACCACGCTTTTTCATGAGGGAATGGTGCAGAAATATAAGGATCAACACTGGGACCAGTGTCCAGCCAATCACCGTCATACTTTTTACGACGATGTCAGCCCCATGCTGGGCATCATCGCCCAGGTGACTTCCTCCATGCTCAAGGCGTGGGTAGTCACGAGTAACACCGCCTTCCGGTAATTCCATGCTTTCTTTAGCGAAAGAGTGAATCGCAAATGGGGCGGAATATGTTTTTTCGTCTCGCCCCAACATAGGTGCCAGCGCAAGGTCCAGCAAACTCGTGACTTCAGGTGCATAGTGGACCTCGCCAGAATCTCCGGCCTGATCCAGTTTCTTCTGAAAATGAACCGAGTCCGTTAATGCAATCAGGACGTAAAACAGAATCACCAGAAATGACGCGGAACCGATACGTGATTCAAAGACCTGAGACCAGCGTTTACAGGCCAGAGGGTTGCGGACCACAGTAACGATAAAAGCGCACAGTGAAGCCACTAAAAGGAAAATTAAAATATCACTCCAGAGGAGGTGGAGGCGTACGTCAAATACTTCCATCAGGACAACCTCACCCGTGGATCAACCAGTGTGTACGAAATATCAGTCAGCAGAAGTCCGATGATGTAAAGAACAGAGCCAAGAAATACCATGCTGCGCACGATGGCAAAATCCTGAGCCTGGATCGCATCCAGGGTGTAACTGCCCAGCCCCGGAATGCCGAAGAAAGACTCCACCAGCAAGCTACCCATGAAAAGTGAAGGAATGACCACGACCACACTGGTCAGAATCGGGATCATACCGTTTGGCAGAATATGCCGGAAAAGCACAGTCAACTCGGCCACACCCTTAGCGCGCGCAGTACGCACATAATCTTTATTCGCCTCTTCCAGAAACAAAGTACGATACAGCCGCGTGCCACCGCCAATACCCGAAATCACACCGATAATCACGGGTAATAACAGAAAGCGCCAGGCATCTGCACCGCCGAGATAACCGGAAATAGGCACCAGACTCCACTCTTTAGCGAAGAAAAACTGACCCGCAATCACATAGAACACACCGGAGACAGACATCAGCCCAACGCAGAGGATCATGGCTGACGTGTCGAAGATGCTGGCCCGGAACATCACAACAAACAACGCAAATGCAATGTTGACGGAAATACCGATGATAAATGTTGGCAGAGCAACGGCGAGGCTTGGCCACATTCGTTGCTCAATATCCGCTGCGATATTTCGTCCGGCATCCGATTTACCGAAATCCAGAGCAAAGAGACTGAGGGACTTTTCGAAGAAGATGGTTTCAGTGAATGCCCCTGCTCCTTCTGCGTCGCCGTTAATCAGCAGAGGTTTGTCATAGCCGCGCTGCGCTTTCCACTCCTGCACAGCTTCTTCGGTGACATGCTTATCACCCAGCTGTACGCGCGCCATCTGCTCCGGTGTATTCACAACAAAAAACAGAGCAAAAGTAAGAAGATTTACACCGATAAGAATAGGAATGGCATAAATCAGTCGACGGATAATGTAGGCCAGCATTACTTATCTCCCCCTGCTGGACGAATACGATGATTCAGCCTGCGTCGATAGGCCAGATAACCTGGCAGTGCAGTGACTAGAATAATTATCACGACCATGAATAATGGCCATAAAACCGGGCTGTTCCACTCTGCCTGCATGCGGGCACGCTGTTCCGGATCAATACGCAGATACTTGAGGACAGACTTACTGATGCCATGGGGTTTGCTGTTATACACCCAGGCATTATTGAGTACGTAGCTGTGTGGATGAAACGACGAGGCCCAGGGCATTTCATGGTGCAGAATATCGATCATCTCGCGGATAATTTCCATACGCTCGGGGCTGTTTTCCATCAGTTTCATTTCTTCAAACAGCGCATTGTATCGGGCGTTATCGAAGTTGCTCGAGTTAACACCAGCACCTTGAGTAACGACCTGCCCGTTCGGGCCGTATAAGAGAAAGAGGAAATTCTCAGCATCAGGGTAGTCCGCTAGCCAGCCCCACTGGAACATCTGAGCATTACCCGCTTTCATTTTGTCCTTAAAGCGGTTGTAGTCAGTACCGCGGATATTGAGCTGAATTCCGATTTTCCTGAACTGCTTAATCAACCAGCTTTGAGCCGCGCTCCCGCCTGAGCCAACGGTGTCGAGATTCAGTACCAGAGGCTCCCCCGTTTCGGCATTGCGACCATCCGGGTACCCTGCTTTCGCCATCAGTTCACGGGCGACATCTGTATTTTTTCTGACGGCTGCGCCATCAATCCAGTCAAATACAGACTCGTTCATGCCCTCCTGTCCTTCCTGATATCCAAAAATACCGGGAGGAATCGGACTCATCGCCGTTTCTCCGCGTCCATTATAGAAAATGGATATGTACTCTTCCTGATCGTAAATAATCGCGATGGCCTGTCGCAAAAGACGCTTCTTCTCACGCTCTTCCGCCGTTCCTGTATCACCGATCACATCGTCGAGCATGTTAAAACCGAAATAATAGGTTCCCGGAGTGACCGCCACATCAAGGCTAATTCCGCGCTCGCGCATTTCATCCGACAGACCTATCCCCTCTGAGCCGACGCTGATCGCCTGATCAAAGCTGTCGCTGGCGATACCCGAGCGATCGTAATAGCCCTGCAGAAACTTACTCCATAGCGGGATCGACTCTTTTTCAAGGCGATACACCACTTTGTCGATGAATGGGATTTTCTGCCCTGCATCATCAAGTAACCCTGCGGTACGATCTGAAATCTCACCCTCTGCTGGGTAAAAATCATCACGATAATTCGGATTCTTTTCCAGAATGATGGCCTCATTCGGATCATTCTGAGTCATCATGTACGGGCCCGTACCGATCGGATACCAATCAAGCGTTATATTTTTATCGGCCATTCCCGGCATGCTGTAGAAGCGGTCTGCTTCGAACGGTATCGGTGCAAAGAAGTGGAACGCCAGCCAATAGCTGAATTGTGGGTACTTACCTTTGAGTCGTATCCGGAAGCGATAGCGGTCGATGACCTCAACCCCGCTGAAGTCGAGCGTACGGAGATCAAGCCACTCACCTTCCTGCTGCGCCTCACGTTCTGCCTTAGCAACTTCAGCAAATTCGTTCATGCCCAGTATGTACTCTGACATCAAGCCCCGAATCGGTGACAGCAAGGTCGGATCAGCCAGTCGTTTCAATTGGTAAGCGTAATCTTCAGCCACAAGCTCACGGGTACCGGTTTCGCTGAAATCATTCAAGGAGCTGTAGGGCTCCGCATCATCCAACGACTCAAACGCATAGACAGGTGCCCCTGAGGTATCCAGGGCAAGCGCTGGGTGTGGTTGATAATAGATGCCCGGCGTTAACTCGAAGAGATAATCACTGTAGGCAAGATCCGGTGAGTCTGAAGCCACTTCATTACCTTCAGCGTCGAGATAAACGATCTCTGGCATACTCAACAGCGTATTGGGCTCCAGCTCAAAAGGTCGTTTCAGATAGTGATACTGAAGTGGTGGATCATAAATCTGATCAATAAACCGACCTTCATCAGAACTGTAGGAGATCACAGGATCCAGATGCTTGGGTGGCCCGGAGAAATTCGAGTACAGGATGTTTTTTCCTGCTTCATCCTCCGGGTGTGGGTTGTTCCACGCGCCCTCACTGCAACCGCTGATGAGAAACGTAAACGCCACTGCCAATGCAGCGACGACGAGCGATCCCTGTGTATTCATTTATCTCCCGTACTGGTCGGATGCAGACCAGACTGCAAACTGAGCTTAACCGGTTCAATGATTTTTATCGTAATTCCATCGAGTCTGCCAGCTTTTAGCGATCAGGCAAACTCCTGTAACGACTCTCTGGTTGCTTTCCTGTTGCTTCCTGGTTGTTCACGGGCTTCCCGGCGTTACAGCTAAGAGTGGTAACAGGAACGCATCTTATTCCAAATAGCTATTACTACTAGTGACTTATGTTCTTGTACGACATAACGCTATTTTGGGATAATGCGCGCCCGAATTCTCCAGACCCCGCGGAAACACACACTTTCTATAGGGTTTTAACGATAGCAGAGGAAAGATGACAGAGTACCTCCTGATACTGGTCAGTACTATCCTGGTGAACAACTTCGTGCTTGTTCAGTTTCTGGGACTGTGCCCTTTTATGGGGGTTTCCAACAAACTGGAAACCGCCATTGGCATGGGCGCGGCCACCACCTTCGTACTGACACTCGCCTCCGTCTGTAGCTATCTGGTGTACAACTACCTTCTGGTACCGCTCGACCTGACATACCTGAAGACCATCAGCTTTATTATGGTTATCGCCGTGGTGGTTGGCTTTACAGAACTCGCCATCCGCAAAACCAGCCCGCTGCTCTATCGTGTTCTGGGTATTTTTCTTCCGCTCATTACGACCAACTGCGCGGTCCTGGGTGTTGCCCTGCTCAACATCAAGCGAGACAACACCTTCGTAGAATCCATCCTGTATGGCTTCGGTGCCGCCGTTGGGTTTTCACTGGTCATGGTTCTGTTCGCTGCCATGCGTGAACGCATTGCTGTTGCTGATGTGCCTGTCGCCTTTCAGGGCTCAGCCATCGCTATGATTACTGCGGGTCTTATGTCTCTGGCGTTTCTGGGCTTCACCGGCCTGGTCAGCATCTGAGGTATTGGCATGAGTACTATCATTATCGCTATTGTCGTTCTGGCCAGCCTCGCAGCACTCTTCGGCGCCCTGCTCGGCTTTGCTTCAGTCCGTTTCCGGGTTGAGGGAAACCCTGTCGTCGATCAGGTGAACGACCTGCTACCGCAGACTCAGTGCGGGCAATGTGGTTTCCCCGGCTGTAAACCCTACGCCGAGGCAATTGCAGATGGGGAAAAGATCAACAAATGCCCGCCTGGTGGTGAAAGCACGATTCAGGCACTGGCTGACTTACTGGGCGTAGAGCCTGAACCACTGGATGCCGAGCACGGCGCTGAAAAAGACGTTCCCATGGTCGCCTACATCCGCGAAGACGAATGTATTGGTTGTACTAAGTGCATTCAAGCATGTCCTGTCGATGCCATTCTGGGGGCGGCGAAGCAAATGCACACAGTTATCGTCGATGAATGCACAGGTTGCGACCTTTGCGTGGAGCCTTGCCCGGTGGATTGTATTGATATGGTGCCTCAGTCTACCGATACCAGCAGCTGGTACTGGCAAGCACCTACGACTGGAGTTGAGTTGATAGCGACGGATCGTCGTTCGCTGAAGACGGAGGCACACGCATGACCCACCTGATTCAACTCCATGAATTTGATGGCGGCATTCATCCCCCAGAAAACAAGCGGCAGTCGAATAGCCGACCAATCCGCAAAGCGAGTTTGCCGTCAGAGCTGGTTCTGCCACTGCATCAACACATAGGTGCACCTGCAAACCCGGTCGTTGCTGTGGGTGATACCGTTTTAAAAGGTCAGGTTATCGCCGAACCAGAGGGCTTTGTCTCGGCTCCTCTGCATGCACCAACGTCAGGAAAAATAAGCGCCATTGAAGCACGTCAGGTACCTCACGCTTCGGGTCTCAGCGAGACATGCATCGTGATTGAGCCCGACGGAGAAGACACCTGGGTCGAGCATCAGGGGTTATGTGACACTCTGGGACTTGATCACTGCGACGACATCCCGGTCGACAAGTTACTGGAACGCATTCGTGACTGCGGCATTGCGGGCATGGGCGGTGCGGGCTTCCCGACCGCCGTTAAACTGCATACTGGTAAGCACAAGATCGACACTCTGATTCTCAATGGTGCTGAGTGCGAACCCTATATCACCGCCGACGACATGCTGATGCGCGAACACGCCAGCGAAGTCATTCGCGGCGCCCAGATACTGCTACAGATACTCGGCGCAGAGCGCTGCCTTATTGGCGTTGAAGACAATAAGCCCGAAGCCATTGCAGCGCTTGACGATGCGCTCGTTCAGCACAATGAAGAACACCACATTGACGTTGTCACCATTCCGACGAAATATCCATCGGGTGGTGAAAAGCAGCTTATTCAGATTCTGACGGGCAAAGAGGTTCCTTCCGGTGGTATTCCTGCGAGCCTTGGTATCGTCTGCCAGAACGTTGGCACTGCGGCCGCCATTGCCGATGCCGTAGATTTCGGTCGGCCACTGATCAGCCGGATTACCACAGTCACCGGAGATGCGGTTCGGGATAAGGGCAACTGGGAAGTTCTTCTGGGTACGCCCGTCAGTCACCTGTTATCACTCAGCGGCTATCGTCCGGCAAAGCGTGAACGTGTTGTCATGGGCGGCCCGATGATGGGCTTTGCCCTCCCGACCACTGAGTTGCCAGTTGTGAAAACAACCAACTGCCTGCTTGCCCCAACAGAAAAAGAGTTACCGACTAACAACCCAGCGATGGCTTGTATCCGTTGCGGTTTGTGTGCCGATGCCTGCCCGGCAGACCTTCTGCCGCAGCAGCTTTACTGGTTCAGTAAAGCCCAGGAGTTTGATAAAGCAGAGCAGCACAACCTGTTTGACTGCATTGAATGTGGTGCATGCTCCTACGTCTGCCCGAGTGAAATCCCGTTGGTTCAGTACTACCGGTTCTCAAAAGGCGCTATCCGGGAAGAGCGTGCGGCTGCCGAAAAAGCCGAGCAGGCTCGCATCCGTTACGAAGCCCGGATTGAACGCCAGGAGCGGGAGAAAGCCGAAAAAGAAGCTAAGCGTAAGGCCCGCGCCGAAGCAGCTGCTAAAGCACAGTCGGTTAAGAAAGAAGCGCCTGCCGCTAAAGCTTCTCCTGTAGCGGAACCGGCAGCGAATGCGGACCTCGAGAAGCTCCAGAAGCAGTTAGCAGCCGCTCAGGCCGCCGTCGCGAAAACCAAAGAAAAGCTGGAAGCTGCACGGGAAGACCCGGAGAAAGCCGATAAGATACCGGCCTTTGAGTCTGCGCTTGCTAAGACCCAGGACAAGATCAAAACACTGGCAAAAGATATTGCAGCTGCGAAGAAAGCCGCTAAGTCAGCGCCAGCAGCTCCGGGGCCAGACAAGGGCGACCCGAATAGCCCCGAGCGCCTGCAGAAAAAGTGGGAAACCGCTGCAGCCCGACTGGAAACCGCGAGAAAACGCTTAGCAGATGCTGAAGCGGACGGCGCTGACACGGTAGACGCATTGCGTGCGGGCGTTGAAAAACAAGAGGCTCGCGTCGCAGAAGCAAAGGCGGCCTATGAGGCTTCTCTCAACAGTGATGCTTCAGCCAGCACGGGCGCTTCACTCGAAACTGCAGTGTCAAATAACGCTGGCACAGACAACACATCAGCTGAAATGGTCGCGGCAAAGCCGAACCCGGAACAACTCCAGAAGAAGCTACTCGCTCAGAAAGATCGTGTGGAGAAAGCGAAAGAGCGTCTCGAGATGGCACGTGCCGAGGGCCTGGATTCTGTTGAGGCTCTTGAGAAGGCGCTGAACAAACAGCTGGATAAACTGGCAGCCTTTGAAGCTCAGGCCAGTACCACAGGAGAAGTATAACCATGGCACTGCTGACGCTGTCCTCACCCCATACTCACGGGCCGAACCGCACCAGCCGAATCATGCTCACCGTGGCGCTGGCGACTCTGCCAGGCCTCGCGGTGATGACCTGGTTTTTCGGCTTTGGCACTCTGATCAACACAGTACTCGCGATCATCACGGCGTTGGCTTCTGAAGCGCTTGTACTCAAGCTACGCAAATATCCGGTGAGCTTTTTCCTCAAAGATAACACCGCATTGGTCACGGGTCTGTTACTGGGCCTGGCGTTACCTCCCCTCGCCCCCTGGTGGATCACTGTTTTAGCCACCTCGTTCGCCATCATTTTTGCTAAGCAGATTTACGGTGGTATGGGTAATAACCCATTTAACCCTGCGATGGTCGGTTACGCTCTCGTATTGATCTCTTTTCCGGTACAGATGACCACGAACTGGGTGACCTCTTTTCAGGTCAGCGGGTCAGATGTTGCCGGGTTCACTGACGCCTTGAGCATTATCTTTGCGGGCGCATCTTCAACTGCTGACGCATTCACAGGGGCTACGCCGCTTGATCAATACAAGCACCTGATCAGCAAAGAGACTTCTGACGAGCTGCTCCAGAGAAACACTTTTAATGGCTGGCTCAACGGTGGCTGGGAATGGGTTAATCTGGCCTTCCTCGCTGGCGGCCTGTTTCTTATGGCCCGACGCATCATTACCTGGCACATTCCGGTGTCCATGCTCGCCGCACTAGGCATCTGTTCACTGATTCTGGGCTGGGATGAAGATCTGTATACGCCGTTGTCACTGCATCTGCTCAGTGGTGCGACCATGCTGGGTGCATTCTTTATTGCCACGGACCCCGTTTCAGCGTCGACCACACCGACAGGTAAGCTTATCTACGGTGCCGGCATAGGTATTCTACTTTATGTCATCCGTACCTGGGGCGCATACCCGGATGCCGTAGCCTTTGCCGTACTGCTGATGAACTTCGCGGCTCCCTTCATTGATGCCTACACCCAGCCACGCAGTTATGGCCATAGCAAGCCTAAGCGTGGCCTCAAGCCGGGGGAGAAATCATGATTGAGTTGCTCTCAGCTATACGCAAAAACGCTGTTGGTCTCGCAATTTTCGCGGTTGTGACGGCCGGTGCGATCGCCCTCGCCCAGACACTGACAGCGGACCGTATCGCATACAATATCAAAGCGGCCGAAGCCCGCGCGCTGAATGAGATACTTCCGGCAAGCAGTTACGACAACGACCTGCTGAATGACACAATGAATGTGGATAAGCGCTTTAACCAACAGCTGTTGGGCCCTCTGCCAGACAGTGCCGTTATTTATCGCGCCCTCAATAACGGTGAAGTCAGCGCGGTGATTCTGCCTGCAGTTGCCCCAGACGGATACACGGCCGAAATAGATCTGATTGTCGGTGTTAAGTCCGACGGAACGCTTGCTGGAGTTCGTGTCGTCGCACACCGCGAAACTCCGGGGCTGGGTGATAAAGTTGAGATCCGGAAGTCTGACTGGATTACCAACTTCGAGGGTAAGTCACTCGCTCAGCCTGTGCCTGAACAGTGGGCAGTAAAGAAAGATGGAGGCGACTTTGATCAGTTCACTGGCGCAACCATCACACCGCGAGCGGTTGTTCGCGCTGTTAAACGCGCACTGAAATTTTTTGAGATGCACCGTGACGAGCTGCTCTACGGTAACGCACTTTCGGGAGAAAACAGCGATGGCAACTAAGTCACTCAAAGATATATCCCTCGACGGCCTGTGGAAGAATAATCCGGCACTGGTTCAGCTGCTAGGTTTATGCCCTCTTCTTGCCGTAACAGGCTCTGTTGTTAATGCTTTAGGGCTGGGGCTGGCAACCATGATGGTATTAGTCGGTTCTAACCTGTCCGTTTCTCTTATCCGAAACCACGTGTCTGACGCGGTTCGACTCCCTGCGTTCGTCATGATTATCGCCTCATTCGTCACCGTCGCTGAATTGACCATGCAGGCGTTCACCTACGAGCTCTATGAGGTACTGGGCATTTTTATTCCATTGATCGTGACTAACTGCGCGATCCTCGGGCGGGCTGACGCTTTTGCCTCTAAGAATCCGATACTGCCATCGGTGGTTGATGGTGTGATGATGGCTATTGGTTTTACGGTTGTTCTTGTACTGCTCGGCGCGCTGCGTGAAGTCCTGGGCCAGGGTCAGATTTTCGGCAATATGGAACTCTTATTCGGCCCGTCAGCCGCTGACTGGAAGATTGTTCTGGTTGAGAGTTATCCGGACTTTCTCTTTGCTATTCTGCCGCCGGGCGCATTTGTCGGCATGGGTCTGCTGATCGCCCTCAAGAACCTGATTGACGATCGCATTGATAAGGCGGCTGCCGCTAAAGCAGCGCCAGTCGAAGCGGGCTCAAAGCGTGTCCGTGTTACCGGGAAAATCAGCTGAGCGCACTGCTCAGCTGCGTCCTTTCGCGTGTTGTAACTCTGCCATTTGCGCTGAATTCACCTGCGCAAAGCCTGCATTAGCTCGGTTCTCTATTGCTTTGTCCGCGTATAGGGTGGCGGATGCTCCCAACATGCCAACGAAAAACAACTCCGCAAACACCTTGTGATTGCCGAAATTGTAATGCATCAGACGAATCGTGATCACACCCAGCGCCAGGGCAACAAGCCCCCCGAACATAAGCGACTGCAGCATCAGATTGGTATCGGGCAATTGCGCTCCGGTTTCAACCCATGCCAGTGTTCCTTTAGTCAGAAAACCGGTCGCCAACAGTAAAAAAGCCACTGCGGGTACGGCATAGCGATCCGGGCGCTGTTGACGCTCAGGACCTTCGAGTCGCTGGAGTATTTCAGCAAACTCAGCCATGGCTGGCAGAGCCACATCCGCAAAGGCATTCATCTCCGCTCTGTCCTGCGAATTATCATCGACCAGCGCCCAGAGCCGCCCGCGGCGACAAACCAGCTTGTTGACCTGCACTGTCTCCGGCGATCCAAGGTTAAACATTCTCAGGAGTTTATCGCTCAGGCCTGGCGCAGCGGCAAGAGCCTGTGAAGCAGTGAAGTCGTCAGACAAAATAAGAAGAGAGGCGTCAAAGGCGGGGTTACAGATTCGTTTATCACTGTCGACGCCGATGCGGGCGAGGAGCCGATCAAGCGCACCATGGCGGCGCATTACAAAGTCATAGCGTAGGGAGACCTCCATACCGACTTTAATCTGACGCCCTGTCTTTCCCTCGTGGGTCCGGTACTCGTACTTGATTCCTGCATACTCACCCGGCACGCCCTTCCATTCTGCCGTAAAACGGTGCATTAACATCGCTACTGCATAAAGTACAAGGCAAGCAAAGCCTATGGTTAGCCACATAATCAGAACCCTTCCGCTCAGTTTTTGTGAACTGCTCACATTTAACTCTAGTCCATCGCAATGGACTGTGGGTTAATTCACACAGACCCGGCCTGAAAAGCTACAGGGCATGCCGCAAAAACTACTTTCAGGTATACTCCGCCGCGTTTAGCCTCTCAGGCCCGTGTTTACCAGTATCAGGCGACCACTAAACCGGTTCCGCCGATCCCTCAGACCCAGTAGGTTTCTTTATGAGTCAGCCCAATACTTTCGTCATCTGTGCGATGTACAAGTTCGTGACACTTGATGATTACGAAGCAAAACGTGAGCCACTTCACGACGCTATGGTCGCTTTCGGCATCAAAGGAACCCTACTCCTCGCTAAAGAGGGCATTAACGGTACGGTTGCCGGTTCACGTGAAGGTATCGACCAATTGCTCCAATGGTTAGCTCAGGACGATCGCCTCGCAGACATCAGTTACAAAGAGTCCTATGAAAACGAAATGCCCTTCTATAGGACTAAAGTCAAACTTAAGAAAGAAATCGTGACCATGGGTGTAGAGGGCATCGACCCTCGCCATACTGTCGGCACCTACGTAAAGCCTGCGGACTGGAACGATTTAATCTCAGATCCCGCCGTTACCCTGATCGACACGCGAAATGACTACGAAATAGGTATTGGTACCTTCAAAGGGGCCGTCAATCCAGAGACAGAGACCTTCCGTGAGTTCCCACAATATGTGAAGGAGAAACTTAACCCTGAGCAGCACAAAAAAGTGGCGATGTTCTGTACCGGTGGTATCCGCTGTGAAAAATCCACCGCGTACCTCAAGGAGCAGGGTTTTGAAGAGGTCTATCACCTCGAAGGAGGCATTCTGAAATACCTCGAAGAAGTACCCGCTGAAGACAGCATGTGGGAAGGTGAGTGCTATGTCTTTGACAATCGTGTCAGTGTCGATCACCAGCTTAACAAAGGTCATTACGATCTGTGCCATGCGTGCCGACGCCCTATCACCGATGAAGACAAAGAACACGCCGACTATGAAGCCGGTGTCAGTTGCCATCACTGCATTAACGAATACACAGCGGAACAACAGGAACGCTTCCGCCAGCGTGAACAGCAGATGCAGCTTGCTCGCGAGCGAGGTCTTGATCACCTGGGCGCCGATCTGAACGACATCCGCGACCAGCGCCGAAAAGAAAAACTGGCTTACAAAGAAGCCCAGCGTAAGCGTTCAGGCAAAGACTGACTTCGCGCTTATTTGTCGCAGTAATTCTCGAAATTCCTCGATAAAACGGGCTGGGCTACCGTTGCATTATTTGGTAGCCCTATTCCTCACAGAGTTTTTACTTGTTAGTCCAGATGAGTAACTTGATAAATCTCGCCATGTCCCATGACCGGGAAGTTACTCGCCTCAATCCCCATTTCCTGCAACGCATCAACTAATCTTATTGGCGGCTCATCCATCTCTTCGTCCGTTAGAATAAAAGTCCCCCAGTGCATTCCTATGGCTTTTTCAGCCTTCAGGTCAATAAATGTCTGCACCGCCTCTTCCGGACTCATGTGCGCGTCTTTCATAAACCAGCGCGGGTCATAGGCTCCAATAGGAATCGTAGCCAGATCAATGCCCGGGTAATCTTCGCCGATTTTTCTGAAGTCATCGGAATACCCACTGTCTCCTGTGTGAAAAAAGCGAAAATCTTCCACATCGACCAGCCACCCAGCCCAGAGCGATTTATTTCTGTCAAAGAAGGTTCGTTGAGACCAATGTTTTACAGGAAGAGCTGTGAGTACCATGCCGTCATATTCATAGGACTCCCACCAATCAAGCTCTACCACCTGCTCAATACCGTAACCGGATAATTCCTCTTTCAATCCGAGGGGCACAAGAAATAAGGGCGGGTTATCTTCCTGACGCGAGTAGAGTTCAGTGAGAGACGCTTCATCCAGGTGATCGTAATGGTTATGAGAAATAACCACGGCATCAATGTAAGGGAGCTCTTTGATCGTCATCGGAGGCTCAACGATACGTTCAGGGCCTAAAAAACTAAGAGGTGATGCGCGCTTCGAGAAATGTGGATCAGTAAGAATATTTATACCTTTTACCTGCAACAGAAAAGCACTGTGCCCCAACCAGGTGATCTGAGTTATGGCTGGCTTCGCGATGACATCAGGGTCTGGCTGAATAACATCGAAGTGTTGAGGGGCCGGCTCCTTCCTGCTCCAACGCCAACGCAAAAGATCTTTGAAGGATTTACTGATTGCCTTGCCATCAGTATTCACAAAGGTGCCATCAGGCATATGATGCGCCGGGCGGTTCTCTGCAACATCGGCCGGTCCGTTATGCATAATCGCAGCACAACCAACGGCCACTGCGAGGCTGCCTACCAGTAACAGGGCTGACTTCAACGTAATTACTCTATTGTAGAATGAAGGCTCAGATTCTCTGAGTTCATCGATAATTTCAACACACCAGATAAAAATACATGTTCAGCTAACCTGCCTGATCTGAGGTTTGTAGGCACCAAACAGTATCTTAAGCATGCGTTTCTGTGCCCGCCGACCGCGGCGGGTCAGCCATGCACGCCCACCGGGCAGAAGTCGAAAAAACGTATGCGCGAGTGCGTTTAGCGGCGCAAAAAGAAACGGATACCAGGGCCAGCGACACGGAGGTAAACCCAATGTGCGCATGCCTTGAGATCCAACAAACAGCCTTAGGATACTGAGATGGACCTCTTTATCCCAGTGACTTCGTAGCCATTGCGCGTTTGGATAGTAACGCTCCAGAGGTTCATCCATCAGCGCCTGTGCGAGCTGCTTGGAGCCCTCATCTGCCTGAGCCTGACTCAGCAGGTTACGATATAAAGCAATGCGCCCCTCTTGCTCATTGTCGACCAGCAGAGATTCGTCCAGACCCATCAGCCAACCTATGTAGCGCCAAAGGTGCATAACGTCCGCACCCTCCTCCTTCGAAACAGGTACACCGAGCACACGCTGACCAAGAAGAAACATAACTGAGAACGCGAGGTAAGTGACCTGCATATCAAGTTGGTTTACTGGCAGCCCCAGATAATCATGATCCCAGTCCTTGCGTACCGAGAGTTGGCGCCGAACCATGGCATGTATCAGTCTGACACGCAGAGTCGTAACGAAGCCCTGACCACCGGGTAGGACAGAGCCCGGCTCAGTACAATCCATCCACCATTTCGTTGTTTCAGCCACTCTGCGCTGTGCTCCCTTTTCAAGTGCGCCGGTTTTCAACAGAGTCTGGTTAATCGCGCTGGCCTGATAGCCAGCCATCAGGCCGAAATCCCTGAGAATACGCATCCCCGTCTTACCTGACCTGGCGACGACATCGCAGCCCCTGTTCAACGAGGCTTCATCGAGCCATTCGGGCCTTTTAAGAGTGTGCCGCATAAATGCTTCTAACGGAGCAGGTAGCAAAGAGGTATCTTCACCATCCATATTCAGCGCTCTTTCTATCACTGACCACTGCCCTTCACTGGTTGCCAACCAGGCCGCCACATCGTCAGCTAATGGATCGCCGCACAAAAGCTGCTGCCCCAATTCCTGCCACTCGACGGAGTTCGGCTCGGCAGCTGCTTGATCTTTTATCGTCAACAAAATAGGAGATGCTATTTTTCTGGCTGTATGGATATGGATACCGTGGCGCTCTGGAGTATTCATAGACAGTTTCCCTGAAGTTTCACCAGATCTGGAATTTCCAACTGGTACTATTGCGTACCAACCTATCCATCAGCACTGGTACTGTCAAGTACCAGCCGCTATACTTGAGTGAAATTACGATAAGCGGTATGAAAAAAGCGAATGACTGCACCTGCCAGCGACCATAAAGACAGGCTCCTCTCCGCACTGGAAAATGCAATGGCGACGAAGCGCTATCGCGACGTCACCCTGGCTGATATCACCAGCAGTGCCAAAGTATCGCGACGCACCTTCTACGAGCACTTTACGAACAAAGACGAATGTCTGTTGGCGCTGGCTCGAACGACAAGCAAGCGCATTATGAACAGTATCATCAGCTCATACGACGCGGCTGATGACTGGCCACAAACTGTGACAAAAGTGACATCCGGGTATTTGCAGTTCATCGCCGAACACCCCACTCTTATGTACGCCTTATATGTGGAGGTGGCGGCTCTCGGCCAGAGTGGCCTGGAAGTACGACGAGAGATCAGTCAGACCTTTGCGGAGTTTCTCAGCAGTCAGACAAAGTTGAGGCGCTCGTCAGCGGAGCTGAATCACGCTTTATCGAGACAGGAAGCTCTGGCGCTGGTTGCAGGGATTAACGAGCTGATATTGCAAACCTTCATGACGGAAAAAACAAGCGACAGGGTGACAGAAATCACCCGGCTGAATAATGTTGCAAGCTCGCTGATCCTGAGAATTACCAGTCACTCCGGTGTGTGACAGACTGCCTCGATGTTATTGCCATCCGGGTCGATCACAAAGGCGCCGTAATAATGCTCATGGTATTGTGGGCGTAATCCCGGCTCTCCGTTGCATTCAGCTCCCTGATTCATCGCAGCAGAATAGAAGTCATCGACCCCAGAACGGTCTTTGGCAGAGAAAGCAACGTGTCGTGGTGTAAATGTCTCTTTCACTTCAATAACCCAGAACACCGGCTTTCCCTCAGGGCCGAAGGCACACATTCTCTGAGTCGGAAAATACTTGTTCCAGGTAGCAGTGAACTCCATCTGCAGTGAGTACCCTAAAGGCTCGAAGGCAGCCGCATAAAAATCTCTGGTTTTGAGAAAGTCACGTGCATATGTACTCAGGTGATCAATCACACTTACGTCCTCTGTATTGAATGGATCAGGTAGCTATCGAAATACCAGCTAATAGTCTGTTTTTCGGATAATCACAGACACTGCGTCTCGGGATCGACCTTACGCATCACCAGCAGTATCTGACCGACATGGATGCCGAATTTGGTCATGCGCGTTTCATTAACGACCACACCATCAGCGACATGAAACATCCAGTCGTCCATATTCAGATCAATCGTATCACCTGGCTCACCATAACGTAGAGTGTATGCCATGTGAATCGCGTTACCCGCCCACTCCATGGTGGTTGCCTCAGGAACATCCGAGGCTTTGGCACTGAGTACCTCTCGCCCACCTTCCCGCGCCGGCGTAAGGGTCCAGATCCGCGTTTCACGCTTGGCTTCTGCACCCGGTTCATCATAGAAGTAAAATACCTCATCCAATGTACCGACACCATTCTCATCCCAGCTGGCATCGATACGTGCGTTAAACGAACGTATTTCTGCACCACTGCGATCACGAACCACGCCATCGGCACAGATTTTCCCTTCAAAAAAGGTCTGAGGGATTAGTTTTGGTGAGCGCCCGGCCGCATGATCCACCTGAGTACTCGAGCACCCTGCAACAGTCACTACTGCCGCAATCCCCAGTACCCCGGATAGCACTCCTGAACGAGCCAGCTGACGAGACATACGCATATGGAACCCCAAAGTTATTCAATACTTATACAGAGTATCCTTTGACCAAGGAGTTCCTGCAAGTGTCACGTACCTGCCACGTTCATAATCCAACCGATAGCCAAAACCTGCGGCACCGTAACCAGAGGCAAAAACAGTGCAATCTTCCAGCTACGTGTCGTATCTTTCAACGCCATAATCTCTGTATAGTCTGTCGCTGCACCAGCCATCAGAAAGGTGAACGCGTTCCCAGGAGCCCCGGCTCGATTGAACAGGTCGGCAGCGATGGGGCTCGATCCCTCAGAGCAGACCTCAATGAGCGTTGTGGCCAGCAGGGTCAATAGCAGCCCAGACATACTTGCCCCAAACCACACACCAAAACTCTCGGGCGGTACAAAAGCTCGGATCAAGGCGACCAGTACAACGCCAAAAACCACCCATCTCAGCACCATTCTGGATTCCTTCAATCCGCCCCAGAACATCTGGAGCAAGGCCTTAGGACGCCAGTCGTGTTCCTTCCAGGATGCTTTCACAGACGGCCAGAACGCAATGTCGTCAAACTCCACAGTGTTAGGGTTTCCGGGCAGGACACCCCGGTCACACAAGCGATCAAAAATCCAACCGCTGATCCAGGCGATCACCAATGATGCAAGGATAAACAGTAACGTCCATTGCAGGCCGATCAAACCGACGAGAATAAGTGTCAGTGTCAGGGAATTCCATGGACTGGCGATAAGGAACGCCATCACCTGTCCGATACTCGCTCCACGCTCATACAGTTTCATCGCGACCATCAGGATGCCATGGTTGCACAAGTCAAGCAGCAGCCCGGCGAGCGTCGCCCGGAATATACCGCGCTTACTGCCTCCCCTGCCGAGTACCGACATGATCGCTTCACGCGGAATCCGCCCGAGAATGCCAACGAAGAACGCCGCTGACAGTATTCCCCACCACATGGCATTCACCATTTCATAGCTGGTATGGAACATAGTGCCCAGCCAATCAGGAAGCTGCTCGGTATGACCGACGACCAGAAAGCCCAGATAGCCCACCACCACCGCCGGTAAGCAGGTCCACATAATCCAGTCACGGCGTTGTTTGTCGGTGGGAGCACAACAGGAAGCATCACCACTGCTAGCAGTAGCCTCGGGGCCACAACAGCTACTGACAGGCTCTTTTGGCTTACCAGCGCAACAACCAGTACTTTCTGCCGCAGGCTTACTGGAAGTATCTGAGCACGTGTCTGCCGGAGATGACCCACCGCAGCAGCTTTTCTTATCGTCACTCATAGTGACCTCCTTCAATCAGATGGCAAATATGGTCGCCACAAGGGGAACAGTCCGGTAATTTCTTCCACTCTTCCACCGCAGACTCCATGCGCTTTACCAAAGCCTGCATATTAATCAGTTTTTCCTGAGCCTCTCTCAACCTGAGCTCAATCAATTCACGGGCATGAGGGCAAAGAGACTGCCCCTGGGTAGCATCCGAAAGCAGTTGCTGAATATCATCCAGCGTAAAACCAAGCTCCCGCGCTCTCAGAATGAACGACAGTCGCCTTACCTCTTCACTACCGAAACTATGATACCCGGAGACATCTTTCTCTGGGGTCAGCAGCCCTGCGCGAACATAATGACGAACGGTATTTACATTAATGGCAAATTTCTTCGCCAGCTCACTCGCTTTCATACAATGATTAACCTGCATTGCTTCGAACTGAGTGTACGATAAACCTTTGAGTAACTCTCAGGTCAAGCACTCAAAATATCTCTTAACTATCCAGCCTATGCTGCGCATTCTACATTTCTGAACTACCTTTGTTACAGCGGGTTTTTTATGAGTAGAACGGCTTGGAAACGACATACTCGCTGACACACATGACTGACTACCTCAATCTTCCGTCACTGGACTATCCCGATATGCGACTAACACTGTTTCTCGTATTACTGTTCTGCATGCCAACGCAGGCACTCACAGTCATTACGGGAAACTCGTTCGAACACTACAACCTCGAAGGAGGGCTGGAATACAGGTTGCAGGCATCTCCAGATCGTCCGCAAATGAATACCGACTGGGAAGTCGCCCGCGATACACTTACTTTCGGATTCAACCCAGATAACCTCTGGATCCGCTTTGCCGTGCGCAATACCTCATCCGAGACACAAAACCTGATTCTCGATTTCCCCTACCCTCTGCTCGATGAAGTGGATGTGTATATTAAAGATGAATCAGGCAATGAGACCCTTCATCAGTTGGGTGACACACGCCCTGCATGTGCTCAGAAGATACAGCATCCACATCTGCTTGCCGATTTCCGACTCCCTGCGATGAGTGAGCACCAGATAATTGTCCGTGTGAAAACCGAGGCGACTCTCAATGTACCGCTGACACTTTGGGCGCAAAGTGCGTTCGTATCATCTTCGGTCCGGACAACCGTATTCGACATGATGATGTACGGCATATTAGTGGGGATTGCCCTCTACCACCTGCTTCTGTTTGCCCAGCTCAGAGAACCCTCATATTTCTGGTATTCGGCCTTCCTTATTACTTTGGTCAGCATCTTCGCTTACTTTCAGGGCTACATAAACGCATACGCATTCGAAAGCCTCCGGCGACACAGTAACCACTTTCTGTCGTGGTCGTATGCACTCGTTGCGCTGTCCTGCATATTTTACATACAAAGGACACTCGACTTGCCTCGTAGCCGTCCAGGGTATTCTAAAGCCCTCAATGCGGTTGTTGCTTCCGGGGTCATACTGGCCATAGCCGCCATGTACATTCCCTACTCCTTGTCCATCAAGCTTCTTACCGGCTACGCCATTTTTGCTACCCTGGTCGTCATCAGTTCACAGGCTATAAGGGTCCTTGATCAGTACGAGCCCGCTTATTACGGCTTCAGCGCCAGTACATTTCTGTTAATAGGAATGGGCATCACAATATTAGAAAAAACAGGTCTGATTGTGTCGACACCCGTCACCCGCTCCGCAGGCGAAGTAGGCTTTACCATCATGGCCATTTTCTACGCACTATTACTTTCTCAACGTATGCGCTGGGAACAGTACAAGAGGCACAAGGCCGAGCTGGCCGTGCGCCTGAGCAATGCGGAGTTGCTGCAAACACAGCAAAAGCTGAATAAAAAACTGGATGTGTTAGTGCGCGAAAGAACAGTTGAGCTGGAGAAAACCAACGAACAACTGCATCAGGCGAGTATCACCGATCCGCTGACGGGCCTGTTTAACCGGCGCCACTTCGACCAGGAATTTCAGCGACTTCATCAGAACGCTACCTATGACGGATCTTCGTTAAGCCTGATATTGTTAGATATAGACCACTTCAAAGCCATTAACGATCACTACGGCCATCCCGCAGGTGACGCCTGCCTGATCGATATCGCTAACCGTATTCAGTCAGTTGCTAAAAATTTTGATGCAGTCTGTGCCCGATATGGCGGTGAAGAATTTATTATTCTGATGGCCGATGAAGATCTCTCCACCGCTAGCGCAGCAGCGCAGACTCTTCTGTCCCTGATAAGAGAAGTACCTGTCTCCGTCTCTGGTCACAGCATCAGAGTGACCGCGAGCATTGGAGTAATTGCACGCCAACCAGGCAGCTCGGACGAAACAGATACTCTGCTTAAGGCAGCCGATGAACTTCTGTATCAGGCCAAATCACAAGGAAGAGATCAGATCTGCAGCCCTGAATCGACCAACGTCCTGTTATGACTCACCGAAAGTAGAAATACCAAAAACCTCTTTACTGAAGTCCCAGAGGTCATCCGTAAGCTTTTCACTACGCGATGACCGGCTTCTGATACCTGGTTTTCTGCGACACCAATATCCACCGTTCCGGCTCTTTGAATCATCCGTCGCCAGAAATATCTGCGTGTCAGCACCCTTTCGTTCAGAAATAAGAAATGGGAAAAACAGCTTCACAAACAAATCAGGAAACTGCCTGTAAAACTCGGTTTTCACCCCACCTGGATGAAAAGAAAATACTTTTACATTACTGTCCTTCAAGTGCTTTTCAAGACCGTTAACGAACAGGATATTGGCTAGTTTAGAGCGTCCATACAGCAGGAATTGCTTAAACAGGAAGCGGTCGCCTCGCGGTGGACTCGTGATGGTCGCGTTAAAATCGAGAATATTACCAACCCAATGAGCGACAGAACTGGTTACTATCAAGCGGGGATCATCAGAACGCTTAAGCAGAGGCATTAACTTGTGAGTCAGCAGGAAATGCCCCATGTGCGTGGCCGCAAACATATATTCATGGCCCGCGTCATTCTTACGAATCGACGAGGTAAATAAGCCAGCGTTGAGTATCAAACGATCAACCTGATCAAAGCGGGAGGCAATCGTTTCTGCAAACTCAGCCACACTCGCATAGTCAGCCATGTCAACCTGGGCGAATTCGACGTCTGCGGAGGGATGTTTTTCCAATATTTCCCGCACCACTCTCTGGCCTTTTACTTCATCTCGCGCAGCAATCACTACCCGGTAGCCAAGACCTGCCAAAGTCTCAGAAGTGATCTTGCCAAGGCCAGCGCTGCCTCCGGTAATGAGTGCTGTTTTCATGGTTTCGTCATTATAAAGTGACAGAAATATCGGCAATCACAGCATTCGCTGTATCGCGTGCTTCCTCGATAGATTGGCTACGTGCCAGAGCAACACCTAATCGGCGTTTACCAGCAACCTCAGGCTTACCAAATAAACGTACCTGAGTATCTGGTCGGCTCAATGCCGCAGTCAGGTTACCAAACTGCATATTGGTCGATTCACCGGCCACCAGCAAAACTGAAGACGCTGAAGGCCCAGTCTGCACGATATTCGGAATCGGCAAACCAAGAATCGCTCTCGCATGCAGAGCGAACTCAGAGAGATCCTGAGAGATCAGAGTCACCAGCCCAGTATCGTGCGGACGAGGAGACACTTCACTGAAGATAACGTCGTCACCTTTCACAAACAGTTCGACACCAAACAGACCCCGACCACCGAGTTCTGACGTGACCTTTTCTGCAATCTGCTTTGCTTTGGCTAAAGCGGCATCCGTCATTGCCTGCGGCTGCCAGGACTCCTGATAATCGCCATCTTCCTGGCGATGCCCGATAGGGTCACAGAAGCTCGTAACGGTATTGCCAGCGCCATCATCATGTCGGATCGTCAACAGAGTGATTTCAAAATCGAAGTCGACAAAACCCTCAACGATGACTTTACCTTTACCAGCACGTCCACCTTCCTGAGCGTAATCCCAGGCGGCTTTAATCTGATCTTCTGATTTAACAAAACTCTGGCCTTTGCCTGAGGAGCTCATGATCGGCTTCACCAGACATGGCAGTCCGATGGACTTTACCGCAGCCTCGTACTCTTCTTCGGAAGCGGCGAACTGATACGAAGATGTTGGTACTTCTAAGGTTTCGGCCGCGAGCCGGCGAATACCTTCACGGTTCATGGTCAGCTGAGTCGCACGCGCAGTTGGAGCCACGTTAAATCCTTCTGACTCCAGTTCAGCCAGAGTTTCTGTCGCAATGGCTTCAATTTCAGGAACAATCAGAGCAGGCTTTTCACTCTCAATCACCTCACGAAGAGCCTTACCGTCGAGCATTGAAATAACATGGCTGCGATCAGCCACCTGCATAGCAGGCGCATTGGCGTAGCGGTCGACGGCAATGACCTCACAGCCGAGACGCTGCAGTTCAATTGCAACTTCTTTTCCCAGCTCTCCCGAGCCACAGAGAAGAACACGGGTTGCCATAGGTGAGAACGGAGTACCAATTGTGGTCATAATATCAATCCAAATCTGTTAAACGTGCATGGTACGTACTGCTTATTCGGCAGAGGCGTCCACACTAAAAAAATTCATTGCGGCGCGTTCCCGCTCGCCGACCAACTGCATCACCTCGCGACGCTGGTCGTTCGTCATGCTGCCCCAGTCTGTGATTTCCTGACCGGTGCGGTAGCAGCCCAGACAGACATTATTTTCATCGAGAGCACAGATACTGACACAAGGTGATCTGAGCGGCGCTTCGTTTGTGTCCGTCATAAATCAACTTCTTCCAGAGTATTCGTATAACGCTCAGCGTTCTGCACGTAGTGCGCGGCGCTGGCTTCTAATAATTTCTTCTGCATATCATTTAACTCTCGCTTAATGACCGCTGGAGACCCCACCACGAGAGAACCATCAGGAATATCCATACCCTCAGGAACCAGAGCATTCGCACCGATAATGCAGTGCTTACCGATACGTGCTTTGTTCAGAATCACTGCACCAATTCCAATCAGCGAATAATCACCAATATCACACCCGTGCAGCATGGCATTATGACCAACAGTCACCCCCTTCCCTAAGGTCAGAGGAATGCCTGAGTCTGTATGCAGAACTGCACCATCCTGAACATTTGACTGTGGCCCCACTGTAATAACGTCGTTGTCACCGCGCAGCACAGCGTTGAACCAGATGCTCGATTCTTCACACAGAACACAGCTGCCGATTACCGTTGCATTCCCGGCGACAAATACGCCTTCTTTCTTTTCTGGAGTTCGGTCATCGATTCGGTAAAACATAACGTACCTCTTGCTCTGACGAGTGATGAGCCTCGACAGGTAATTCAGATTTCCGGGGCCACAGGATCAGTACTTGAGACTGATATCAGCATCCCAGAAGTTATTCATAAATTCGGCAATCATCATGGCGGTTAACCCCCATATATGAAAGTCCTCGAAATCGTAGCTCGGTAAGCGAATAGCCCCGCGTTCGAAATAGCGACTGGGCGGCTGAGTGAACAACGACAGCGGCACCTCAAATACTGCATCCAACTCGTCAGGGCTGGCCACATGCTGAAGCCCAGGCGGAATAATCGCCAGAACCGGAGTCACCAGATACCCAAAACGACTGACCACCTGATCAAGCTCCCCGATGACGGTAACATCCGCGGGGTGCAGGGCCACCTCCTCATGCGCCTCGCGAAGTGCCGTGGCTACAATGCTGTCGTCCTCCGGGTCTCGTTTACCTCCAGGAAAGGCCACTTCCCCCTTGTGAGAAGACAGATGTGCGGCCCGGCGAGTGAGAAGAACATTTGGAGAAGGCTCATCGGTAAGAGCAAGCAAGACACCGGCCTCAGCAAGGTCAGGCTGAGGAATCTGTCTGGGGGTCAACTGTTGATGCTTCATCGACAACAGATCATGTAGGGGCATATTCGTCATATGGCCATTGTAAGCTCAGAGGTAATCCGTGGCTATCCGTGCGCCCTGTCAAAAAAATCGCAGTCACTGAATACTAAAAACACCAAACTGCATTAATTGTCGTATTTTGACCGATTTATAGATCATTTTATAATCAGAGCAATAAATTAAATAACCTAACCTACTAGAAAAACCGCAATCCACTTTCGCTGAACAAGCGGTTAACCCACTGATTTATAACAATTTTCCAAGTAACACAAAGTTACAGTAAAGATTTTTTTCAAGATAATCAGATAGTTAGACAGGTTAAACAATGACAGTGATGTATGTTTGACGCTTTCACCTTGGGGTAGACTAGTTTCCGAAATATGCAAATGCGCGACTTGCAGAATCTAGAAACAGATACGAGGTATTGAGCCGTGGACATGCCATCTTTTGACGAAATGGTTCGCTTAGCGAAGAACGATCCTGAAACACTGGAACGTATCCGCCTGAAACTGATTGAAGAAACCATCGCCGAAGCACCAGCAAATTGTCACCGCCGCTTACGTGGCCTGCAATTCCAGATTGACATGGAGCGCCGCCGAGCCAGCAACCCAATGAGTGCCTGCGTCAAAATCTCCAAAATGATGCACGACTCACTCTACACAATGCGCCAGACTCTGAACGCCGCTGTGGGTCAGACCACCGACGACGTTATTATGCCACTTGAAACACCGTTACAGGCGCAGGTGCTCGCCTTCCCTATGCAGGCTAATAGCTGATTGCATATACTGCCCTCAGTTCTACTGGGGGCCACCACCATGAAATACTGCAGCCATTGCCGCGCTGAAGTCACCTTTGACATTCCTGAGGGCGACAACCGTCACCGTCACATCTGCCATAGCTGCGACACCATTTTCTACGAAAACCCCAGAATCGTTGCCGGGACACTTCCGGTCTTTGACGGCCGGATATTGCTGTGTAAACGCGCGATTTCTCCGCGCAAAGGCTACTGGACACTCCCTGCCGGGTTTATGGAGAACGGTGAAAGTACCGAACAGGCGGCTCTAAGAGAAACCTGGGAAGAAGCGGAAGCCCGTCCTGTACTGGGTAACCTCTACAGCATGATTACCGTACCGCACATAAACCAGGTCCATATTTTCTTTCTCGCTGACATGCAGGTACCCGAACTTTCTGCCGGCCCTGAAAGTCTGGAGGTTGCGCTTTTCACGCCCGCTGAAATCCCATGGGATGAGATCGCCTTCCCGACGGTATCAGAAACACTGAAGCGCTTTATCGACGGCGCTACCGGGCCTCACGTGTTTGATATCCGCCCCGATCAGGCTTTACACGCAGGCAATGACTGACAATCAGATATCGGCGAGCTGCCACACGTCGTAGGCAGGCTCTTCGTACGGGTGCGCCAACTTCATTGCAGCGACCGCCGCTTTGATCAGATCGTCGGTACAGACCAGTTCTACGCGATATTCAACGACCTTTTCTATGTCACCAACTTTGCCGATATGAGGCTGTGCCCCTTCAAGAGGGCGGAACTGGCCCTCTCCTATGCTCTGAAAACAGCAATGCTCATAGTCACCGATCCGGCCGGCCCCAGAAGCAAATACGGCTTCTTTCACTGGCTCCAGATGGTCCTCTGGCACAAAAAATACGAATTTATACACGTTTGCCTCCAGTCAACGAGCTCGGTCAGGTGATGCGTTCCAACTCAATCAGATTGGCCATGGCCTGTTTACTCCCCCCGCCACAAATATCAGGGTCAGCTTTGAACTGATGACAGACATCCGGACGTGATGGATCGCCAAACAAGCGACAAAGGTTGTCCTCGTCGAGTTGAACACAGCGGACACCCGCAGGCTTACCCTCAGGCATTCCGGGAATCGAACTGGAAATCGACGGAGCAATGCAGCAGGCGCCGCAGCCAGGCTCACACTTCATATAACACGCTAAAACCGGTAGAGAATGTATCTGTTCGACGGAGCGAACAGAGTGTTAGCTTACCCGGCCTGACGCCAGCTTGGTAGCGCTTGCCAGCGACAGTTCACTGGGATAGCCTTGCGGGACTTAATCTGGAGCCCAAATCATGCGCTTGCTATTGCCGCTCATTGGTGTGTTCGCAACAATCTTCGCAACGGTCGATACTGTACATGCTGAGCCTACTAACTTCAGAGTCGGGGCTGGCCTCCTGAAGTACGACGTTCACCCGGCTCCTGACTACATGCCGGACTTCCGCCAGTCAGGCACTACGATCTTTGCCGAATTTCCACAGGACAACTATCACGGCTCCCGCTTCATTATTTACGCACTCGATGAGGGCGATACTTCACTTTGGGGCTATGAGACCCAGATGATGATAGGTTACGGCCTGGCCCAGCCTGGGTTCCGCATTCACACAGGGCCTGCATGGCATCGCGAAGTGATTGATGTGCGCCGTAATGGCGAGGCTGACCCACAGGTATTTAATGGTTGGGGATGGCAGCTTGGCACAGGTTACCAATACAAGGCCCTTACTCTTGAAATCGCGGCAACCTACCGCGACACCCGTGACTACCGCCAGGAAAATAAGGCAGCCACCGGAAACGACACACCGCCAGCCCCTATCCTTTCAAACCTTCTGATCAGCTATCGCTTCTGATCAGAACAGCTTGCCCGTAAGGAACCTCTATGACGAACCCTGTTGCTGTTAAGTACATGTCCAGAGCAGAAATAGAAAGCCTGATGTACACCACAACTGCCGAGTCAGGTAATCAGCAAGCGGAGCTCTTCGAAGCCCTGGTAAGACGTCTTCTCGAAATCATGGAGCAGGACGCACACCGTTGAGTGAGTCCTCTGCGACTAAACCCTCTGACTCTGTGCCCTCAGTCATTGCTCGGGGGCAAGGTTGGCTCGTACTGGATAAACCCGCAGGCCAAAGCTTTCACAGTGAAGATGGTGTGCCCGGATTCTTCGCCGCAGCCGAAGCCGCGCTTGGCCAGAAGCTCTGGCCAGTGCACCGGCTGGATAAAGTCACCTCTGGGTTGGTTCTGGTCGCCACGTCAGCAGAGAGCGCCGCTTTCCTGTCGCAGCAATTTGCTGAACGGGCAACTCGTAAGTACTACCTTGCCCTGTCGCGGCAGCGCCCAAAGAAGAAGCAGGGCATCATCAAAGGTGATATGGGTAAAGCCCGAAACGGCAGTTATCGCCTTCTACGCACCCTTGATAACCCCGCAATCACCCGGTTCTGGAGCAGGCTTGACACCTCTTTTGGGGAGCGCCTTTTTCTGCTGAAGCCTCATACCGGAAAAACTCACCAGCTGCGTGTTGCGATGAAAAGCCTCGGCGCCCCTATTTTCGGCGACACCCGATATGGTGGTGATGAAGCCGACCGGACCTATCTGCATGCCTGGGCTTTGGAGTTCAACGACGGCCAGGCACAGCAGCGCGTGTTTTCAAACCCGTCCGGCTTCCACTGGCCCGACGTCCCTGACGACTGGCACGACCCTTTTACTGATTTCTGAGGCCCCTCAACGACGAACCCCGTTCTGCTGAAAGTCATCTACTCTGTCTACTGTCCTGTATGGAGTGGACATGGAAGGGTATTGAATCATTCAGCACAGAAAAGTTGCGCAACACATGTTCTTTCATTAGCATATTACCAAGTAGTAATATTATGATCATTTCCGGCCCAGATTAGAAACCGCCAGAAGTGAATAAGCCGATGAGAACCAGAGAGGAACAATCATGAGTCTCCAGAAGTTTCTGAACAGCGCATTGCTTACCAGCGTTATCCTGATGCCTCTTCACTCGATGGCAGAGACACTCACCATCACAGAAACTATGCTGCCAGATACCTTCAACCTCGACGGCACTATCGAAGCAGTCAACTCAGGTACGATTTCAGCACAGACGAGTGGCAATATTCTCTCAATCAATGGCGATGTCGGTGACAGAGTAGAAAATGGCGAGATACTCATCCGTATCGATAACACCCAACAAAAGGCGGCGTTAGCTCAAGCAGAAGCAGCGCTCGCTCAAGCCCAGGCACTCAACGACGACGCCCAGACACTGCTGAAGCGCAATGCCCGACTGGTTAAACAAGGCACACTTTCTCAAGGTGAATACGACCGTTCGGAAGCACAGGCGAAAAGTTCAGCTGCCAACGTCGAAGCAGCTAAAGCAGCTCTGCGTCAGGCCCGCACACAGCTTTCTTATACCGAGGTCACAGCACCCTACGCCGGTATCATCATGGAACGATTCGTCGAAGTCGGAGAGTTTGTCAGCCCGGGAACACCCTTAATGAGTGGCTATGGCACTGGCGCAATGCGCGCCGTGACAGACGTTCCACAGCGTATCGCTGCAAAGTACTCAGATACCAGTCAGGTCAGTATTCAGGTAAAAGACACACACGCACCAGCAACTGACGTTACCCTCTACCCATTCGCAGACAGCAGCCGCCACAGTGTCCGTCTGCGCGCAACACTTGCGGAAGAAACGAGCCAGACGGTCGTTCCGGGCCAGTGGGTTAAAGTTCAGCTTCAGGTAGGCTCACGCCCTGCCATTCTCGTTCCCGAAGCTGCAATTCTGCGCCGTGGCGAAATGACCGCTGTCTTTGTAACAATGAACGAACGCTCTACTCTGAGACAAGTGCGCGTCGGTGCTCAAAGACAACTCCCGCAACAACTCCCTCAACAACGCCAGGGAGAAACCTGGTACGAAATTCTGGCGGGTCTGAATGCTGGCGAAACCATCAAGGCCAATGCGCTTGATGAACTGGGCGACAGAAGTGCCAACAGTAGCACCAGCACCGATGCTAAGCCTGATGTTAAGTAAGTGAGGGACACCATGACACAACCTCTGGGAATATCAGGAAAAACCGCGCGCGCGTTTCAGAACTCCGCGATTACTCCTCTCCTCGCCATCGTTGGTTTATTACTTGGCTTCTTCGCCATCCTGGTGACGCCGAAAGAAGAAGAACCACAGATCGACGTGACCTTTGCAAATGTGTTCATCGGATATCCGGGAGCCAGTGCACAGGATGTTGAGCAGTTGGTTTCGATCCCCGCTGAACAGGTCATGTCTGAAATAAAGGGAGTCGACGACATCTTTTCAATCAGTCAGCCAGGGCAAGCCATACTGACGGTCGCATTTGAAGTCGGAATTCCTCGCGAAGAAGCGATCCTGAATCTCTACAATCAGGTGCACAGCAACAAAGATTGGTTTCCACCCAACCTCGGCGTCATGGAGCCGGTCATTAAACCGATGGGCATTGATGATGTGCCCATCATGAGTATTACCCTGCGCGGCAAAGACGCTTCCGTCAGCGCTAACGAACTGACCGCCATTGCACATACACTCGAGACTGATCTGAAGCAGATACCTGGTACGCGGGATATCTACAGCATTGGAACTCACTCAGATGTTTTACTGGTAAAACTCGACCCTGCACGTATGAATGGTCACGGACTCGCGTTCAGCGATGTCCGGAATGCACTTCTGAGTGCGAATGTCGGAGGCTATCGTCAGTCACTCGTCCAGAATAACGAGGTTATTCAGATTCAGGCGGGAAATTTTCTCCGCGACCGTTCTGAAGTGGGCCAACTGATTGTCGGTCGCAGTCAAAGCGGGCTGGTATATCTGGCTGACGTTGCAGACATAACGCTGGCCAATGACACGCCAGAACAATACGTCAGCTACCGGGCCCTTGGTATGGAAAGCAGCCTGCCAGCCGTCACGCTTGCTATAGCCAAACAGCCGGGTACAAACGCAGTCGATATTACACAAGGCATTGAAGCGCGGCTGACTACACTGAAAAACCGCTTGCTTCCAAACACCGTCATTGCCGAGGTCACCCGTGACTACGGTATTACAGCGAAGGATAAGTCCGACAAGTTGATCGCAAAACTCCTGTTTGCGACTGCCGCTGTCGTTGTGCTGGTACTGGCGACCATGAGCTGGCGCGAAGCCATTATTGTTGGCGGCGCCATATTTATTACCCTCGCCATCACATTATTTGCAAGCTGGGTCTGGGGCTTCACCCTCAACCGTGTGTCCTTGTTCGCCCTTATTTTCTCCATTGGTATTCTTGTCGATGACGCCATCGTCGTCGTAGAAAATATTCACCGCCATATGCATAAAGGCGGCAAAAAACTTCTTGAAGTTATTCCTACCGCCGTCGAGGAAGTTGGCGGCCCTACGATTCTAGCTACGTTTACGGTAATTGCTGCACTGATGCCGATGGCATTTGTTTCTGGATTAATGGGCCCGTATATGAGTCCAATCCCGATTAACGCCTCGACTGGTATGCTTATTTCTCTGGTTGTGGCCTTTGTCGTCACACCATGGCTGTCATACAAGCTGCTTAAAAAAGTGTCAGAGAAACACGAGAACACACCCGCAACGCACGATGACGACGAAGCATCAGGAAAACTCTATGCCGTATTCAATAAGTCGATGCGCCCTTTTATTGAAAGCAAAGGGGCTGGAAAAAAACGCGGGTTACTGTTTGCCGCTATTACTCTTCTGATCATTATCGCAGTGTCATTGCCGGTATTTACCGCGGTAGTGATGAAAATGCTGCCCTTCGACAATAAATCCGAGTTTCAGATCGTCGTAGATATGCCTGAGGGCTCCCCCGTCGAGGAAACACTCGCTGTGCTGGAAGCCTTGTCTGAAGAACTCATGACAGTTCCTGAAATCCGTGACGTTCAGATGTACGCGGGGACAGCGGCGCCTATCAACTTTAACGGTCTGGTACGGCAATATTATCTGAGAGGGCTTCCTCATCAGGGAGATATTCAGGTCAACCTTGTCGATAAACATCAGCGAGATCGCCAGTCCCACGACATTGCCCTGTCAGTCCGCGCACCTCTGCAAGCCATTGGCGAGAAAATGAATGCCAATATAAAAGTCGTTGAGGTACCGCCAGGACCACCGGTCATGGCGCCCATTGTCGCTGAAATTTATGGCCCCGATTACGAACGCCAGATAGCAGCGGCAAAACAGCTGCGCGCAGTATTTGAAGCGACACCCGATATCGTTGATACCGACGATATGATTGAAGATGATCAGGCTAAATGGCTGATCCGTATCGACCGTCAACGCGCTGCCCATGTGGGCGTAGCGCAAGCAAGCATTGTGCAGGCAATCAATACCGCGCTGGGTGGTGAAGATGTCAGTTACCTTCATACAGGCCAGCAGAAGTATCCTCTGCCGATTCGTCTGGAGTTACCCGAAGGCGATAAAACCGGTCTGAATAATCTTCTGACCCTCAGAGTAAAAAGTGCAGACGGTCGCTATTTTGCGCTCGCGGACCTGGTGGCGATTGAAAAATCGACGGTCGAGAAAACCATTTACCGTAAGAACCTCAAGCCCGTAGTCTTCGTGACTGCAGATATGGCTGGCGAGCTCGATAGTCCTCTCTATGGCTTATTCTCAATTGCCATGGATATGCCAGAGCACAACCTGAACTGGAAGCAATGGTTTATTCAGCAACCGCCCATGGCCGATACGATCGAGATGAAGTGGGATGGCGAATGGCAGATAACCTATGAAACATTCCGGGATATGGGTATTGCCTACGGTATTGGCATGATCCTGATTTACCTGCTTGTGGTCGCGCAGTTCAGGTCGTATCTGGTACCGCTCATTATCATGGCGCCCATTCCATTAACGGTCATTGGTGTCATGCCCGGGCATGCCCTGTTTGGTGCCCAGTTCACTGCCACCTCAATGATCGGGATGATTGCGTTGGCCGGCATCATTGTGCGGAACTCTATTTTGCTGGTCGATTTTATTAACCAGAAAACAGGTGAAGGCATGCGATTCGAAGACGCCGTCGTGCACTCTGCGGCCGTGCGTTCGAAGCCCATTGCACTGACAGGTGTTGCGGCTATGATTGGCGCTTTCTTTATTCTTGATGACCCTATCTTCAACGGTCTCGCGATTTCGCTGATTTTTGGTATTCTGGTATCGACAGTTCTGACTCTGGTTGTGATTCCGCTGCTTTACTTCAGTGCCATGCGTGGAAAGCTCACCAGCCAGCCCAGCGATAACGGGTAAGCGTTACGCCGGGGGATAACAGGAAGCGAGTCCCAGTATTGCAAGAAAGAGCCAGCGTGAGACAAGAACCCCAGAAGATCTCAACATCCGGCAGACGCTCCATCGTCTGCCGGATGTTTCTGTATATCTGCCTGACGCTGACCCTCGTTGGCAGCATTGCCGGCACCCTGCTCTACAGCATTCAGTTTGAACGTGAGATTGAGCGTGAGCATCAGGAAATGATGCGCATCACTAACACCTTCAAACCCGCTATTGCCCACGCTCTCTGGCAGTACGACAAACAGCAGCTACGCCTGCTTGTAGCCGGTTTACAGGGAGACCCGGGTGTCTCTTATGTTCGCGCCGTCGACACAGAGAACTTCAGCGCCGAGGCCGGTACACGGCCATACCATTCGCACGTTACCCGCATCCCGATTTACTACGACGAACTGCTGGTCGGCGATCTCAGTGTTGCGTATTTCAATGGCAGCCCCTGGCTGAAAGCGCTAGAGAATGCCTCGCCCTATATCGGCAGTATTTTCCTCCTGCTGTTGGTACTCGCGGGCGCCCTGGTGCTCGTACTCCATCAGATTGTCACGCGGCGCATCACCAAGCTGGCACGGGCTGTAAACAGCCGGATTGAACACGGCATTCTGACGCCAGTCGATATCAGCCCAAGCCGTTCCATGGACGACGTCGATCAACTGATGGTGGCCTTTCGTGAACTCAACGAGCAGCTGATTAAGGAGCTTGAGCGCAACAAGCTGGCTCAACATCAGTTAAGTAAAGCGAACACCGAGCTTGAAGACAGGGTCGAGGAACGTACCGAGCACCTGTCAGAAACCATTGCACAGCTCAATCAGACCGTCGACGAACTGAACACCACTCAGTCCCAACTGATCGAAGCGGAAAAACAATCCGCGCTCGGCGGCATGATCGCTGGCATCGGTCACGAAATCGAAACGCCACTGGGCTTATGTCTGACGATGGAGTCGTGTCTTCGTAATGACGTACAGGCGGTCATCTCGGAGTATCCGGAACTGGCCAAAACGGAAGAATGGTCGCGGGTTTCTGAGAGTCTTGAACTGCTGAGAGAAAATCTGCGTCGCGCTACCAGCCTGATGAAGAGTTTTAAATCAGTGTCAGCGGGTCATATCAATGATGACAACGACTGGATTTATATTCACAAAACTATTTCTGATCTGCTGCGCAGCCTGTCGCCTATGTTGCGTAATCACCCGTACGAAATCCGGGTTAATTGCCCTGCGGATATCTGCATACAGGCATCCCCAACAGCGATCACTCAGATACTGACTAACCTCATCACAAACTCGCTGAAACATGGTTTTTCAGGTCGGGCTGAGGGCCTTGTTGTCATTACGATAAAAGAAGATTCAGACAACCTGATCATGGATTATCAGGACGACGGTATCGGCCTCAGCCGTGAAGCTGCGAAAAGAATATTTGAGCCAATGTTCACGACCTGCCGCAGCGACGGTGGTACTGGACTGGGTATGCATCTGGTTTACAACATCATTAAACAGCGTATGAAAGGCGATATCAGTATTGAGCCATCAGATACCGGTGTGCACTTCCGTATGGTCATGCCCATCAGTAAAGCCCAGCGACGCGATAAAGGCCGCCAGGCAATTTACTGATCACATACGCGATCAGGCTTTTACTGTCGCGTCCTGAGGCTCAATATCAGCGAACTCACTATCATCCGCCGAATCATTGCCTTCGACATCACTCAATCCCAGCTTATCCAGTATGTTGCTTAACATGATGTAGAGCGCCGGCAGAACCAGGAGACAGACGAAGGTCGTGAACAGAATGCCGAACCCGAGGGATACCGCCATGGGTGCAATAAACTGCGCCTGACGCGAAGTCTCGAACACCATAGGCGCAAGCCCACCAAAGGTCGTCAGAGTGGTGAGCAGAATCGGTCGGAAACGACGGATGCCCGCCGAAATAATCGCGTCATGCGCGCTCATTTTCTTGCCACGACGCTGCCGGTTAGCAAAATCGACCAATATCAGACTGTCGTTGACGACAACACCTGCCAGCGCAACGATCCCCATGATGCTCATCACGCTGAGGCCATAGCCCATCATCAGGTGCCCGTATAAGGCTCCTGCAGCACCGAAGGGAATCACCGCCATTACCAGCAAAGGCTGCGAGTAACTTCTGAACGGTATCGCCAGCAAGACATAAATCAGCAGCATCGAGAAAAAGCCGTAAAGCTTAAGTGACGACATACTTTCCTGAGTTTCGGCCTGACGCCCCTGGAAGCCGAAATCAACGCCGGGATAACGCGAACGCATGTCCGGAAAAATACTCTCCCGCAACAAACTCATCACCGCTGGCACCTGCTCTCTCGGCTCGACGTTCGCCGTTACGTTCACAATCTGGCGACCGTTGCGTCGTGATATGGATGACGGCGACACGCCCTTCTCAAGAATTGCGACTTCTGCCAGAGGTACGTAGCTGCCAGACGGCGTCAGAATACGTAAGCGCTCAATATCCGCGGCACGGCTACGCTCTTCTTCCGGTAAACGCACCAGAACCGTGACTTCGCTGTTACCGCGCTGCTGACGTAACGCACGTGAGCCGTATATCGCCGCACGAATCTGTGCCGCAACATCGTCGGCCTCAAGGCCAAGACTGCGCCCCTGATCCGTTAGCTCAACATCCCATTCAGGTTTACCGCTGTTAAACCCATTCGCAATGTCTTTGACCCCGGTAATACCCGCCAGAGCATTTGCAATATCTTCACTGGCTCGCTCCAGCACATCAGTATGGCTACCACGAAGCTCGACCGTCAGGCCCGCGCCCCCAGAAGGACCGCCGCCGCGCTCAGAGTCAAACGTCAGGCTACGAATACCCGCAATTTCACCGATTTCTTCACGCCATAAGTTCACCAGTTCTGCTGCAGGAATTGGTCGTGCATCCGAGTCAACCAGCTGCCCTTCGACCTCAACACTGGTGCCATTGACGTCGCCCTCGATACTTAACAAAAACTCGGTACCGTCAGCTTCGTATGGCGCAACAACGGTACGAAGATCCTGCTCCAGTTTTTTGCGCACGTCCGTCGCCTGTTGCAGAGGTGCATTTGAAGGCAGCTCAACCGTAGCAACAACAAACTCACCCTCAAGACGCGGGAACATGCTGAAGCCCATGCGGCCGCTAGCAGCCCATGCCATCGCAATCATCAGAAAGAAAAATGCAACAGCGAAAGTCAGGCCCGGCGCACGAACTGCACGGCGCAATATCGGCTGGTAAATTTCGTTGATAAAGTAACCCAGCTTGCTATCGACATTTCGTTGAATTTTCTCCAGAAAGTTCAGCGGCGCGTCTTTCGGTTTTCTCTTCAGATTTGCAAGGTGTGTAGGCAGAATAAACAGGGCTTCAATCCAAGAAATCAGGAAGCAGCTGATTACAACCACAGGGATCGCAAGGAACAGTTTTCCCATCATTCCCGGCAGCGCAAGAATCGGTAAAAATGCAGCGACGTTGGTCAGAATGGCGAATGCCAGAGGCACGGCGACTTCTCTCGCGCCTTGCACAGCGGCATCTGGAAATGCCATACCCTGCTGCATATGCTCAAAGATATTTTCACCGGCGATAATGGCGTCATCAACGACAATCCCGAGCGCAATAATAAAGGCGAACATCGAGATCATATTGATGGATACATCGGCCGCTGGAATTAACAGCAAGGCGCCTAAGAACGCCGTTGGGATACCCATCGTCACCCAGAAGGCGAGACGATATTCCAGAAACAGACTCAGCAATACAAGAACCAGCACCAGACCAATGGCGGCATTTTTCATTAAAAGGCCGACACGCTGGTTATACGTTTCACCATCATCATCCGTAACGATCAGTTCAACGCCCGGAGGAAGACGGGTTTTAATTTCGTCCATTTGCCGATACGCGGCTTCGGTAACGGTAAAAGGCGTCTGGTTTTCACTACGGTAAATATCCAGCCCGATGGAAGGATTGCCGTTATACGTCACTTCACGGTTTGTATCGCCAAAGCCATCAGAAATCGTAGCGATATCACCAAGCTGTAATAGCACACCAGAGTCATCACTGACCACAGGCAACTTACTGAATTCATCCGCCCAATAAATACGATTATCCAACGTCAGCAGAATATCGCCGCCACTGGTACGAACCGTACCGGCGCTCTGCTCGATGGCGTTGGCAGCAATAGTATTCGCCACCTGCTGAAGGGTCAGGCCATAAGATTCAAGTGTTGCCTGAGAGATCTCAACGTGCAGTTCTTCATCAGGCGTACCTTTAACTTCAACGTTGGTAATTTCTGGCGCCGCCAGTAAATCATTACGTATCTGCTCGGCCAGCTTCTTCAGTTCAAATTTACTCAGAGGGCCAAAGAGTTTGATGTCCATAACATCAATAGAATGGCCGGACAGACTGACCACAGGACGCTCGATACCCGCCGGGAAGCTACTGATATTACTGACTGCCTGCTGAATATCCTGATACGCTTTCTGACGGTCACCGCTATTCTCAATCTCCACAGAAACACGGGCAGAGCCCTGAGCAGCCGTCGACGTAATTTCTTTCAGACCATCGAGGCCCGTCAGTTCATTTTCAATCGGTAAGACAACGCCCTGCTCCATTTCTGAAGGCGTCGCGCCCGGATAAGCAACATTCACCGAAACATAATCAGCTTCAGTGCTCGGGATAAATTCCTTGCGAATTGCCAGCGACATAAGAATGCCGCCAATAATCAGAAATGCCATCAGCAGGTTAGGCGCAACACCGTGTCGCGCCATCCAGGAGACTGGTCCAGCCTTATTGATCATGGCTGATCTCCTGCGCTTTCGTCAGATTTCTGGTCTGGATTCAGGTCAGATCTCTGGCCTGAAACCCGCACAGGCATCCCCTCAACCGCGGCATCAACCTGGCTGGCAAGCAGTTGGTCTTCCGCCTCAAAACCTTCCGAGAACCAAACAAAGTCACGCCCGGAATAAAGAAGTTCAGGCTGTCGCTTGCGTAACTTCAGGTCATTAATTACCCAAACACTGCCGTCGTCATTAACGCGATCACGGCGCACCTGATAAGCATTGTCAAACTCCCGCCCCGCGAGCGTCAGAGTGACAAAATCATTCACCAGAACGATCGGGCCATACTCTGGGTCCAGAGGGCTCTTGAGAGATAGAATAACGCGCGCCTGACGGTCACCACTATCGACGCCTGGTAACACGTTCAGAATAGTAGCCGTGCGGGTTTTATTGCCCCAGGCGGAGTGCGATACGATCACTTCGTGATCCCGATCCAGAAGCGGTAAGAAAGATCGGGGGAATTTCGCCTCGACCCAGAACTCAGAAGTTGCAACGGCCGAAAATAGTTCACTACCTGCACTGGCATAGCTCCCCGGGCTGACCGCGCGGGAACTCAAGCGACCATCAAAAGGCATCCGGATTTCGGTACGTGCCAGATTAATTCTCGCCTGTTTTACAGCAGCTTCAGCACTGGCCATGTCGGCTTCAGCTACCTGAAGCTGAGGCTCGCGCAGAACAAGTGCACGGTCAGAGTTCGACAGCTCGGTGCCTGAAAGTGCGTACTCTTCCTGCGCCAGGCTGACTTGTCCTTCCTCAATCGCGAGCGCCGCTTTAGCCTGAGCCAATGTTGCCAGAGCCTGCTCAAGTGCTAATTCATAATCTCCCTTTTCAAGCTGCGCCAATAACGCGCCTTTCTCTAACAGCGCACCGGGCACCGCCTGAGCTGAGACCTGCTCCACTCTTCCGCTTACCTGAGCAACCAGAGTCACACTGTCGGACGCTGTTACCGCACCTCCAGTTTGCCACGACGCACGGGAAGCCACTTTCTCAAGCGGCTCTGCATCTACAAGCCGCGCTATTTTTTCCCGCTCTTTTTTACCCGGCTTGGGCGCCGTATCCTGAATGAGTTTCCACGCGCCAAAACTCGCAAGAATGATAAGAATACTGACACCGGCTAATGCCAGGTTTTTCTTACGATCGGTCATGCGTCGGTTTCTCCGAATCTACCGTGACTAACGGCTTTGTATAATTGAATTCTTGATTGGGTGAGGTTCCAGCGGGCGGTCAGTTGCTGGGATTCGAGGCTCAGGAGTTCTTGTTGAGCGTTGAGCAGATCGAGAAAATCAATCTGACCACGCGCGTAATAGTAATCCTGTAGTTCGAGAGTTTTTCGTGCCAGTTCAAGTTGATCCGTAAGGCTTTGTAGCGTCTTCAGGTAACGCTGCTCTTCTACCAACGCCTGCTGAACTTCCTGAGCGGCTTCAAGAACGGTCTGACTATAGTCTGCCAGAGCCTCCTGCTCTGCTGCTTTCTGGCGCTCGACTTCTGCTCGACGGCCTGCGCCATCAATGATCGGCAACACCAGAGAGCCAGCAAGGTTGGCTACCCAGTTATCAAACAGTTGACTGAAATCTGCATCACTGTCGCGATAACTAGCCGAAAGTGAAAAACGAGGATAACGGTTCGCGGCGGCAACCGCCACACCGGCACTGGCCGCCTGAAGCCTGGCGTACGCTTCCTGAACATCCGGGCGTGCTTTCAGGGCTTCCAGAGGAACGTTATTCAGTGCCATATCAGGCTGAGGAACTGGCGTCAGGTCAGACACCATATCAGCCGTTATAGGCGCCTGCCCACGACCCAGCCAGAGAGCAAGCTGTTGCAGATAGATATCACGCTGTGCTTCAGCTTCGATGATATCAACACTCAGTGACTCAACCAGCTGCTGTTGTTGCCAGACATCTGTCAGTGCTGCCTGCCCGCGACGCTTACGACCTTCGACTACCTTAAGCGCAGTTGCGAGACGTTGCTTCTGGTCTTCGAGAAGACGCAGCTTTCCGGCCTGAACACGCAACCCCAACCAATAGGTCGAGACTTCACCCGCTACTGTATTAGCCAACGTACGATACGCCGCTTCACTGGCATCGGCACTGAAGCGGGACTGAGCTGCTCCCGCACGAATGCCACCCCATAGGTCAATTTCATAACTGGCGGTTAAGCCGGCTGACCAGGTATCCGTGGTTGAGTCTTCACTGGTCCATTGCCGGCTTTTTCCAAGCTCTGCATTAACTTCCGGATAGTAATCACTGCGCGAGCCCCGTAACTGTGCCAGGCTCTGACGCAAACGCGCCTCTGCAGCCTGTAGGCTGTAATTGCCTTGCAGAGCATCATTGACGTACTCATTCAGTTCACTGTCGTTAAACGTCGTCCACCAATCGACCGCAGGTAAGACCTGTTGTTGATCAGTGAAGGTATCGGGAAGAACGATGGGGTCAGGTTCTGATACAGCAACGCTGCTGCACCCCTGCACTGCCATGACGGCAGAAGAAAGCAGAAGTAGCCGGGATGCCAGTCTTGTCGACCGGCCAGAGAGGTAGGAAGGGGGGCCGCTCACGGAAGAAGCTCCATAATAATCTGAGCCCAATGATAGAGCCTCAGCAGAGCGACTGATATTGCATTTTACCCTTCTTTACCGCCTCTGACGGCCCTCGACAGGCCGCCAGTGCAGAATGGCATCAGAAGAAAAAGTTTAGCGCCACTTCGAAGGTATCATCTCGGCGGAAAATGCTCGCAAGTGACTCCTCCTCTGCTGTTACCAAAGTAATAGTCGCATCAATCGTCATCGACGGATTTAACCGGGTATTGGCTTCCAGCAGAAATAAACGAGTGCCCGTATAATCGAGATCTTGTGTAATACCCGCAAGAATTTCACTCGACGCCATGTCATTGAAAACATAACGCGTGCCTAAGAACAGATCATTCTGGGCGTCAGAATACTCTGCACCACGGCTGTCGTACTGATACTCGGCAAGTAAGCCAAGATCAGCCGCATTTCCAAACGGGCCAACCAGAGTGTATTCAAAACCACCAACGGCTGCGGTCTGATCTTTGACCTCTATCCCACCCGGTAAGGCATCAAGCTGATAATCGCGATACAACAGTTCTGCCTTAAGCAACCAACCTTCAGGCGCAAACTGTATGGTAGAACCGATCTGATTCTGCATAGCGTAGTACGGCACCAGCTCAGTCAGCGTGAGCACACTGTTGACGACTTCCACCTGAGGAGCCAACAAAGGATCGCGCGATGTACCGCGGAATACAGACGCCGTCAGATCCAGTGGATACCCGTTCAGCTCAGAAACGTAAGACCAACGTGCCGCCAGATCAACATGCTGCTGCTCTTCGTCGGCCTGGTATTCAGCATCACCGCTGACCAGAAGCTCGGTGCGATAGCGCCCTGCTTCGCCCGGAAATGTACGTTCCCGGAAGCCGGGCAGTACGAAGGCCTCCCAGGTACCAACGTCAGACAACCAGATCCCCTGGATCATTGGCTGACCCAGTTTCTGATCGCCATCAATGGCTTCTACATAGTCTGTCTGGTTAATGACATCAACAAGATGCAGAGACTCAGTAACGCCCCAGAATACTTTACCTATACCAGCGCGCAGCTCCCATGGGCCATTCCACGTCATGAACATGGCTTCACGGATATCACCGTGCGTTCGCTCATCATCTGCAAAATCTTTGCGATAAAAAGGTACGAAAGTGAAACGACCGTTGCCAGATTCTGCATCCCAGACGACTTCAGGCTGCAACGTCAGTGACCATTGATCATCGACCTGCCCGCTGTAAGCACCGGACTCCAGGAAGCGACGTCCTTCAATACCCGCCTCAAGCGACAAGTCGAGCGCACTCACCAGAGGGGAAGCCCCCGCGCCTGCCAGCAACGCAGACACTGTCAGAAGTAGCTTTTTCATATTACTGCCTTATCGAGCACGCTTAAGCGATGCCTGACTGAAATCCGATTCGCTCAGCCCGGTATCAAACTCAATGCCGTGCGTGATGATGGTCGTGCTCTTGCCATTCTGGTGGTTTTGCATATCCAGCTTGTGCGCACGCCAGAACTTATCTTTGTAGAGTTTCCACTCAGACAGCTCAAGTGTTTTCAGCAATGTATTTTTACGATCGTAGTATTCCGTTTTTACCGCGCGCATGTGCTCGGTATCGATCCAGCTGATCTGGCGGGTATAGCCAGAAAATTTATCCACCGGATCACTTTCTACCACATGACACGTCATATCCTCAGCGCATGGCTCATCGCGCAGATAAGTAAATTCGTACTTTTCAGGCTCGAACGACCCCATATCTTCATAAGCAAATTCACTGCCCATAAAAGGGCCTGACTTGTTGCGGGAAGAAATACGCTTAACACGCTTCAGTGCGGGTAAATACAGCCACTGATCATCAGGTTTCGTATTGTGAGAAAAGCTCAGAAACGCCGTACCGCTGACATCTTTAGGCTCATCAAAAATCGTCAGGCCTTTATCACCGTCGTCCTGGATTTCAAAATTCTTCAGGCGCATTTTCCGTTCAGAGGTTTCCCCCTGTGAGTTACGCAGAATCATAGTCATCTCAGCCTGAGAATCGCCCCAGCCGGTGTCCCGCGCTTTACGCTCCTTAGCGATCTCGAGGCCTCGGCCACCGTCATCAGCGATAGCGAAAGGTGCAACCAATGCCAGTCCCGTCACGAGTGTAGTTATCAGTTTCATGCGTGTTCTCCTTTTAGGGATGTCTGCTCTTCAGCGTTTGCTTCAGGCTTATCTTTATCCAGCCACAACAGCATGGGTGGCAGGATGAGAAAATCAATAATGAGTGCGATCAGAATAATCAACGACGTTGCGATACCCATGTCTGAGTTCAGGCGGAATGCTGAGAACGCCAGCATAGAGAAGCCAAGGACCAGAACCAGAGTGGTGATCAGCAGAGCACGGCCAACGTTGATAAACGAATAACGCACTGCCGCTTCGGTCATCATTCCCTCCATACGTGCACGCTTATATTTACTCAGAAAGTGCACTGTATCATCGACAATAATGCCAAGAGTCATTGAGCTGACGATAGAAAGGCCCAGGTTTATTTCACCAGAAATAAAGGTCCAGAAACCGAAACCAACCAGTGCTGGAGTAATATTCGGGAACAGGCTGATCACACCCAGCCTGAGCGACCGTAAAGCAAAAATCAGGATGCCTGAGATAATCACCAGTGCCATCATCATGCTGAGAATCATGCTCTTCATATTCGTCTCACCAATGTGAGAGAACATCACTGAAGGGCTGGCAGCAGTCAGCCGGATACCGGGAGCATTTGCATCCATCCAGTCTTTGGCGCGGTTCTCAAGCGAGATAATCTCAACGCTTCCCAGATTTTTCAGAATCGACGTCATTCGTACTGCAGACTTATCCACGTTAACCTGGTTATTCAGATCAAGTCCGTACGGTAATGACATTTCGTAGAGCAACAGATACTGCGCTGCCAGCTCACGATCGTCTGGAATTCTGTACCAGTCAGGATCGTCCGCATGCATGTTTTTATTCAGGCGCTTAAAGGTATCCGACAGGCCACTGACGTGATCAATCTCCGGTTGCTGTTCAAGCCACTCGGTAAAATCGCGCATCACTGCAATAAACTCAGGATTACTGATACCGCCGGCCTCATCAGTGTACATGGCCCAATCGATAGACTGTGAACCTGAGAGCGTATCGGCCTGCTTTTCAACCGACTGACGGTACGCCGTCGATTCAGCAAAGTATTCTGTTGCGACATCGTTAATTTCATTACGCATCGCCAGTGCACTTAATACAGCAACTACAGCGACACCGCCCCACAACAAAGGCGTCTGGTGACGAATCACGAAATCACCAAAGTGAGCCATCGCAGGCGCTTTATCGTCGACGCGGCCACCCGCTCCGACCGGCAGCACCGACAACAAAGCAGGGAACAGAGTGACAGACATCACGTACGCTAACATCACACCCATAGCGCAAAGAAATCCGAAGTCAGCGAATACAGGAGACTCCGACATCATGAGTGTCAGGAAGCCAACCGCGGTCGTCGCACTGGTAATAAAAATTGGCATCCAGTTCAACTCGAGGCTGTAGCGCACGGCTTCTTTTCTGCTCTTACCTTGCTTCATGCCATATTGCATGGTCGCTACCACATGAACGCAATCCGCCACCGCAATAGTCAGAACCACAATCGGTACGTTAATGGTCCCCGTCGACAGGAAAAAACCCATCCATCCAGCCAGCCCCATGGTGGCCATAATGGTCAGTACCAGAACAACGACAGTGGCGAGCATCGCCAGCACGCTGCGCAGCAGCACCGCCAGAAGGACGATGATCAACAGCAGCATCGCTGGAACCAGAGTCGACATGTCTTTCTGGCCTTCCGTCGCGAAGCTGTAATTCATCGGAATAATTCCGGTGTGATAGAAAGCAATATCCGGGTAGCGCTCGGCAAATTGCGCACTCAGATCGCGTACAAAATCCATCACACTGGCGACGTTCGCAGTGTTGTCAGTTACGTCCGGCAATTGCAGCGTAATATTGATCAGGCTGACCTCTGTATCAGGCGAGATAATCCGACCATTCAGAGATGGCTCCGCCAGCGCGGTTTCACGAATTCGGTTGAGGTCGTCTTCCGTTAGCTCTTCAGGATAGAGCACCATGTCTTCGACGATCATATCGTCGTACTCGGCCCATGTATTCTGGTAGTTGGTCAGAGAATCTACACGGCTGGAAAACGGTGTCTGCCAGGCTTCCTCTGTGTATTCCTGTATCAGGGTCAGAATAGTCTCGTCGATCACTTCGCCCGATTCAGGCACCACTAATACCGCGATACCGTCGCTTTTATTGAAGATTTTCTGCATCTCTTCAAAATCATTCAGCGGGCCATACCCTTCTTCGAAGAAGACTTTGTAATCTCCACGAAAATAAAGATTGCCACCACCTGCTGCTGCGGCCAGAGCCGCAATAATCAGCGCGGCAATCACCAGCCATGCACGTTCCGTTGCCAGTTTTTCTACCCATTGACGCATAGTGCGCTCTCCTGAATTAAAGCGAAGCTCTCTGACTTTCCTCCGGGAACACCTCTTCAGCAATGCGCTGCCAGGTCGCCCGATAGTCCCAATCCTTCGACAAAGGCTTCATGCCTATGCCATCCATCAGCACATTCGCTCCGATTAAAGCGATGTTCTTTTCTTCAAGCAGATCACTGATCGTGTGCTCGAATCCTGTGTCCTCCAACATGTTGATTCCATAGGAGGTCGACCATGTCAGAAAGGTAATTACGGTGGCATCCAGATCCTCGGTGATCTCAAGATCACCCGCCCGAACGGCGGCGTCGATCACTTCAAAGGCGATTGCAAAGAGGGTTTCATCGTTGTGGCGGACTTTCGCAGCACGCTGCGGTGAGGTTTTCTCGACGAAGGCCGCCGTGCGGGCGGTCACCAGAGCGGTCGACATCACCGGATGCAACTTCATATGCAGGCGGTAGGCGTAGTGAATCGCCAGGGCTTTTTCCCGAGGCTTGCCATCAAATGCCTGCGCCCGTAAGAACATATCTTTGAGCTCTTCCATCCCACGGCAACAGAGTGCAGCGAGGCAATCCTCTTTGCTGGTAAAGTGGTTGTAGACGGTGCCCTTGGATACATCACTGGCGCGGACCAGACGGTCCATATTGAAATGCGCATAACCTACGTCATCGATGATGAACTGTACGTGATCAAGTAGAGTGCTTTCGCGCTTCTGCCACTTTTCCTCCTGACGCGGTGTGCGCTCAGGCTTTACCGGCTCAGGTGCCCTAGAGGAGCTCTTGGGCGACATGTCTTCCATCAACATGACCGCGGAATTCGGGCAAGCCGCCAGCCGCCGCTGCTGAAATGGGCAGTGCGGTTGTAAGTTGAAAAGCAGACTTTTCAAAGTCTGTAACGCTGTGTGCAATGTAATCATTTTTGACGATCCGTCATTTTTGACGAATCGTCATATTACACGTCCAGAAGAGGGAATCAAATGGTCAGAGAGGTGCCGTTGTCAGCACTCGCGCAACAGTCTGTTGCGGTTAAGCGCCTGCGACTTCCGCTCGTTTAAGTCGGCTGCCGATCACAACCTCAATGTAGAACTCACCGGCTTTTGTATCGAACGGAATAACGACCACAGGCCCTTCAACGTGGTGCACGATCGGCGCGTCGCCCGTTAACATCTTGGGCGTAGCCATCTCAAAGCTGTACCCGCCCTCCCAGAGTAGTTTACGAGCGCCACCAGATAGCATATTCGTAAGTTCACCGGTCAGGTCTTTGCAGGTATCGTCAAATTCCGCGACTTCCTCGCCCAGCATGCTGCTGCTTATCTTGATGATAGTGTCTTCATTAAAGCTGATGGCGAGAGAACCATTAACCGCATCGCCTTCCATAGGGATCAGCCCTGTCACGATTCCCAGGGGATTCCCGTCTTCTTTCAGATATGGCTTGCCATGCTCACACGTCATTGATGCCATGGTTGCGAGAATGTTGCTAATCGTCTCGATGAAGGGATTGATGAACTGAACATTCATATAATCGGCCACCTCCGCAATCTCAGTGTAGTCGAGTTGCCTGGCCTGCTGGAAAGATTTACCTACTACAGAGATGCCAGTACGCAAGGTACTGGCTCCCTCAGGCGTCGGGTCTGGTAAGCATTGGAGAAACGCTGATCAGAGGCCTTTTACAGCGTATATACCGGGTGCATTGCGCCAGTAACCGCGGTAGTCCATACCGAAGCCGAAAACATAGCGATCTTCGACTTCCAGGCCAATGAAATCGACCTTCATACCAGGCGCTTTGCGATCATGTTGCTTATCCACCAGCACCGCCGTGAGAACTTCCGCCGCGCCCTGTGCTTTACAGGCCTCAACGACTGCCTCCAGGGTGTAACCCTCATCAAAGATATCATCAACAATCAGCACAGTACGGCCATCCATAGGCACCGATGGTGGCGCCTGCCACTGCAGGTCTGCCTGAGCTGTGGTTTCTCCCCGGTAACGGGTCGCGTGCATGTAGCCCTGTTCCAGAGGAAACCTAAGCCGGGTCAGCAGTTGCCCTGCAACCACCAGTCCACCATTCATGATGCTGTAAACCACAGGCATCTTATCTGCCAGCCGCGCTGTGATGTCAGCCGCCAGAGAATCAAGGGCAGCTTCGACTTCTTCTTTGCTTTTCAGAAGATCAGCTTCATCCATCACAGTATTAAGTTGCTCGCGCGAAAGGCTCTCGGTCATAAGTTCTAAGTCCACATGCATTTGTAAAGAGACTGTTATGGTATGGGCCAGATCTACTTGCGGCAAGCGAACAAACGCCTCATATACCCCCTGTGTGATATGATTCACGCCTCGGAATCACAATAACTAACATCAAAAACGCAGGAACCACCATGACACCGACGCTGCAACTTGCCGTTGATCTGATCGCCCGTCCATCCGTGACACCTGAAGATGAAGGATGCCAGGCATTGATGATGGAGCGCCTTGCCGCTCTCGGATTCAACAACGAGCCATTACGCTTCGGTGATACAGATAACTTCTGGTCGCGAAAAGGTAACAGTCAGCCTGTCGTCTGCTTCGCCGGACACACAGACGTAGTGCCTACCGGGCCGGAAGCCAACTGGGACAACCCGCCGTTTGAGCCGAAAATCATCGACGGTATGTTGCATGGCCGTGGTGCTGCCGACATGAAAGGTTCACTGGCTGCATTTCTGGTCGCCACCGAACGCTTTGTTGAAAAATATCCTGACCACAAAGGTTCAATCGCCTATCTGATTACCTCCGATGAAGAAGGCCCTGCCCACAACGGCACGGTTAAGGTGATTGAAACACTGGAAGCCCGTAACGAAAAAATCGACATGTGTGTGGTTGGCGAACCGTCGTCGACCACGCTCGTCGGCGACGTTATCAAAAATGGCCGTCGTGGTTCACTGGGCTGTGTACTCACAGTAAAAGGCAAGCAAGGCCATGTCGCCTACCCGCACCTGGCGAAGAACCCGGTACATATTGCTGCGCCTGCGTTGGCGGAGCTGGCGTCAGAAGAGTGGGATAAGGGTAATGATTTCTTCCCAGCCACTAGTTTCCAGATTTCCAACATTAATGCGGGTACCGGTGCCACTAACGTGATCCCAGGTACGTGCGAAGTCGTATTTAACTTCCGCTACTCGACTGAACTGACCGCAGAGATTCTGAAAGAACGTACCGAAGCGATTCTGAACAAGCATGGCCTTGAGTACGACATCGACTGGAAACTGAGCGGCCAGCCGTTCCTGACTGACAAAGGCGCTTTAGTCGAAGCTGCCGTTAAAGCGATTAAAGACGTCACCGGCCGCGAGACGGAACTCTCAACATCAGGCGGCACTTCCGACGGGCGCTTTATTGCTCCGACAGGTGCTCAGGTAGTCGAGCTTGGCCCGATCAATGCGACCATCCACCAGGTAAATGAACACGTCAGTGCTGATGACCTGAATACACTGACCGACATCTACGAAGCCATGCTGGTTGAATTACTTGCCTGATGAAAGACTCTGCCTCCGGGCTTATCTGCCCGAAATGCGAACAGCCACTGGCCGCCAATGGTAAACAGTGGCAATGCCCTGACCGCCACAGTTATGACACGGCTAAACAGGGCTACATCAACCTGCTGCTGGTCAACCAGAAGAAGTCGAAGAATCCGGGAGATGACGCAGATATGGTCCGGGCGCGTACAGCCTTTCTGGATTCGGGTATCTATGAACCGATATCAGACGCTCTGAATGCGCTGGTGAAGACAGGCCCCGTGCTTGATATAGGCTGCGGTGAGGGTTACTACACTCATCGCCTCCAGCAGCAATCCGGGTGTGAAATCATCGGTCTGGATATCTCCCGCGAAGCCATCAAAGGCGCCTGCCGACGTACAAAAGATATCCGCTGGCTGGTCGCCAGTGGCGCTCGGCCTCCGGTTTCCGCCCGCAGTATAAAGACCATCATCAGCTTGTTTACCCCACTCATGCCTCAGGGCCTGGATCATGCCCTCGCGGATGACGGTGAAATCATTACCGTGAACACCGGGCCGCAGCATTTGATGCAACTGCGGGAAGTCATCTACGATGAGGTTAAGGCTGAGAGTTTTTCGCCGGTTGCAAAGATGGCAGATGCCAGGTTCATCGCCGTCGATGAGCAAAAGCTGACCTACGAAGTAACGGTGCCCGGTGGTGATCCTCTGGTCGCATTGTTCAATATGACACCGCATCGCTGGAAGGTCAGTCCGGAACGCGCAGAAAAACTCCAGACAATTGATTCACTGACACTCGAAATCGACGTAGTATTACACCGGTTTCGCAGGCAGAAAGATTCGTAATGACCCGAGCAGACTTCTACATACTAGGTGGCCAGGCAGACCATGATCAGTGGTTCTTCGCTTGTCGGCTGGTAGAACAGATTCAGCAGAAGGGTCATAAAATCCTGCTTCAGGTGGACAATGAGCAGAAAGCCAGAGAACTCGATGATATGCTCTGGCAATTCCGTGCAGACGCCTTTGTACCGCACGCGCTGCTGACAGCCAAAGACGCACCTGTAGACTGCCCGGTAAGCATTGGTTGGGCTCAGGAACCCGGACATCACCACGATGTCATTATTAACCTGAGCGCTGAATTACCGGCTTTTTTCAGCCGTTTTGAAAGACTGGTAGAAATTGTCGTTCAGAAAGACGATATTCTGGCCTACACGCGCCAACACTTCCGGTTTCTGAAAGATCGGGGATATCCGGTGACGCACAACGATATGAGAATGAGCTGATGAAAAACAAGGAAGAGCCTAAAGACCTTCTGGCCGAACTCGAGATGTTGCAACGGGTGCTTGATAACCCGACTTCATCTGGCTCCTCTGCGGATGACATTCCGGTTCTGGATGACCTCTTTGACGGCAACATCCCGACTGTGAGCGAACCCCCGAGCCTCGATCTCAGCAACATCCCAACGGTAACAGATATCCCAACGGTGAATGACGTTGCCTCTCAGCCTTCCTCTCTGCGTGCCGTGCCAAAGCCCCAAACGCCCGCACCCCAAGCACCCAAGGTAGAGCAATCAGCACCGAGACAAACTCCTCCCAGCGGCCTGAGCCCGCTGAACCAGATTCTCGAGAAGATAAATCGCGGCCAGGAAACCGAGTCACCCGCAATGGCACCACTTCCGGGCGCCAGCGAAACAGCCTTGTCCTCAAAACGCGCTGAACTCGATGCTAATATGGCCGAGACTACGGCATCGCTAACCTCCCTGCTTCAACGTGAGCGCATGGTTGATGAACTCGTTGAAGAGCTGATACCCATGGTTAAAAGCCGCCTTCGTGCCCGCGTGCGCGACATGCTCAACGGCAAAGAAGACACCTGAATCGCCCCTTCATCGTCTGAAGAAGACTGAGTAAATCAGTCTTCTTTCCTCCCTGCCCACCGGTGCACTAATCCGGTATACTGCGGCCCATTTTTCTAATATCCAAAATGAGTAGCAGCGAGTAATGGATAAGACATACCAACCCAGCGCAATCGAACAAACCTGGTACAAAGAGTGGGAAGAGAAAGGCTACTTCAAGCCTTATCAGGACGGACTGACCGGCGAAGGTTACTCCATCATGATCCCACCACCGAACGTCACCGGTTCCCTGCACATGGGTCATGCCTTCCAGCACACCATCCAGGACGCCCTCACCCGCTACAAGCGTATGCAGGGTCAGAAAGCACTGTGGCAGGTCGGTACCGACCACGCCGGTATCGCGACCCAGATGGTCGTTGAGCGCAAACTCGCCGCTGAAAACCAGCCAGACCGTCACGAACTTGGCCGTGAAAAATTCCTCGAAAAAGTCTGGGAATGGAAAGAACACTCCGGTGGCACCATCACCCAACAGATGCGTCGCCTCGGTAACTCCGTTGACTGGGACACCGAACGCTTCACCATGGACGATGGCTTCTATGAAGCCGTTCAGGAAGTGTTTATCCGTCTGTACAAAGACGGCCTGATTTACCGCGGCAAGCGCCTGGTTAACTGGGACCCGAAACTGCACACCGCTATTTCTGACCTCGAAGTCGAAAACAAAGACAAGAAAGGTCACATGTGGCACCTGCGCTACCCGCTGGCCGATGGTCTGAAAACCTCTGAAGGCAAAGACTACATCGTGGTTGCGACGACCCGTCCGGAAACCATGCTGGGCGATACCGGTGTGGCGGTTAACCCGGAAGATCCGCGCTACAAAGATCTGATCGGTAAAGACATCGTGCTGCCGTTAGTCGACCGTCGTATTCCGATTGTGGGCGACGAACACGCCGACATGGACAAAGGCACCGGTGCCGTTAAGGTGACCCCAGCGCACGACTTCAATGACTATGAAGTCGGCAAGCGCTGCAGCCTGCCAATGATCAACATCTTCACCTTCAACGCCGACGTGCGTGACGTGCCACAGGTGTTCAACACCGACGGCAGTGTGAACGAAGACGTAAAAGCCAGCATTCCAGAAAAATACCGTGGCATGGAGCGCTTCGCGGCGCGTAAAGCCATCGTCGCTGACTTTGAAGCGGCTGGCCTGCTTGATGAAATCAAAGACCACGATCTCACTGTCCCTTATGGCGACCGTGGCGGCGTAGTGATCGAGCCAATGCTCACCGACCAATGGTACGTTGACGCCAAAACCCTGGCGAAGCCTGCGATTGAAGCGGTTGAGAACGGCGACATTCAATTCGTACCTAAGAACTACGAAAACATGTACTTCAGCTGGATGCGCGACATTCAGGACTGGTGTATCTCGCGTCAGCTGTGGTGGGGTCACCGTATCCCGGCCTGGTACGACGAAGAAGGTAACGTCTACGTTGGTCACGACGAAGCCGAAGTACGCGCTGCCAACAAGCTCGCTGACGACGTAGAACTGGTTCAGGACGAAGACGTCCTGGATACCTGGTTCTCCTCCGCTCTGTGGACCTTCGGTACACTCGGCTGGCCAAACCTGGACGACCCGGAAGTTGCCAAGCGTATGCTCGACTTCCACCCGACCGACGTTCTGGTGACTGGTTTCGACATTATCTTCTTCTGGGTTGCTCGCATGATCATGATGACCATGCACTTCTGCAAAGACGACGATGGGAAGCCGCAGGTACCGTTTAAAACCGTGTACGTGACTGGTCTGATCCGTGACGAAGTCGGCCAGAAAATGTCCAAATCGAAAGGTAACGTCCTCGATCCGCTGGATATGATCGACGGTATCTCACTGGACGACCTGCTCGAGAAGCGCACCGGCAACATGATGCAGCCACAACTGGCTGAGAAAATCGGCAAGCGCACTCAGAAAGAATTCCCGGAAGGTATCGCGCCACACGGCACCGACGCCCTGCGCTTCACCCTCGCTGCCATGGCCTCCACCGGCCGTGACATCAACTGGGACATGAAGCGCCTCGAAGGCTACCGTAACTTCTGCAACAAGCTGTGGAACGCCTCACGCTATGTGATGCTGTCTGTAGCGGGCGAAGAAGCGGTTGATAATGCAGATGGCGGCCTGATCGAAATTACCGACGCCATGAAAGCCGCGTGCGGCGTGAACGGCGAAGACGCCGCCCTGTCACTGGCAGACCGCTGGATCATCTCCCGCCTGCAGCGCGCCGAAAGCGAAGTACGCCGCCACATGGATCAGTACCGCTTCGACATGGCTGCACAGACTCTGTACGAATTCATCTGGAACGAATACTGCGACTGGTACCTCGAGCTGTCTAAGCCAGTTCTGTGGGATGAGAACGCGACTGAAGAAGAGAAGCGTGGCACTCGCGGTACGCTGGTACGCGTACTTGAAGCCATTCTGCGACTGGCACACCCGATCATCCCGTTCATCACCGAGTCTATCTGGCATCAGGTGAAAGACCTGGCGGGTAAATCAGGCGACACCATCATGCTGGCGGCCTACCCAGAGCCACAGGACGCCCTGATCGACGAAGGTGCAGAAGCCGACATCGAATGGCTGCAGAACGTGATTACCGCTGTGCGTAACGTCCGCGCCGAGAAGAACATCGCCCCAGGCTTCGAACTGGAACTGCTGTTCAAAAACGGCGGCGACGACGACTTCCGCCGTGCCGAAGAAAACCAGGCCTTCCTGATGAAACTCGCCAAGCTCAACAAACTGACCTGGCTGAACGAAGGCGACGAAGAACCGATGTCTGTCACCCAACTGGTTGGCGACATGGAGGTACTCGTACCTATGGCTGGCTTCATCGACAAAGACGCAGAAGTAGCGCGCCTGAGCAAATCAATCGAAAAACTCGGCAAAGAACTGGAGCGCGTACAGAACAAACTGGGTAACCCAGGGTTCGTCGACAAAGCACCAGAAGCCGTGATCGAAAAAGAGAAAGAAAAAGCTGCAGGCTTCGAGCGTGACATCGCCAAACTCAACGACCAGATCGAAAAGATCAAAGCGTTGTAATCAGCGAAACTGCTCGTAAAACAAAAACGCCAGCTCTGCAAAGACCTGGCGTTTTTTATACCTCGCTTATTTCAGGCTACTGCCATCCCTTGTAGGAGCCAAACGCGAAGCTTTGGCGAACCGGGTTGGAACAACCCGCCTACGGCCTACCCTATCTAAAGCCCTATTTTGCGAACACCGCCCTGTCGGTTAAACTGATCAAAACACGTACATCGGCTAAGTATATGAACCGCGAACAGGCACTCGACATATTGTCCCGCTGCAAACCCGTCCTTCAGGAACGGTACAGCCTGACTACGCTCGCGCTTTTTGGCTCAACGGCACGTAACGATGCCCGCGAGGATAGCGATATCGACATCCTCGTCGGTTTCGATGGCAAAGCCACGTCCAAACAATTCTTCGGTGTACAGTTCTACCTCGAAGAAGCCCTGGGTAGCCCTGTAGACCTGGTCACAGAGAAAGCAGTCCGCGAAGAGCTGAAGCCATACATCACAGAGGACCGTGTTGATGTGCTCTCATCAGCAAGGGTGTGAACATGGGTAAGTTTGATCAGCTTCTGCCAGACATAATTAAACTTGCCAATGCAACAGACGAGGTAGATACGCTCTATTTATACGGATCTCACGCCAAAGGATCTGCACAGGAAAACAGCGACATTGATCTGGCAGTGATATTCAAAAATACCGATACTGACGTCGTAGCCCGACGTCTGAGACCTGAGATATTGGCTATCGACTGGGCTAATAAACTGGAGTTACCAGAAGGCAGCCTTTCCTTATTAGACCTGGAAAATGGGCCCGTACCACTTGCCATGTCAGTTTTGAAAACCGGGAAACTGCTCGTAAATAAAAACCCTGCTCATGAATTTGAAGTCAGTGGAAAAATAATGTCGAAGTGGGAGATCGATCACCTTCACCATTATCAACAGTTTGGTTAAACCGGGAATTAGCAATGGAAAATACCTACCTGCTTTCAATGAAAGCGCACATTGCGGAAATTGAAGCTGACCTCAAAGGTCTTACAACAATTCTCAACGAACGCCCAATGAGCCGATACGAAGCAAAAGCCAGCGAACGCTTAATCCAAACTTTGGTTGAGGCCTGCATCGGCATCGCCAAGCACCGATGCAAACAACTCGGCTATCCTGCTCCTGACAACGCGTATGTAGCTTTCGAGCGGCTTTCTGAGCATGACGTAGCTTCTATGAAAAGCATCAACTGGAAGCGAATCATCGGTATGCGAAACGCTCTCGTCCACGACTACCTCAACATCAACCCAGAGATAATCGAGCAATTGATTCGCGAGAACGAATACAGCTCGCTCGTTGCCTTCGCGCAAGAAGAATTAGTTGCACTAGGTAGCTAGAAGTCTGTCACTCCCGCGAAGGCGGGAGCCCAGCGCCGTGTTCACCTCCGCAAAGTGGGCACTGTCCACCTCGGGCCTCATCATCTAAAGCCCTATTTTGCAAACACCGCTCTCTCGGTTAAACTGTTCAAAATATAAACACCACGTCAGAGATGCGTGAACCATGAACAGAACTCTCGAAGACATCATCAAAAACGAAAAGCCAGAAGTCGTTGCCGAAGCCAAGTGGTTAGCAGACGACATGCTCAAAAAGATTCACGATATTGATGGCGATTCTGCAAAAAACGCTTCAGACCAGCAGAGCTAATCCTGTAGGAGCTAAACGCGAAGCTTTGGCGATACGGGTTGGAACAACCCGCCTACGGGTTCCCGGGCGTAATGCTCTATATTGCTGACACCGGTAATCCGACCTATAAAACCAAAGAAACCGCCAACAGGCGGTTTCTTTATTACCATTCTCTAGAGGGGAGAAGCCTTCTGTCATTTCTACGAAGGTGGAAATTCAACGCATTGAACGGTCATTCCCAGGAAGGCAGAAATCCAGCGTAGTAGCCTGTCATTCCCGCGAAGGCGGGAACCCAGCGCTATGCTCAGAGGCTTACTTATAGAAAGCCTCAACCTCGCCCTTCAGCTTGATCAGCAACGGACGACCAAAGCGATCTTTCGTGGTCGGAGACGAAATCTTCACCCAACCTTCGCTGATGTTGTATTCCTCAATGTCCGTACGCTCTTTGCCCTTGAAGCGGATGCCTATGTCATGCTCAAAGCACTCTTCAACGAAGTGCGGGCTGCGCGGGTTGATGGACAAGTGGTTTGGGAGTTCAGGTTTGTTGTCGGACATGGCTAACACCTAGCGATTGAGAGCGTAAATTATATTAGAAGAGTACTTCCCACTCAAAATATTAAGATATGAGCATTCAACATCTATGAAATGACTAAGCGCAAAAAATAAAATGGCCCAGCGATACTTCAACTGGACCATGCCACTCTGCTCGTGTGTAGCCAAAGGCTCCATTGCTAACGATATCACTAGGTCAACGAGTGCCCTCGCAAAGACTAGCAAATTCGTACCCCATTCCACCACTTACTCTTCTGCAGGGACACCATTCAAAAAGTGAGGCTTGTAGGGTGCAAGCTAATGTATAGAATATCGGTGGCGGTAACAGCCTATCAATAAGGGAAAGTAAATGCACGTTTCTTGAGTATCTTTCTAAAAAAATCCTCATCTCGCCAAGGCGCTATAAAGTCAGTGGTCAATATTTTTCTATTTCCACGAGGCAGTAAATTCCAGTCAGACTCCGCTTCTAGCCGCTCCGCCAGCGCCACTCTCGTATTTTTTTCAACAAAATCACACGCTAAGTAATCGAGTAGAAACAAGATATACTCCGTATTATAAAAATTAGGAGTAGTTTCAGAAAAATAGCGCTCAGCTTTTTCCTTTAATATGCAATAAATATTTTCATAACTTACATCTTTCTTAACGTACATCATAAAGGAAACCCAAACCATATAATCCATCCCATTATGATCGGAGACGGTATTATAATAATTTATAAGGAACTTTTCTTTCAATTTATACTTCTCTGGGAGTAGACTATGAACAAACAACAGATTAGTGGCCTCAACACCGGTAGAAAACCCATCAATTTCCAGCACAACGCTTTCCAAAGCATGACGATTACAATCAAAAATTTTTTTATATACGACCAATGACTCTCTTTCAGAAAATTTAGCAATATAATCAATAATTCGAACACATATTTTTGCAAGTTTATCAGTTGTAACTACTCGTACATCCATAGAATAAAAGAAATATACCAACTCAACATCAACGAGCAGCCAATCGAAATAATCCACAGAATCAGATTCTGGAAATCTAGCAATAAAATCATTAACTTTTCGCAACATCAAACCAAGCAAGAAGCCAGAAATAGATTTATACTCAACATTATAATCAGAACAAACTCTTTTAATCTTACTTATGTAACTATTAGCAAGACGATCAGGCCTTCCAGTCTGGCTAACTTCGCCTTCAGAAGTATACCTAGCCTTATATATGTCACCTAACAATTCGCGCAAAGCTGCCTTGCACCGAGAAATGTTAGTTGAAAACGGTCGCTTCTGCTCAATAGTTTTAGCTTCATTTAAATGAAGCTTGTATTCTTCCAGACACTCGTCGAGTAATTTTATCAACTTTTTGTCCAAATCGTTCCGAGCATATAAAAAGTAATCATCGACGTAACGCCGGAAGTCAAAATCAACCCCGACAATCAACCTCTCTTTCTTTTTTGCGTTTAAAATAAAGTCCAGATCAATTCGTTGAAAAATAATTTCCGCAGCAAGCCTACTAAACTCAGGACCGACTAATATTCCATTAGTTTCCTGATGATTCATTCGCATCAAAATACTGTCAAGATTGCTATCAAAGCCACCTTTTTTATTTTTGTTTAATTTAGAAAATTCTTTCCCCTTCATAGCCCAGGAAAGAGAGTGTGAATATATACTTGAAAAACACTTAGAAACATCCAAGCTAATCAAATATGGAAACTTCTTTTCCAGTCTATGATATTCATAAGAATCGTAAAAAGAATACAAGAAAGCATATTTATTATATTTAAAATATGAACTAGGAAATATACTTTCAGTGCCGTCAACCTCCACACCTTCACTAGCAGAACCTAAAGAATCCCATTTACCATAAAACTTAGAAGATTTTTTTACCGGCGCCCTTAAACTTTTATCAGAAATGGAACAATAATATAAAAAAAGTGAGCCACTTTCATTATAAAAGTCACAAACCACTATCTGAGAAACCGGATGCATCACTGAAATTTTTCTATATTTAAGGTCACCGCGAGATATCTTAAAACTTAATGGAATAAAATCCTTCTTTTTTTTATTATTATAATCGAATATTTTTAAGTAAAAACCTTCATCGTCCCGCATTTTTTCGTATAGAGCGGTCGAAGAAAACCAAAGTGGAAGCTCATATGGTAGAACATCAGAAACAAGAGGAAGATATTTATCCCAAGAATCTACCGTGTGAACTTTATACATGAGACCAAACCTCAGTAATCAATGCAGACTTTGAGCGAGTAAACGTACCGCTTGCTCTACTTTTAAATCTTTGCCAAAAAGAAACTTTTCTTAAAGCTTCACTATGAGCAACTCCTAGTAAATGCGAATATTCCATAATGACAGAAACATAGAATCTATCAATTTCTTTCAAATCATTAAGATCATCTATTATCTTATACTGCTCAACCAAGCCACCTAAAACATTTCCTGTTTTTGAATGCCGAACGACTTTTAGTGTAGACAAATAATTAATCCTTTGAGACAAAAGGCTAAAATTATGATCTCGGCTATACGCTTTGAACGCTAAGTATATCCTAGTTTTTATCTTCCTCATCTTTTTATCGGATATCCCCACTTTTACCTTCCTTGATATTTTCTCGAATCTATATCCGAGAAATTCAAAACTACCAGAATCGAATAACCTAGAAGTATTTTTATCTCCAGACTCATTCAAACTCAAACCTAACAGTGCAAGCGACGTTGACACTTCGCGCTCTATATCAACTGACATTCTTGGGTCGCAAAATATTACAACGTCATCAACATACCTTGCATAAAATATAACACCTTCCAGACTCCTTATCGCACTATCCAGCGCTTCCAAATACAATTCACACAACGTACTACTAACTGAAAAGCCGCGAGGAATACCTGTGAGGCCAACGTTGACACAGTGATCATGCAAGGAACGTAAAGTCTCATGGAAATCAGGATCTAGGATACAGTCTTCGTCGATTCTATTTAGTATTGCTGCAAAACTTATACTTTCAAAACAGCTTTTTATATCAAACCTATAAAGATGAAATATGGATTCATCCTGTAACATTCTTTTTATTTGTTGAGATATTATAGTTCTATCAGACTGTTTAACAGAGTATATTCTCCGCAAAAATCTATCAACAACATCTATAGATATACGGTCTACTGCGTCAGATGGGATATACAGCTGCCGCTGCTTTACACTTATAGAGTTGATGCCATTCAATCTACCGTTTCTGTTCTTGATTTCTTGCTTTATCCAATCGAAGACTTCGGTTTGTGTTGGCAAACCTATCTCTGCAATACGCCTATGGTTTAGAACCTTTGATATTGCTCTTTCACTAAACTCCTGCTTTAGCACACGTTAGTCCTTTGTGTTATTTATAATCATTCCACGCCAAGCAATCATAATGTAGCAACAGTCTATTTACTAACCAATATGGATATATTACACGTGAGAGTCATTTACTACGATACTCCTTCCCGTAGGCTACCATGCAACTCGAACAGCCGCCCAACGGCGGCTGTTTCAGTCTCTCTGGCAGTCCCTGCCCCCTACTAAATCACCCCGCTTTACTCACTCCTCCACCCGATCAAAGTAAAACCGCGCCGTAAAGTCGATATCGTTGTAGGTGCCGTTGTTATGTGAGCAGGTCGCGGTGTAATGCGCGCCTTCGACTTTGCCGTAATCCAGCGGAATGTCCAGGTAGCAGTAGTTGTTATTACCGCCGTTGGTCTGGATATAAGCTTCCAGTGCTGGGAAGCCTAACCCCGGCTGCAGTACGTTGTTGGTATCGACGATGTATTCGCCGTAGTAACACGGGATCGGTGTGCCTGCTGGCAGTGTCGCATCGTATGAGAACGTACCTACCGAAATTCGGAAGTCACATTCGCTCAGGCTACGCCCCGCGTTTACATCAAGCCAGGTTGCGGCATTAACGCGCAGGTCTAAACCATCTAGCCAAATCTTATATTTGATATCGCCCTGGCGTGGATTCGTGCCTGAGGTGTATTTCTCGAAGAAATCGGAATTCCCGTCACCGTCGGAGTCACCCGCGTTCGGGTTGGTGTAGTCGAGGTATTCGGTCTGGTCGCTCAGGCCGTCGTTATCGGTGTCGCTGATGCGCGGGTTCGATACAAAGATACCAATATCGCTGCCGTTGATGGTGATCCGGCGCGGCGGTGTCGCGCCCTGATACAGGCCGAGTTCTTCTCTGTCGTAGAGGGTGTCGGTGTCACTGTCGAGCGCGCTTGGGTTGGTGCCGTACTGGCTTTCGGCGGCGAGCGTCGCTTCAATCTGGGCAACGCTGCATACCGGTGCCAGGTTGCAGGCGCGCACGAAGGCGGCGTAGTCGTTGTTCTGTACCTGATTAAAGGTAATGCATGGGTTGCCCCGTGCGACACACACGTCGCCGCCGTTGCGGTATTCATCGTTGTCGTTGATGCCGTCACCGTCGGTGTCGGTGCTGCGTGGGTCGGTTTTGAGGTAAAACTCAAGCAGGTCTGGGAGGCCGTCTTCGTCGGTGTCGGTTTTGGTTGGGTCTGACGTGACTGTTCGCGTGCTGCCCCAGGTCGCTTCGGTCACGACCCAGCCGTTGGTTTCGGCGGAGTTCACCAGGCCGTCGCCGTCGTCATCGAGGAAGTCTGCACCGTCGACCCGGTCGTTCGGGTGCAGGCCCAGTGACAGTTCGGCCAAATCGTTAACGAAGTCGCCGTCGGTATCCGGGTTCAGTGGGTCGGTCGCGTAACCGCCGGTGAGTTTGTCTTCGAGCATCTGCTGGCATTCTGTGCTGACGCTGTGCTCTGCCCAGATAGCGCCGGTCGCGCGCTCTGTCGGAATCGGATCAGGCTCGGTGCCGAGATATGGGGTAATCGTCATGGACGGTACGCTGGCGTCATCAACGTCGATACTGACCATTGGCGTGATGATGTTGCCGTCAACGCGTTGGCCAGTGATTTCTTCGTAGTCGGTCAGGCCATCGAGGTCGGTGTCGCGCTGGCGTGGGTCGAGGCCACAGGCGCGTTCGAGGTCATCGGTGAGGCCATCGCGGTCGGAATCTGCCTGACCCGGATTGGAGAATACGCGGTAGCTCTGGTTTGAGCCTCTGAGCTGTACCATCCAGCCTTCTTTGATTTCGGTGTAGTCGGTGAGTGTGTCGCACACTTCTGTCGTGTTGCCCTGATCACAGCCATCGGTGTTGATGCTTTCGTCGGAGCTGCCGTGCAGGAATTCTTCACGCGCCCAGACGCGGTCCAGGTCTTTGTCCTGCACATAGGTGAAGTTGTATTGCTGGCCCGAGCGCAGGCGCAGGTTATCGAAGTCGACGTTTTCGATGTTCTGATTGTTAGTGAACAGCACCCAGAAGCGAGCTTCACCGGCAATGGCTTCGACATCACGGAAGCGTGTCAGTACGTAGTGCTCCTGCCCCTCTTCTACCAGGATATCGTCGCCGGTAGGGATGGAATCAATCACGCCGTCGTCGCCGGCGCGTATGACCACCTGGCCGGGCTCGATGTCTGCGTTCAGGCTACTGACCAGCTCGTCATCACCGGAAATATCGGTTTCGGCGATGCCATTGCCGCCGTCAATAATCACGGCGGAGGTCGCAAACAGCTCCGTGGCGTAATCGGGTTCTACAAGGATATCGTCACCGCCGGGCACGGTAGCAATGCTGCCATCGTCGCCCGCGCTGATAATCACGCTGCGCGGTTCAACGCTGTTGCCCGCGGTTTCGAGTTGTTCGTCATCTGAGGTTGGCGAAGCGACCGTTTCTACTACGCCGTTGCCGCCGTCGCGAATAATCTGGGTGCCACGGATACCGGCGATTTCTAACGCACGTTTCATGCTGATGCCGTTAGGCACACCCGTGGATGGGTGATGATCGCTGGCGGTGGCGATGCGATAACTTTCGACCACGCCATTACCGAGGTCAAAAATAAGCTCGGCGGTGCGGTCCTGAATCTGCTGCGAGGTAAAGGCGTAGTTGTTGCCGTTTTCGTCGCTGATGTCGTAGTTCGCAAGCTGCACGACTAAGCCGCGCGGGTTTTTCATCAGGTCTTCGATTTCTTGCGGGAAGACATTTTCGGTACGGAAAATAAACGGCCCGCGAGCGGTGTCGCCAATGGCACCTATGTTCACAGAGTCGAGGTTGTCGTTCTCAGGCACAAGCGAGCCGATAGGAATAATCCGGCGGCGATTGTTCGGGTCTTGTGCTTGTGCGGTCAGTTCAAGATTGCTGATCGAGAATGGAATATTGCCGGCGTTTGCCACCGTTACGTCGACACGCATGGAGGCACCCAGCACTTCGCGGGTAATGCTCTCGCGGGTGTCGCGGGCGTTTTCGGTGGTCAGTGAGTCGTGGTAGGCCTCCTCGGCGCTTTGGTTACTCTCTTCACCAAAGGAGACGGTGCTGCCCCATTCGTTACTGTTGGACGACGCCGTCGTGCGGCTGGCGCTGTATTTAACGCTGCCACTGCCGCCGCCGTCGGTGACGCCGTACTTAATTTCTTTTTCGGCGCTCAGTGTCAGTGACACCGAATTCTCGACCGTTCTCTTGGTGGAGTTTTCGTTCGCCGAGGAGTACGTCTGGTTATTGCCCTGCGTCAGCGTGGCTTCGCTGGTGTTGGATTCGGTAACGACTTCGCCGCTCTCATCGGTGTAGGTTAAGCGGGTGTCCAGTTGCAGATTCACCAGGCCTACGTCGATGTCTGGGATCGGCATATCGGCAATTAACGGATTACGATTGCCCGAGGCTACTTCGCTGGGGTCGTCCATCTGGTCGCCGTCGGTATCGGCCAGAATCGGCGAGGTTTGGAAGAAGACATATTCAAAGCCATCCTGAATGCCGTCGCCGTCGGTGTCTTGCTTGGTGCCGTCTGAATAGATGCGGTTCCATTCGGCGTCGTCATCGAGGGTATCGCCGTCGGTATCAATGCTTAATGGGTTCAGGCCGCCGTGGCGTTCGTCGCTGTCTGGCACGCCGTCATTGTCGGTGTCCGGGTCGAGCGGATCAGAGCTGACGTGAAAGGTTTCTGTGCTGCCGTCGGTGCGGGTCACAATCACCGGCCAGCCTTCGAGTTCGATGTAATCGGCGAGGCCATCTTCATCGCTGTCGACCAGGTCATCACCACCCGGGCGTGTGCCAACAAAAGTGGCGCTATTGGGGTTAACTTCAACTTCTCCAGCCGGTGGGGCAATGGCATTGCCAGCGACGTCGTAGGCGTTAACAACGATGAGTCTATATTCGGTATTAATTTGAGCGCCGGTTTCTAACAGCACGGCTTGCTGGCGATCATCGACAAAGCTTGCAGCCAGTACCGGGAGAATCTGTTGGGTGTCGGTGCGGGTAATGTTGAAGTTGACGACCGAGTCGACCAGGTCAGCAGACATCGGCTCGCTGAACTGCACGGTCACAAGACCATTACCGGCAGAGACGGCACCCGAAACACGCGGAGCTTCTTCATCAGGCTCTTCCTGCGCTGCAGGGGCTTGCTGCACCTCAGTAAACAGAACATTCACGGTGCAGTCCTGAGTCACACTGCTGATGTAATACAGATTGCTCTGCATCGAGCCGTTACAGCCGCTGGCGGTGGCTACCGTATAGCCCTCTTCTGGCTGCAGAATCATCTGCGCGCTGCTGCCGTCTGAAATGTCGGCCGATTCAGGGGAGACGGTGCCTTGTCCGGTTACGGAGGTACTGATGCGGTGGCTTTCAGGGCCTTGAATACTGCTGCCGTCCTCGCCTCCACATGACATTAACGCAAGTGTCGATGCCGATAAGATAAATCGCTTAAATGCCATGATAATCAGTTCCCGTCTGGCGTTCCTATTGCCTATCACGTCGGTGGGTGTCGCGATATGCCTATTTGTTAGGTGGACAATGGTAACCAAATCAGAACAATATTTGTACAAACCAGCCATGGACTAGTTCGTAACTTTCAGGCTCTTTACGACATTGCTGGACAAACAGCCTGTTTAAGGCTGGTTGCTCCTCTACTTCATAGGAAGATAGTTGGAGACGCTATCAGGTAATGGCTTCAGCAGCGAAGTTCGAGCTCTGTCCCAATAGGCGGTAAGCAGGACCATACTGCAGCCTACAATCAACCCTGTCAGGCCGAGTTGCTGCCCCAATGTTCCAAAACTATCGAACAGAGCATTCATTGCATAAAGAACATAGGCAAGAGAGGAGACCATAAGAGCTCGGCGATCAATCAGCAGAGAGATCAGTGTAATTACCCCGAATACACCGAGAATTACTCCTGCAACCGAGGCACTAACATCCCCGTCCATGACCCCAATGATCTTGAACAAAGGATGCATTAGTAATGGAGCAGCCAGAAGGTGCAGCCAGAACGCCACATCCGAACGACGCGTTACCCGGCGAGTATCGGAAATATCCCATCCCATGGCGAAGATAAATACCACACCACCAGCCACCATCATCATCGGGTACAGGAAGGTACTAAGTTGTGGGAACGACGTAAACAGTATGGCGAGTACCGTAGCAGCCACGGCAGCAGTAATGAGTGCAATGGTAACCGGAACCCGAAAACGTAACCAATGTGCAAGCGCAGCAATAAGAGAAAACAGCGGAATTACAAATCCACTTTCCTTAACAAGGTCATTTATCGGCAACTCTCTGATGTCTGCCGCGCTTAAATATAGGAACGCCATGACTGCCGTCGCGCTGGGAATAAAAGCAAATAGCAATACGATGGAAGGCAACGCCATTCGGCGAATACGAATGTAATATTCAGCAAGCCCCCAAGCAACACAGGCCGTGACAGCGAAACCAATCACATCGCCAAACATGGAACTGAAAAAAGCAAACGATGAAAGTAGTACTACCACAGAGATAACAACGACGAAGATATCGTTGAAGCCACTGACTAAGCGGAAGTTCTCCTCGTCAACAATGGGGCTGGCGTGCTGCTGTTCGTAGTCCTGGCGAAAACGCTCTACGGAATCACGCGTGAATATGCCTTTGGTTACGGCACTTTCCAGATCTGAATCGGTGTACATCTGTTGTCCTCTTGTTCAATCCATGTTTGTTCAATCCATCGTCGCTACAAACCCTACCAGTCGGGATCCTATTCAGGCGAGCGCTGTTTGATACCTGATTGTCGCTGCGACTCCGAGAGCGATACCTTACAACATTATTGCCCCCGCTTCCTTCAACCAAAACACATCAGCGGTCAGGTATCTGCACATACGCAATCCGACGTATTGCCCGCCTCCAATATCTACGCTTTACTGGTTCTTATCGTTAACACGACATACAGAGATGACTCGATGCACAAGAAGATCGTTGGCGGTGGCTTTAAGAAAGTCCTCTACACCCTGAATACCGTGCGTCGTATCGGCGTGAAAGACGCTGCAAAAGCGTTGGCAGCGCACAATGCCTGTAAAGCCTGCGGTCTGGGTATGGGCGGCCAGCGAGGCGGTATGATCAATGAGTTGGATGAGTTTCCGTCGGTGTGTAACAAGAGCGTGCAGGCGCAGTCGACCGACATTCAGGGGCCCATCCCTCTGCCTGTATTCGATCACACGATTGCAGACTTTAAAGAGCTGTCATCCCACGAAATTGAGCACCTGGGCCGTTTAGGCACGCCGCTCCATAAAGCAGCCGGTTCGGATAAGTTCGAGCCTATAGGCTGGGACGACGCCATTGCCCGCACCGTAGAGCGATTTTCTACCTCGGCGCCGGAGCGCAGCTTCTTTTATGCGTCTGGTCGTTCATCTAATGAGGCGGCCTTTGTACTGCAACTGATGGCGCGCCTGTATGGCAGTACTAACATCAACAACTGCTCTTACTATTGTCATCAGGCCTCCGGCGACGGGCTGGCGACAACGATAGGTACGGGCACCTCAACCGTAGAGCTCGCCGACCTGGGTAAGTCTGACCTGATTTTTGTACTGGGCGCGAACCCTTCTTCAAATCACCCTCGCTTTATTCACCAACTGAAAAACTGCCGCGAGCGCGGCGGCCATGTAGTAGTGATTAACCCTGCAAAAGAACCCGGGCTGGTAAAATTTGCCGTGCCAAAAAGCCCGAAATCTCTGTTGATGGGCGGCAATGACATTGCCTCTGAGTATCTTCAACCAAAAATCGCAACCGACGTCGCGGTATTTAAAGGCATTGCGAAAAGTATTATCGAAAACCAACAGCACAATGTTGAGTTTATCGCGCAGTACACCCGAAATTTTGATGCCTATCTGGCCGATATCGAAGGGACGTCATGGAGCGAAATCGAGTCGATTACCGGACTTTCACGCGACGACATTCACGCCGTTGCCGAGGTATACGCACAATCTGAAAATACCGTATTCGCCTGGGGCATGGGCATGACGCACCACCTGCACGGCGTCGATAACGTCGAGGCCATCGCCAATCTCGCGATGTTGCGCGGCATGCTAGGTAAACCGGGTGCTGGACTGCTGCCACTTCGAGGGCATTCGAATATTCAGGGTGTGGGGACTGTTGGCGTGAAACCCGTACTCGCTGAAGACGTCTTCAGTGCTATTGAAAATGAACTCAAAATTACCCTGCCCCGCAATAAAGGCATGGATACTATGGCGTGTCTTCAAGCCGCCGAGCGCGGTGATATCGACAATGCCCTGATGCTGGGCGGCAACCTGTATGCAGCCTCACCTGACAGCCAGTGGGCAGAAAAATCGCTGGATAATATTCCGTTTAAAGTCTTTTTAACCACCACTCTAAATCAGGGTCATGTGCATGGTTGCGACAACAGCGAGAGCATAATCTTCCCGGTACTGGCACGCGATGAAGAGCATGACCCTACCAGTCAGGAATCCATGTTTAACTATGTGCGCTTGAGTGACGGCGGGATTGATCGTCTCGATAACCTGCGCTCAGAAGTCGATATCCTCTCAGATATTGGCATGGGCGTTGTCGATAAAAGCAGTTTCGACTTCTCGACCTTTAAACAGCACACCACGATTCGTCATGCCATTGCGAAGTCAATTCCCGGCATGCAGGATCTCGCTGGTATTGATGTCGCGAAAAAAGAGTTCTTTATCCGCAATCGTATTAAACACACGCCTGAATTTAATATGCCGGATAACCGCGCGGTATTTATCGTCAACCCGCACGATCATCCAGAAGAACGAAAAGCACAACATGCGTTTACCCTGATGAGTATCCGCAGCGAGGGCCAGTTCAACAGCATCATTTATGAAGAGAGTGACAGCTACCGCGATACGAAGCACCGACATTCAGTTCTGATGAATGAAGATGACATTGCCGCACTCGGTTTAAAAGAGAAGGATAAAGTCACTCTACGCTCAGATACTGGCGAGATGCGCAATCTCGATGTCGTCGCGTTTGACCTTCCGCGAGGCAATATCGCGGCTTACTATCCTGAAGCGAATGTACTTGTCGGCCAGACCGTTGATCAGCGCAGTCGGACACCGGCGTTTAAGTCAGTACCCGTGTCGGTGGAAGCTCAGGTGGTGATTGGTACCGCGGGTTAACAGCTCAAGTTTCGCCTCGCCTGAAGCTCAAATCTGAGTTTCAGGTCGGGTGTCTGATAAATCGGATTTCGCTTAAGAAACGACTGCAGTATCTGCTTACGCTTTCTTCTATAGAGAAAGCCCGGAACATAGCTGTACTCCGCCCTTACCTGCCTGTCGTACTCAGCGAATCTTTTTGGAGAACTGCCCAGAATCGCCAGATCAATATCAACGAGTAATCGCTTATCTGGCGTATCAAGAGTATCCATCGCACTGTGTTCAGTCGCCATTATAAGTTCATAAACCCGCTGGCTCTTTTCTTTGCTGACACCTGCTCCTTCTAGTGCAGCTCGTGCCCACTCTGCGCTTTTCAACTCATTGTCTTTGGCTTTAACGTCGTACACAGCATCATGAAACCAGATTGCCAGTTCAACTTCGTGTGGGTTGGCAGCCAGATGCTGAAACTCTTCAAACAATGCCAGGCATTCGCACAGGTGTTGTTCGGTGTGGTATTTGCGCTGAGGTTCATTCCAGGCCGTTATTAAGTCGTGTCTTAACACTTCCCCATCCCCAGCAGCTCCAATACCTGACCAGCAACGATTCCAGGAAAGATGTAATTCTTCTCTAGCGAATACTGATTGTTTCATTATTCTACCTATTCGACAGTGACAGCATCATATTTAAGAATCATCGGCCAGGTGACCTCTAAGGAAACTATTACTATGATCTACGCCCTCTACAGGGTCGGCTAGTGCTCTGAACGATTGAGGGTCGGCCTCTTCGACCATGTCATAGAAATACCAAACCGTATTTTTATCTTTGGCATAGTAACTATCGCTAAAAATCTCAAACGTCTGGAGATCAGCACGAGGTTCACTTTTTCCCAGTATGTATACTGAATTCTTATCTTTGGCGTAAACCCGGGATAGTACCTGAAAACTGTCCAGATCAACGGAGTCGACTACTTTTCCGTTGAAGTAAAGATGTTGGAGATCCCGAGCATATTCTTTAGTAAGAACCTGGAAGGAGGATATGTCAGCCCCTTCGATTTTCTTAGCCCCCAACGAGAAGAAGTTACCCATAGAGGCAAAGTACAGCTGATTTTCTTTCGTATAGTACTGATCACTTACCGCCTTATCGACTGCGGTGTAACCATCACCATTCCATGCTTTGAAAAATGTAAAAGCAAACCAAGCAAAGACGATAAGACCAACGGCAAGAAAAAGAGAAGATAGAATTAACAATGATTTCAGCACGACAATATGTCCCTATATTACTCACACAATCGGTTTACATCATACCCTCATTCTCGTCTTTTATCGTTAACTTCATGACCAATCTGACAGCCAGCTGAAACCAATAGCCAATCTATGGTACCTTCCCGCTTTTGAAGAGAGTTGCTCCATGATCTGCGGTTTCGACTACGGCACTTCTAATTGCGCTATCGGCGTGCAACAGGATGGCGAGATACGTTTATTGCCGGTCGATGGCGAGCGTACTTTTATGCCGTCTGCGCTATATGCGATGGCCCGTGAGCTCATACCTGAGCAGGTAAGTCATGGACTGACGTCTGATCGTGAAGCTTTTATCGCATCACGCAAACCCCAGTTGCAGATGGCCCTCAGAGCTCGTAATGAACTCGACCTTCACGCGGATGATGATGTAATGTTCGTCGGTCATGCGGCTTTCAAAGAGTATTTCGCCGATCCGGAAGAAGGCTACTTCGTTAAATCCCCAAAATCCTTTCTTGGTGCCAGCGGGCTTCGCCCTGAGTTTGTAGGCTTCTTCGAAGATATCGTCACGGCCATGATGCAAACGATCAAACAACGCGCAGAACTCGCTGCTGGCGATACTCTGACTCAAACCGTTATTGGTCGCCCGGTGAATTTTCAGGGCCTGAATTCAGAGCAAAGTAACCGACAAGCATTATCTATTCTCGAAACTGCAGCCAGACGCAGCGGTTTTAAAGACATCGAATTTCAATACGAGCCGATTGCAGCAGGCTTAAGTTTTGAACGCCAGCTCAGTGAGAATAAAACCGTTCTGGTTGTTGATATTGGCGGCGGTACCAGTGACTGTGCAATGGTACGCATGGGGCCGGATCATATTCAGAAAGCAGATCGTGTAGCGGATTTTCTTGCACATACGGGCGAGCGGATCGGCGGAAACGATCTCGACATCCGCCTGGCAACGGAATCTCTGATGCCACTATTCGGCATGAATGCCGCGCTCAAAAGTGGCAAGCCAATGCCGACAAAAACCTTTATTGATGCGGTGTCGACTAACGATGTTTCCGCTCTGACTCGCTTCAGTAGTCTTGAAACAGGGCTGTATCTGGAGCAATTGCAACGCGATTGTGCTGAACCCGAGCTGATCGGTCGCTTACTGCGACTGCGTAAAAACAAGCAGAATCAGCAATTGGTTCGCCATGCGGAAGAGGCAAAGATTTCCTTGTCCAATGCTGAAATGACATCAGTGAATCTCGAGTTCGTCGAAAAATCGCTCAGCACGGATATCAACCGAACCGAACTTGCCGAGGCAATCGAGCGTCCACTTGAAAAAATTATTGCGCTAATGAAAGAGGCTAAAGACCAGGCTGGAGTCTCACCTGATCTTATTTTCGTCACCGGCGGAAGTGCAAAGTCTCCCGTGATCACAAATGCGGTCAAAAACGTCTTTGGTGAAGTACCACTATTGGATGGTGATCACTTTGGCAGTGTAGTGTCGGGCCTGACAGAGTGGGCACAGCGTATTTACCGCTAACTCGCGAGAGTAGTCACCGATAACGGCATCCATTTTATGGCTTTGCTAATCACCAACCTTATATGCAGAATAAGGATTACCCTGAACCCCAACTCTCGTTAAGGAAGAAGCATGAGCGACGATAAAAAAGTGGAAACTAATAACGAACGCGTTGTTGATATTATTGCCGACAAACTAGTTGTTGATCACAGCGAAGTCATTGAGACAGCGTCCATTCCCCCTGAAGAAGCCCTTGGAAATAACGCAAGCACAAATCAAAGCACCGACGTCAATGCCGAAACGCAGGAGAAAGCAGACACGGTTGGCCGTGGTACACGCAAAGCCACTAACGGCGTTTCCGTTCGCACTGAACTGCTTTAAGCTGTTCGACTTCCTCTTCGAGAGCCAGGCTTTGACTGGCTCGCTTTACCGCAAGCTCCGCGTAGTGTGCCATGACGTCACTGTAAGCTTCGGGAGCCATATCAGCGAGAGCCGCCATGGATTTCTGAACGCGTATCTGAATTTCAATTAACCCTGCACCGTCACGGGCCACTGGCATAAATAAATCTTCAATCAGGTCAGACGTTTTCAATGCCGGAACACGTACAGATGGGAAGCAGATAGATTCATCATCATCGTCCAGTACGCGATGATCTCTCCAGATACAGAACAATCTCACTGCCCTGCCCAGCACGTCGATTGCTGTACCGGGATCATTGACTGCCGGCGACAGTGCTCTGCTCGCGATCTCTGAAAGTACAATTAAACCAAACCGAGGGTCTTGCTCGAACGACCGGGTTTTCCCAGTGGTATAGGCTGACGTGACACGATTGATCAGCTGCGCTTCCTGCTCATTGTTGAGATCTTCTTTCTCTTTAAACTCGACACAGGCAAGAGGTTTACCGGGGAATACAAAGCTTCCAGGGGCCGCTAGCACGTTGATATTCAACTTCAGCTCATCAGCAGTTTCCTGGAGGCTGGCAATATCAATGTGGCAGATAAAGCCTGTAGATTCTGACTTAATGTCGAAGCTATCAGTCGGGCGCTTCCAGTCTTCGGGTAAGCACCGCGCTCCCAAGTGCGGATGCTCTACTCGTGCGCGCAACGCATTGGTGGCTGCGACTTCGACCTGATCGGTGGTCTCAGTGACTCGCCCTAATACGGAAAGATGTTCGATCCAATGCAGGATGGCGATCAATATGATGCCAATCACCAGTAGCGTTGCGACAAACAGAACGAGGCGGCCGCCCTCGCCATAGACACCAGTATTAAGCGCAATAATGCCCACAAGGCTGAAAAGAAATGCACCCAGAAACGTAGCAAGAACATTCTGCGTGATCGGATCTTCGCGGACGAGCTGAGTTGCTCTGGGTGTCGTTCCGGTACTCGCCGCAGTAAAAGCAGACACCATCACCCCTAGCGAGAAGGTCGTTACTGTCAGCATACTCGTCGCCAGGATGTCGAGTATCTGATCAATCGTAGCAACGGATATGTGGAACGAAATTGCGTCCGGCAGCAACCGCTCTACTGGGGCAGCGATCAATGCAGTGATTATCGCCATGACCGCAAACAGCGCCGCTCTCACCCATAATTTATGAGTGAACCTTATTAATAACCACTGCCATTTACTGAACATGATGTTTCCGTTGTCGCCTGCACTTGGATATAAAACTACCCGTGTTTTTAACTATGACACCAACTATCCGTATAAGTATCACAACTCATCAATACATTTATCCCAGTACGGCTCTTTGCCGAGGCGCTCGATAACATAGTCGATCAAAGCACGCACCCGGCGCGATAAATGCCGGGCGCGGGGATACACAGCGTAGAGGTTCATCCCAAACCATTTATAGTCGGTCAGTACCGGAATTAACCGCCCGCTTGAGAAGGCTTCCTGCAAAGTGAATGTTGGCTGACAACCCGCTCCCAGTCCTCGTTCAGCGGCAGCAATTAATGCTTCGCCATTATTCGATAACGTACCCGGTGAAAGACGAATCTCCCCTGTTTTTCCTTCTGGTGATGTGTATGGCCAGCGTCCGGGATACCGCAGGTTGCTGTATCCAAAAACCGGTACGCCGTGAAGATCATCCGGGGTATTAAACGGCCCGTACTTTTCCACGAAATCCGGTGAGCAGTACACCATATGCCTTACCCGTGTAACCTTGCGGGCGATCAGGGTCGAATCTTCAAGGTGGCCAATGCGAAAGACAAGATCAAAGCCATCTTCAATAACGTCAACCCGACGGTCAGAAAGATCGAAATTAACAGTCACCCCGGGATGTTCACTCATGAAGTCAGCGATGATCGGTGAGAGTTGGGAAATGCCAAGACTGAGAGGCATGGATACCGTGATATTGCCGCTCAGTAACGTGGCCGATTGCATCACCTCCTGCTCTGCATCATTCCAGTCATCAAGTAGCTTACGGCAGCGGTCATAATAAAGCTGACCGTCATCGGTCAAATGCATAGTCCGGGTAGTTCGTTGCAGTAGCTGTACTCCCAGCCTTTCTTCAAGGGCCTTCATACGTCGACTGATCGCCGAGTTAGCAACACCAAGGCGCTCCGCCGCTTTTGATGCGCTGTGGCACTCTACCAGTGTGACGAAGACACGTACTTCTTCCAGTTCACTCATCTGTCGCTCTCTTCTCTGACAAGCCCCTACGACTAATTTTTCTATTTTTCAGAATAATATTTTCAATAATAGAGTATTTTTCCATAGTTAAGAAATGTTTATCGTAACTACCATTGAATAGTTAAAAGCATCCTCACAAAACACAGGAGATCGGTATGACACATATTCTTCGGGTAGACAGCAGTATGAGAACGGAAGGTTCAGTTAGCCGTACCCTCGCGGATAAACTGATTGAACGCTTGTCGGACAGCAACACCCAGATTACCGAGCGTGATCTGGCAAACGGCATTGAACTGATCAATGAACACTGGATTGGTTCGAACTTTACAGATCCATCTGACCGCAGCGATGAGCAGAAGACATCTCTGGCAACCTCCGACCAGTTAGTGAATGAACTGCGTGCAGCTGACACGGTGGTAATTACAGCACCTGTTTATAACTTCCACGTCCCCGCTGCTCTGAAAGCCTGGATCGATATGGTTGCACGCGCCCGTGAAACTTTCCGCTACACCGAAGAAGGCCCGGTTGGCCTGTTAACAGGCAAGAAGGTCTACGTCGTAATGACCTCGGGTGGCACTGTTCTGGGCGCCGAAAATGATTTCGTCAGTGGCTGGCTGAAGTACATTCTGGCATTTATGGGAATGACCGATGTGACTTTCATCGACAGCAGCGGTTTGATGCTGGATGAAACAAAAGCCGAAAAAGCCGAAGCTGAAATAGCAGACGTTGCTTAATAAGTGACCGACATAAAAAAGCCCCGACAGGCGGGGCTTCGTTTATTAATTAGATACGTTCATTAAATTAAATAATCACTCTTGATCACGCTCTTTTGAGCAGGCGAACCAGAAAGATCAATATCACAGCACCGACTGTGGCGGTAATAACCGATCCGATGAAACCACCTGCGGCAACACCGGCGACTGAAAATACATAGCCACCAACAACAGCACCGAGTACGCCAATAACAATGTCGCCCAGCAGGCCGTAGCCACCGCCTTTAGTGATAACGCCACCAAGCCAGCCTGCAAGCGCGCCGATTAAAAGAAAAACAAGTAGTGCTGAAATATCCATTGTTGCCACCTCATAACATTCATTCGTGTTTTAGCCCTGACCTGAAAAATACTGCGCTTCTCTGATTCAGTACTGAGTTTTCAAGTACTCAGTTCCGCGCCTGTATTTCTCAATTTTTCCGGCTCTCTTATATTACGAACGGAAAAGCTGCTAAGAGTTCCGGCCTGTTTGAAATGGCCTTTCAGGCAAACATGAGAATCTTGTCTATACTTAATGATGAACCACGCAAGCAGGACTATGGAGTCCCGCTAACACGGAGGTAGTTTTAGATGGGCGAACAGGCGCTTAACACAGACAATGTCGACAAGATTCGGGAAGAAGTGTCGAGGCTCGAAGAAGAGATTCACAAGATCAGTAATAAGCTTCAGAACGATGGTTTCTTATCCCGTGTACCCGCCGCCATGATCGAAAAAGAGCAACACAAACTCGAAAGATTCCAGCAGGCCTGCTCCGAGCTGAAGGCCAGACTGAAACAAGCCGGTTGATGCAAGCCCGTCCAGATTGACAGGCTGAATTCCAGCTAAACTGGCTCCCCTACATGCGCCCATGGGAATACATGCTGGCGCAAATGGCGTACACTTCGCGCTCAGGATTTTTATGAGTACGGAACGTGCGGTACGTTATTCTCTTTATTACTTCCCTGGCCGCCATGATGGTCAGAGCCGATGCCAATTCATCAGCTGCAACTGAAGCAGACAATTGTCCGGCAGACATCAGCTTCAGTGACATCTACCGCAACCCGGATGATCTGGCGCTCAATTATTGTTATCTCCAACAGAAAATCGATGAAGGCGACATCAAGTCTGCGATTCCGGTCGTAGAGCGTATCCTTCTGCTCGAACCCCATCAGAACCGTGCGAGAATTATCTACGCCAGCCTGCTCTATCACTCAGATATGATGGTTGAAGCTCGTCAGGAGTTTGAAGAAGTACGCTCCCGACCACTGCCGCAAAGCGACGAATGGTTGGTTCTGGACTATCTTCGCAGAATCGATGAGATGGATCAGCGCGCGACCCAAACCCTCTCGTTATCTATCACAGGGCATCACGACGACAACATCAATAATGCCCCCGACGACGATACCATTCTGTTTTATGGCTATGAGTTCGAATTCCCACAGAAGAAAGTTGAGGAATACGGTACCGAGTTCAATATCAGTTATGACCTTGATTATGCCTGGGGTGAATATCGTCAGCATGCTGCCATTGCTTCGTTGCAATACACCCGGGATAACTATGCCACCCAGGACACGCTCGATTTCTCGAGCTGGTATGGCACCCTCGGAAATCGTTTCGATTTTGATGGAATAAAGCTGACCCTCGCTGGTAATGCCCAACACCAGTCTTTGCATGGAGAAGGCTTACTGAGAAGCCACGGAGGAAGCCTCAGTTCTTCGTACGCCTGGGACCTGAAAAGCCTCAACCTCTACGTCAATACGCGCCTGAGCACAGGCGTCTCGACAGACAACTACATCGCTCCGGGCAGCAATACCAGTTCAGGCAAGCGTTACTATTCAAAAGTATCTGGCTCACTGACCTTCGATAAGGTACACAATCTCTATCTGGCATTGGGGTACAGTACAAAAGAAGCCCGCTCTGAGGCTGCCAGTTACACCAATTGGTCCACCAGCATGAGTTACCGCTGGACAGCCACCGCCGGCCAATCAATTGCAGCTTATGTCAGCCAGAGTCGGACCCGTTACTCTGGCTCTTCGGAATTCGTCACGGGTGACCCTTCTTTGGTGCGACGCAGCAAACCACTGTTCGCATCTCTGGCACTGACATTGCCGGTAAATCTGGTTGAAAACATGGACCTGACGATCAGTGGCGAACGCCAGCTGAATCGCGCAGATATTTCTAATTATGAGTACCGTAATACCCGCTGGTCGGCCTCGGTCACAAAACTCTTCAGTCTGTGAGGGCCTCTGAAATGACGACGGATATCGCAATGACCCGACATTTCCCATCAGGCAAGCGCCTTAAAACCACCCTTCTGACACTCAGCGCGCTGGCTGTAGCAGTCCATGCTCATGCACAGGAAGCGGGTGTACTGGCTGGGCTGAAAGGATCGGTGACTGTTTATCGTGATGACCAGCTTCTGACTGCGCACAGCGGTGATGATATTTTCTCTGGTGACCGGATTGAGTCCGACGGCGGACAGCTGTTTCAGCTGCTACTGCGGGACGAAAGTACTTTCACTTTCGGCGAAGGTTCTGTGATCACTCTGGATCACTACGAATTTGACGATGACCTCAAGACCGGACAATTGCAGATCACTCAGGAAGCGGGGCAACTTAAATTCGCCACCGGACGCATTGCTGATGGTAGCCTGAATGCTTTCAGAATCCGGCAACCCGCCACCGAAGTCGCTGTGCTGGGCACTATGGGGGTGACCGCGATACTCTCACCTGAGCAGGTATCAATGCATTTTCCTGATATCAACTTGCCGCCAGAGACTGGCCCTGTGAGTTATTCGTCGCTGATGGGCCCCGGCCCTTACTCTTCCATTCCAACAGGTACCTTTATGGTGACTGCGGGAAGTCAGAGAATCACGGTTGATCAGCCTGAAGGAAGTGTTATTGCTGGCGACGGGCTGGCACCCGTTTTCTTTTTTGCGCCACCACTTACTTTTGAACAGCCTCAGGCTAGTAATGAAAGTGACACGGAGCAAAATAACAGCACTCTCAGCAATATTAACGGCGTTAATGCTGATGACCCCGCCGATGCACGAGCACAAAAGAATGCCAACCGACGGTCCTCTGACGAGAGCCGCCAGCAAAGCCGCCGGGAGTCACAACAGTACATCAACGACTTTCAGGTCCAACGCATTATCGAGCGTATGGAAACGAGGTTTGGCCTGCCGGACGAATTTGACCCAGCCTTCACGCCGGAACAACCGGCTGAGTCGCCTTCTCAGCCCGGGCCGCCCTTCCCTCAAGAACCAGAGCCCCAGGAACCAGAACCTCAGGAACCTGAACCGCAAGAGCCTGTTACTGAGCCTGAGCCGCCTGTAACAGAACCACAGGAACCAGGCACTGGCTCCGGGTTGCCAACCAATCCGGGCGGAGATCCACTCGACCCGATAGGCCCCGGAACGGGCCTTGATCCACTTGACCCCGGACCAGGTATGATATGCCCCGGCGATCCTGAGTGCCCTTAACTCTGCAGATATCCCCAATAATAAAAAGGCCACGCATTGCGTGGCCTTTTTATTGTCATTGCTTTTATTTTCATTTTTAGAGCTGGATTAACCAGCGCCGGTTAAGGCGCTGTTTCTTCAGCCGGTGGAACCAGAACCTGCAGGAACTCCAGGAAGCTATTCAACTGCCCCGACAGATTCGGGTTAGCGTTGGTATAGCGACGCTGGCTGCCATCGACAAAGCTCAGCAACATGCCATCCTGACTGTTACCCAGGTGAGCAGTCGCCACCAGCGTTTCGTCAGCATAGATGTAGCCAGTCGCACCGGACAGGTAGAGCTGCATAGCATTCGCTGTGCTGTTCTCCTGACTGATGAACACATTGCCTTCTGGCGTCAGTGTTGCGATGTAGGTGCGGTCGCCAACCGATGGGTCCTGAATCGTCGTGTTAATCGTGCCGTTATAGGCCAGATTCGCCTCAACCTCAGCGATGATCGCATCCCACTCTTCTGGCGTCAGCTCAGGTGCAGCGACCGTCGTATCGATCATGCTGAGAGCGTACTCTTTAGCAATATCGACCACAGGGCCCAAGCCTTCAACAATCGCATTGGTCACTGACAGCGTTGGTGGAACACCGACGTTATCTTTGACGTTACGGCCAGTCAGAATAGTTGTGTCATCCACCTGCAATTTGAACATCGGATAGCCTGAAACAGAGTTCAGTGTCTCACCCCAAGGGTTTGTACGGCTGAACGAGGCCACCTCGAAGTCAAACACCGGAGTTCCCTTGTTCACCTTCACCAGACTCTCACGGTCAAACACGAACGACATATCAATATTGCTCATGCTGTACGTGCCGATATTGCTATCGGTACTGGCCAGGCTAAGGCCGCCACTAGCACCAATTTCCAGGACAATCTCATCAAGAAGGTTTTCCATCGCGTTGTACGCATCTGAACCCTCATCGCCGATTTCAGTGTAGGCAACAGCAGTCAAGTCCTCGAAAGGTGCAAGTAAATCGCTACGGCTATCAGAGACATTGAGAATCAAGCAGAAGTTATTCAGGTTCATCGTCGCAATGGAGTTGCTGATGGTACCGGTGAAGCACATCGGTAAAGGACCGGCTGTAAAGTCGTAGTTAGTCTGGAACAAACCAATGCGACGTTTCCCACCTAGCATTTCACGTATATCCTCAATTCGAGAAGACACATTGAAAGATTGACCATTCGCAGAGCCAGTGACCCGCAGATCACATGAGTCATCTCCGCTATAGCCCTCGCAGTTACTCAGAGAGACATTCAAGGATTCGAACCCAGCACTCTTTTCCATAGTGCAAGTATACGGAAAGTTATTCTTCTGAGGCACACACAGGGCCGTCTTCAATCCATAGCCAAGAACTTCTGTGAGTCCTCCCAGCATCTCTGCCGTCTCGTTCTGCGCAGCCTCATCAACATACAACCAGCCCAGGTCACGATTCACTGTCGAACCATTCGCCAGCTCTGCTGCCTGCGCATCGTCCAGATACCCGCCAGCTACATCGATTGGTGCTAGTGCACGTGCGAAGTTCGCTGCATCGTAGCCAGTAGCCTCACCAATAGTAGTGACGTTACGACACTCTGTACGATCCTGTTCCGGATTGTCAGTAACCAGACAGATCGATGGGTCCGCCAGCTCTGGCGACCAATCGGTCACCAGGCTTCCGAAGCCTGCAATCATACTGTCGAGGCTACCGTCATTGATGAACTGCCCTACGGTTTCAGCACTGGCAACGAAGGTATCGAAGCCTGTATAGCTGATGGTAGTGATCGGCTCTTCAGTATCAGGATCGGTCAGACCCAGCGTACTTACATCCAGCTCGCCAGATTTAAGCGGCATCTGACCGCCCAAAAGTCCGAAGATGAGACCAATGTTCTCCGTCAGGCTATCAATCGGCAGACTGGCAACGATGGCCGTCTCCTGCAGGCTGGCAGAGAAGATTGCGTGGCGCAGAGCCTGTTCATCGATGCTGAGTGCAAAGTTACGCTCGAAGGCATCCGTCAGGTCTGGCACACGCTGGCTGACATAGGAGTCATCAGTGAAGCCAAACAGGACGGCAAGACGCTTGTGAGCCAGCAGAACATTGTTGTCATCCAGAGCCTGCGGGAAGGCTTGCAGCCAGGTCGCAGCCATGTGTGTCATCGGAGTAACCGCTACTGGGCCACCAAAATCAGCACCCGACACAATGGTATCCAGAATCATACCCGCAGCCGGTGTACCGCTTTCACCAAAGTTGGCAGGCGGTGATACCAGACAGCCACTCGGCGTATCACACACCATGGTGGTCTCTGCATCGGTTGTGACACGTACACGTACCGGCGCGGACTGGGTACCCAGGTTAAATCCGAAGTAACCATTAGCGTCCGTCGTGGTGGTGCCAATCACATTCCAGCTGTGCTCGCCTTCGGCATCCAGACCTGCGTACACGGCAGCTTCCACTGGCGCATTCGCCAGCACACCTTTCACTGCGCGGCCAGCAACAGCAGGCTCGGCATTGACGGTGATATCAAAGCTTTGTGTCCCAGTATCAGAGCCGTCAGTCGCATTCACAACCACGCTGTAAGTACCTGCGGATTCCGGAATCCAGCGGATTTCACCTGCGCTAGTTATCACCATGCCAGCCGGAGGGTTTGTCAGCGAGTAGCTTACCGCATCGCCCTCAGCGTCAGAGGCCGCTACATCGTAGGCATAGACCTGATACTCATTAGCCGTAGTCACAGGCGAAGAGGTGACAACCGGCGCATCATTCACTGCGATCACTGTCACATTGACTGTGCTGATGCCCGTTGCCGTACCGTCACTGACCTGCACTACGAAGCTGTCACTGCCGTTGAAGTCTGCTGCAGGCGCATAGCTGAATTCAGAACCGGTCTGAGTCACGATGCCTTCTACCGCTCCGGAAGAGATAGACCAGGTAAGAGGGTCGCCATCCGCATCCGATGCTGTAAAGGTCACAGAATCAGAGCTGTCTTCATTCACTTCAAGCGTCACTGATGCACCTTCGGCAATGACCGGTGCGTCATTGACTGAATTCACAGTCACACTGACGGTAATGCTGTCAGTCAGTTCGCTGTCAGAGACCTGAACCGTGAAGGTGTCATTGCCGTAGAAGTCAGCAACAGGGACATAGGTCACCAGACCGTTAGTATCGACATTCACACCACCATCACTGGCAGAAGAAGTGACGCTCCAGATCAGTGCATCACCGTCACTGTCAGTTGCACTCAGAGACAGAGTCTGACTACCGTCTTCATCCAGTGTCATGGTGGTGGTATCACCCTGATCAATCACAGGTGCGGCGTTCACTGCCTGTACAGTGACGTTCACCACAATACTGTCCGTCAGTTCACCATCAGTGACCTGAATAGTGAAGCTGTCAGCTCCTGAGAAACCAGTACCCGGAGCGTAGTTCACCGTCTTACTCAGACCAGTGCCCGACACAGTCGCTGTGCCGTTGGTTGCAGCCGAGCTTACTGACCAGCTCAGTTCAGAGCCAGCGTGGTCGCTGTCGGTCGCATTCAGCACCAGAGTGAACGGCGTTGGTGCACCGTCTTCTGACATGGTCACGCTGGTGCTTTCACCCTGAGTGATCACTGGTGCGTTATTCACTGCCGTCACAGTAATAGTGAAGGCCTGAGTCACGTTAGCTCCACCATCGTTGACCAGCAGAGTCACATCCGCAGAAGTTACACCTTCAGCCGGCGTCCAGTTCAGTTCACCGGTCGCAGGGTTCACTGTCATAGACGCAGGCGCGGTACCTACGTTCCATGTCAGAGCGTCACCTTCAACATCGGTCGCTGATGGCAGATACGTGTAGAGCTCGCCTTCCGTTGCTACCACTGGTGCGACAGACGTGATCTCTGGCAGGTCATTAACTGCATTCACCGTCACTGTCACTGCGATCGTGCTGTTCAGTGAACCGTCCGATACCTGCACAACAAAGCTGTCAGTACCATTGAAGTTCTGATTCGGCACATAGTTCACAGATTGAGTCGTACCCGTACCTGAAACCGTCGCAGAACCATTGCTGGCTACACTACTGATGCTCCAGTTGATCGTCGCGCTATCGACGTCGCTGGCGTTCAACGCAAAGGTCAGTGGCTGATCTTCGTTGGTGGTTCGTGCAGCACTCTCGCCTTCAGCAATCACTGGCGCATCGGCAACCGGAGTCACAGTTACGTTAACGACGATGGTATCTGTCAGCTCGCTATCACTGACCTCGACTTCGAAGCTGTCGCTGCCGTTAAAGTCAGCGGCGGGTTCGTAGCTGACGACGCCCGAAGCATCAACGCTCGCGCTGCCATTTTCAGACGCATTACTGATACGCCAGGTCAGGCTTTCGCTGTCGACATCGGTCGCCGTCAGGTTGAGTGTTGCAGAAGTGTCTTCATCCGTTGTCAGCGCAGTAACGGCACCCTGATCAATTTCAGGCGCATCGTTGGTTGCTCCAACCGTAATGGTGAAGCTCTGGCTATCGCTCAGACTGCCGTCAGAAACTTCAACAGTCACATTCGCCGACTCAACACCATTGGCAGGCGTCCAGCTGATCGTCGCGCCAGAGATGGTCATACCTTCCGGAGCAGAAGCCAGACTGTACGCCAGTTCAGTACTGTCCACGTCTTCGGCCACAACGGTATAGCTGTAGGCCTCACCTTCAGTGGCGGTAGTTACCGCGGCTGACGTGATAGAAGGCGCATCATTCACAGCGGTCACTGTGATGGTGAAGCTCTGTGTCGCCTCTGCTGTAGCGTCAGCCACAGTCACGGTCACGTTCGCTGTCTCAACACCGTTTTCTGGCGTCCAGCTGATGGTGCTACCAGAAATGGTCATGCCTTCCGGTGCTTCAGTCAGGCTGTAACTGAGCGCATCGCCATCAACGTCGTTCGCGGCCACGGTGTACAGGTACGCTTCGCCTTCGGTCGCTGTCGTTACTTCGGTTGACGTGATGACTGGCGCGTCGTTGGCGGCCGCTACCGTTACATTGACGATGATGCTATCGGTATCTGTGCCATCGTCGATCGCAACAACAAAGCTATCGGTGCCATTGAAGTCCGCTGCTGGTGTGTAATTCACGGTCTGGCTGGTACCAGTACCTGATACAACCGCAGTCCCATCGCTGGCCTGAGACTGGATACTCCAGTTGATGGTGTCACCCTCAACATCAGTAGCATTCAGAGTAACACTGCCCATGTTGTCTTCGTCAGTGCTCAGAGAAGCCGTCTCACCTTCGGTGATTTCAGGCGCGTCGTTGACTGCTGATACGACAACGTTAACAACACGGGTGTCGTTCAGATCGCCATCAGACACCATAACGGTGAAGCTGTCAGAGCCGTTGAAGTTCAATGCAGGATCATAAGTCACCACACCGCTGGCGCTCACATTGGCAACGCCATTAGCCGCCGCTGAGCTGATGGTCCAGTTCAAAGACGTACCTTCTGGGTCGGATGCACTAAGAGTCACACTGCCTTGAGTGTCTTCGGACGTGGAAATCGACGCAGAAGCCTGATCGATCACAGGCGCGTCGTTTTCTGCAGTCACCGTGACATTCACCTGAACAGTCACAGTATCGGTGCCATCGGTCACGGCCACGGTAAAGCTGTCAGAACCGTTGTATCCGGCAGCTGGCGTGTAACTGACAACACCCGCAGATACAGCCGCTGAACCACTTGCAGCAGGCGCAGCTATCGACCAGCTCAGGCTATCACCATCAACATCAGTCGCGTTCAGCGTCAGGCTCTTCTGGGTATCTTCAGCCGTTGTGATTGAGACTGCATCACCTTCAGCAACGACAGGCGCATCATTCACCGGACTTACCGATACGTTGATCAGAATAGAATCGGTCAGCTCGCTGTCGCTTACCTGCACAGTGAAAGTATCTGACCCGTTGAAATCGGCCGCTGGTACATAAGTTACCAGGCCAGCGCTATCGACTGACGCTTCGCCATTAGCTGCACCAGAAGTAACGCTCCAGCTCAGGCTGTCGCCGTCAATGTCTGTGGCCGTCAGTGCCAGTGTCTGGCTCGCGTCTTCATCTGTTGTCAGCGCCGTGGAATCACCCTGATCTATCGCAGGTGCGTCGTTGACGGCAGATACAGAGACAGTAAATGTCTGACTATCGCTCAGCTCACCATCAGAGACTTCAACAGTCACTGACGCAGACTCCACACCGTTCGCAGGCGTCCAGCTGATCGCTCCTGTTTCATCATCAATGCTCATGCCTTCTGGCGCAGAAGTCAGGCTGAAAGTCAGCACTTCGCTGTCCATATCGTCTGCCATTACCAGATAGCTGTAGGCCTGACCTTCTGTCGCAGTCGTCACTGGTGATGAAGTAACCACCGGTGCGTTATTCACCGGAGTTACCACGATGCTGAAGCTCTGGTTCGTATCTGTAGTACCGTCGTTAACACGCACGGTCACGTTCGCAGATTCAACACCGTTGGCTGGCGTCCAGGTCATTTCACCCGTTGTACTGTTGATCGACATACCCACCGGTTTCACGGGCAGACTGAAGTTCAGGGTATCGCCTTCGACATCACTTGCCGTCGCGAAGTAAACGTACGCTTCACCTTCGGTCGCAGTTGTTACAGGCGTTGACGTAAATACCGCAGCGTCATTTACAGCCGCCACCGTCACATTCACTGTGATGGTGTCGGTCAGGTCGCCGTCGGTCAGCTGAACAACCAGAGTGTCACTACCATTGAAGTCAGCGTTGCCGGTGTAGGTCAGGCTCTGGCTGTTGCCAGTACCAGACATCGCAGCAACACCGTTCACTGGCGCGCTCTGTACTGACCATGTCAGTTCAGCGCCGCTGTTATCGATGTCGGTTGCGTTCAGTGTCAGAGTTGCCTGCACGTCTTCGGTTGCTGGCAACGCAACGCTCGCGCCTTCAGTAATTTCAGGTGCATCGTTCACCGGAGATACGGTGATGGTCCAGCTCTGGCTGTCTGGAAGCGCACCACTTTCACCGCCGTCGCGTACCTGCACTTCGACATTCGCAGATTCAACACCGTTTGCTGGCGTCCAGGTCACCAGGCCCATGTTCGATACCGACATACCTTCAGGAACCAATACAGGGGTAAAGATCAGATCGGTGCCGTTATTGGCGTCGTCCGGATCATTCACCTGAATCGAGTACTGGTATTCCACCCCTTCAGTCGCTGTCGTTGGCGCTTCGGAGGTAATCACAGGGGCGTCGTTCACGCTGTCGACGGTGATGGTCCAGTTCTGAACCGCCGCAGACGCTCCGTCTTCACCACCATCCGCTACGCTCAGTGACACCGAGGTTGAGGTCACGCCGTTATCTGGCGTCCAGGTCACCAGACCGGTGCCAGACACAGTCAGGCCCGCATCAATCGACGCCTGATCCAGAGTGAAGGTCAGATCGGTACCGTTGTTGACATCATCCGGGTCAGTGATAACGGCCTGGTAGCTGTATTCACTGCCTTCCACCGCCGACGTAGAGGCGGCATTAGCAAAGACCGGCGCGTCATTCACCGCAGTGACAGTCACGCTGACCTCAATGCTGTCGCTCAACTCACCATCAGACACCTGAACGGTGAAGCTGTCGCTGCCATTAAAGTTTTCATTCGGGGTGTAGGTGACGTTGCCATCGGACACAGCCGCCGAACCATGGCTGGCGGCAACTGAAACGGTCCAGCTCAGGCTGGCGCTATCAATATCGGTAGCCGTCAGAGCAGTCGTGCCCTGAGTGTCTTCAGACGTCGAAACTGATGCCGTTTCCTGATCAATCACAGGCGCATCGTTCACCGCAGTCACTTCGACATTAACAACGAAGCTGACTGGTGCCGTGCCATCAAAGACCTGAACCGTGAAGCTGTCATTGCCATTGAAACCGGCATTCGGGGTGTAGCTGACATTGCCAGCCGTTACACTTGCCGAGCCATCAGAAGCAGCAGTACTGATCGACCAGCTCAGGCTATCGCCATCGACATCAGACGCGCTCAGAGTCACGCCCGTTGCGGTATTTTCTGAGGTGGTCAGCGCCGTTCCCGTACCTTGTGCGATAACTGGCAGATCATTCACCGCGCTCACAGTCACGTTTACCAAAATGGTATCGGTCAGAGAACCGTCAGACACCTGAACGGTAAAGCTGTCGTTGCCATTGAAGTTTGCGTTTGGCGTATAAGTGACATTGCCACCCACGACCGCAGCACTGCCGTTACTCGCCGGGCTGGATACTGACCAGCTCAGGCTGTCACCGTTAGCGTCGGTGGCGGTAAGAGTAGTACTGCCCTGAGTATCTTCATCGGTGGTCAGCGTGTCTGTTTCGCCCTGACCGATGACCGGCGCTTCGTTGTCTGGCTCAGACACAGTAATCACGAAGGTCTGGGCCACAGAATCACTGCTGCCATCGTTGGCGACCAGACGCACAGTGCCGCTGCTGCCTGCTTCGGCTGGTGTCCAGCTGATCGCACCGGTTGTTGCATTGATCGTCATGCCGGCTGGCTTCTGAGTCAGACTCCAGGTCAGGGGGTCGTTTTCGGCATCGGTGGCGCTTGGCGTATAGGTGTATTCCTCACCCAAAACGACAGACGTTGGAGCCACCGAGGTAATCACTGGGGCATCGTTTACATCGGTCACTGCAATCGTGAACGACTGAGTGACACTGCCACTGCCACTGCCACTGCCATCAGACACAGCCACAATCACGTTGGCGGTGCTGATGCCGTCTGCTGGCGTCCAGGTGATCAAGCCAGACTCGGAAATCTGCATACCCGCAGGTGCAGTCGCGAGGCTGTAAGCCAGCGTCGGACCATCGACATCATCGGCGTCAACCGCGTAGCGATACTCAACACCCTCCGTAGCTGAAGTCGGTGCTGTACTGAGGATAACCGGAGCATCATTGACTGCGGCAACGGTCACACTGACCGCCATAGTGACGTTTTCGCCACCATCGTTAACAGCAACAACAAAAGAATCCGAACCAAAGAAATCACCCGCTGGCTGGTAGGTCACGTTGCCATCTGCAACTGCAGCAACACCGTTACCCGCCTGCTCGGTCACACTCCAGACCAGAACATCGTTTTCAACATCCGATGCACTCAGGTTGACTGCACCCTGCACATCTTCATCTGTGCTGATTTGAGCATTCATCTGATCAAACACAGGCAAGTCGTTCACTGAGTTCACAGTGACATCGACTACGACGGTATCCGTCAACCCACCATCAGATACTTCGACGGTGAAAGAATCACTGCCGTTGAAATTCGCAGCCGGCGTATAGGTAATATTGCCATCAAATGCTACCGCGGTACCGTTCGTCGCCTGAGCACTCACGCTCCAGGAAAGAGGATCACCGTCTGAATCTGTTGCTGTCAGCAGAGTCGAGCCATCGGTATCTTCGTCGGTGGTGATAGAAGCGGTTTCCTGATCAATGACAGGTGCATCCGCAACATCGGCAACGGTTACCGTTACAGTAATGGTATCGCTGTCAGTGCCATCAGACACTTCTACGACAAAAGAATCAGTGCCGCTGAAGTCAGCATCCGGGGTGTAGGTAACTTCGCCATTTACAACGGCAGCGTTGCCGTTTTCGGCGCCTGTCGAAACGGTCCAGCTCAGGCTATCGCCTTCAACGTCGCTGGCAGTCAGCGTTGCAGAGCCTGCAACATCTTCAGAGGTTTCAATAACAGCCACACTTTGATCAATGACCGGAGCATCGTTCACAGACGCAACTACAACATCGACAACAACAGAGTCAGAGAGGCTTCCATCAGACACAACGACGGTGAACGAGTCGGTGCCATTGAAGTTCGGAAGTGGTGTGTAGGTCACGGCACCATTGATAACGATCGCAGCACCGTTTGATGGCTGCTCCGAAATGCTCCAGGCAAGAGCATCACCTTCTGCATCTGCAGCAGTCAAAGTTGCAAAACCCTCAGCATCTTCGGTGGTCGAGATCGCGGGTTCAGACTGATTGATTACCGGCGCAGTGTTGTTATCGCGCACTTCAACCATCCATGAAACAGTATCTTCGGCCGGGCCGTCTTCCTGTCCATCCACAACGGTAACAGTGACAGAGAAGGTACCTTCGACGCCAGGAGTCCACTCGATAAAGCCTGTCGGCGAAATGGTCATGCCTTCAGGGCCTTCGAGACTGAAGGTTAAGCCAGAGCCGTCGTTGTTATCATCCGGGTCGGTCACACTGACCTGATATTCATAAGTACCACCCAACGCTGCAACAGCGGCAGGCGTACCGTTAATAACCGGGGCATCGTTCACAGGAGTAACAGTGATTGAGTACGACTGCTGTACGGGTTCAGCATCGTTCTCTCCACCATCTTCAACCTGAACAACAACACTCACATCGTAAGGTGATGAACCATTTTCAGTCGGAGTCCACTGGACAAAACCTGTCGAAGAAACGGTCATGTCGTCCGGACCGTCGATCAGCGTGTATTCGAGATCATCAGGAATCTCGTTACCCTGCGTATCCAGACCAGCAACGTCTTCCGCAACGATCTGATATTCGTAGGCAAGGTCTTCAGTCGCTGAAAGCACAGGCGAAGACACAATCTCAGGAGGCGTATTTGCATCGACAACTTTCAGATACCAGCTCTGACGAGGCGGTATAGCAAGGAGCACATCTCCCCAGTCTTCCTCGCCATCTGTCACGGTTACCCGAATATTCAGACCGACGGTACGAAGCGCATAAGAGGCATCCACTGGGACGGTCCAGGTCAGAAGGCCAGTCGATGAAATCGAAATTCCATACTCTTCTGGAGTCTGACTAGAGATGAAAGGCAGATCGACCGAATAACTGAGGTTCTCTCCATCATTCGCATCATCCGGGTCGTTAACCACCAGCTGATACTGAAATTGAGACCCTGCGACAGCCGTTGCGGGAGCTACTGAAGTAATTTCAGGCTTATCGTTAACGGGCGTAACGCTGAGCTCAAACGTCTGCTGAGCATCGGCCGTATTCGTGCCATCGTTGTATACAACTCGCACAGTCACCTGAACCTCGGTGCCGTCCTCATCATCAGGCGTCCACTGCACCAGACCATCTTCTGAGATGGTCATGGAATCAGGGCCACTGACAAGGCTGTAGGTCAGGAAGTCGCTGTCAGCCAGACTGGTTTCAATCTGGTATTCCCAGCGCTCGTCTTCTACCGGGTTACCTTCTGGCGTTGACGAGAAATCAAGCGACACAGGTGCCTGATCTCCCCCATTCACTGGATCGGGAACACGTGGATCATCGCCATCTGAACCACCTGATGAGCAAGCGGTAAGACCTGCAATCAGTGAGACGAGTAGTGCTGTGCGGAAGTTAATCAAAGTAACACTCCTAAGGAGTCCATGCGCGAGCATTGACGTGCGAGAACAAGTGACTGGAGCTGATCGGGGTATGGAGTACGAGCCCGGCAAACAAAAGCCACTGTTTTTCTTATTATTTTCTTACTTGTCCGTGGTAACCAAAACGGCCACACGGAGTAAGACCCGTATTAGGTAGATGGTATTAGATCGTCTTTCCAATAACCATCTGACAAATGTATCAATACATGCCACCCACTCCTTTTGTGACGAGCGCACGTCAGTAGATATTCCCTAACTGCTTGATTCATCAACTTTTCTTTAGCATTACTTTATGGAGTAAAGTGTAAGTAAGGATAATCGCAATGGCGGGCGATGTAGCATAACTGACAACACTCTCATCAGGCCAAGACTGATCAACTTGTCATCTTTTCGGCCACAGGTTAATTCAACTTCCTCCCACTGCAGCGTATCATCCCCACAAACTATCAGGATTCATTAAGATTCATGCCTCAACTGACCACCTCCGAAGACTTTCTGCTCGCCGCCAAACACGCTGAAATTGCAGCGCTTCAACAACTGCAGGTGAATTGCCGCCTGGTGGGTCGGGTAACGGAACTCATTCACGAACTTCAGCGTGAACGTGGTCTGTCCAACATTTATCTTGTGTCCGACGGACAGCGCTACGCGCAGCAGCGAGCCGATGAACTCGAAGTCACCGGCATTGCCCAGAAGCAGTTCCGGCAGACGCTTACGGAACTCAGTGAAAGCGACTCTCTCTCCCACTCAACCCGACTATTGAGTAGTCTGGCGTTTGTTATTCAATGCCTTGAAGGAATAGACGCACTGCGAGCACAGGTAACCGCGCGCAAAGTGTCGGCCACTGAGAACACCGCACTTTACAGCCGCTTGATTACTGGGCTGCTGACGGTGATATTTGAAGCGGCTGATATCGCTGATGACCCGGAGATCACCCGTGCACTGGTTGCGCTCTTTAACTTTGTTCAAGGTAAAGAATATGCGGGCCAGGAACGTGCGATGGGATTGATCGGCTTCACCAGCGGGAGCTTCAGCAATACCCTCCAGGATAAAGTGCACGAGCTACTCGATGCGCAGGAACGCTGCTTCGGTATTTTCACCGAATTCTCTGCCAGTGTTCCTAAAGCGCGCTGGCATCAACTTGAGAGCTGTGAGGCAACGGCTGAGCTGGAACGTCTGCGTAAGATGATTGAGCGCTATCGTACTGAGGATGCTTTGCCGACCTCCATCAGTGAAGTATGGTATGAGGTAGCGACACGCCGAATCGATGAAATGCAGAGCATCGAACTCGATATGACCGGCGACCTGATGAAACTCTGTGAAACCAAAATTAATTCTGCCGAAGAAGACCTGAGGCTCCACCGAGAACACCTGAAGGATCTGGCAGAAGTCAGTGAGCCACCCGAGTCTCCATTAGGCCTGCTGCCTGAGTCGACGTTAAATTCGGATAGCAACCTGACACCCGGTGTTAACGTGAAACTGGCGCGTTCTATATCCGACCTTGTTCAGGGACAGGCGGAGCGCTTACAACGCATCAGCAGCGAACTTGCTGAAGCTCGCCAGGCACTCGATGAACGCAAGCTGATTGATAAGGCGAAAGGGTTGCTGATCCAGTCGAAAGGGATCACGGAAGAGGAAGCCTATCGCCACCTTCGTCAGGCAGCGATGGACAGCAATAAGCGTATCGTTGAAGTGGCCATGAACGTGATCAGTGTCGCGGGCATGTTAACGTCGAAATAGATTCACACTATAGCAACCAGCTCCCTTTTCCGGACCGATAAATCAGAGCCGTCTATCAGTGAAAATAACGCACGCATACGAGATACCCGCAATTAAAGGCCTAGCTCACGCGGCCTGAAAGGAAAGATCTACTCGCTATCGTTCGCAGCAAAACCCAGGCCATTGCGCCCCAGCGGCACCTCCATCCGGTTGCTTCCCTGTCGCGTGGGCTGATTCACCATCTCGTCGTAGGCGCTTTCATGCCGCAACACCATATCCTTGACGTTGTAGCCTTCGAATAGAGCTTCAATTTCGAGGGTATTTCGGGCGCGCAATGGTTTTCCTTTCTTGTCAGAGACCAGCAGTTCTTGTCCATCAACCAGGACATTCACCTGATAAAGAGCAAGATCAAGCGACACAATAATGACCTTTTCTATGGGATCTCGTTTATTCAGTTTCTGGAATTGAATCATAGTCTCACCCTAGCCTTTGTATAACTTAAGTATAAGTTATCAGTAACCCCAGCGAATGAGAAGCTGCTCGTAGATGAGGAAGCGCGTTAGTCACCTTGTCGGGTGCGTTTGATGAATCTGGCGTAGCAGTCTGTGTCTACCAAAGTGAAAATGCTGTAGCGCTTTTCGCCAAACTTCACATAGCTCGCAACTTCTTTATGGCGACTCGTGTTGTGTTTCTTGAGAACACGGGCGGGATGGAAGATTTCGCCTTGCTTACGAAAGTAGCTGAGGGCTTTTTCGTCTGACGCGGCCTTTGCGTCACGGTCTGAGCACACGGGCAGAGCCAAGACCGCGGCGCTGTATACGGAAGCCAAGACTAAAAACAGGAGTATCTTCATACATTCAGCTTAGCCCAGAAACAAAAAAGCCGCAGACCTCAGGCCTGCGGCACACCCTCATGAGCACAGAGAGTCAGAGTGTTATCAATCGTCTGAGCCGAATACGCCCAACAGAACAAGGAGGTTCGCAAACAGGTTGTAGATCGCGACATACAGACTGACTGTCGCAAGAACGTAGTTAGTCTGGCCACCACGCACGATGCTGTTTGTTTCATAGCTGATCAGTGCAGCACTCAGCGGAATGACAATCGCAGAGATAGCCAGCGAGAGAGCCGGGATGTTAAACAAGTATCCGACCACGCCACCAATGATGGCTACGATAAAGCCTGCAAACAGAGTCTTGCCCCAACCAGACAGGTCTCGCTTAGTAGACATACCAAATGCGGACATCAGCAGGAAGGTTACGCCCGTGCCGCCCAACGCAAGGCCAATGGTCGCGCCACCGCTTTGCATGCCAGCAACCATGTTCAACATTGGCCCAAGGGTAAAGCCCATGAAGCCAGTAAAAACGAAGGTCAGCGCAATACCAGCAACGCTGTTAGCTGTTTTATGAATAGCAAACATAAGACCGATAGCTACAACCAGAGTCAGCAAACCCAAAGAAGGCGCGTTCACTGCCATAGAGACACCCGCCATAGCGGCACTGAATACCAGCGTCATGGCCAGAAGCGCGTAGGTGTTACGCAGTACTTTTTGTGCATCAGGTGCAAAGGTGTTGCCACCGGTACCAGCCTGATACTGATCAACCGGTATGCTACGTGCAACCGGCTCGTTGTTTTCTGAATTCAGATAATCGGGACGTTTCATAGTCTCACTCCTTTTTTGATTTACGTATTGTATGACGCGTTTTACAACAATAATATTCGTATTAACTATATATGATACATCGGTTTTTACGAAGTATGCACAGACTCAACTATAAGCACCTGCACTATTTTTTCGCGGTCGCAGAAAGCGGTAGCATTCAGGCGGCTGCAGACCGCCTTGCTATCACACCGCAAACCATAAGTGGGCAGCTCAAATTACTCGAAGACGATCTGGGCGAAGCGTTACTGCGCCGCAATGGTCGTAACGTCGAACTGACCGACGCGGGCCACCTGGCATACGAATACTGCAAAGACATATTCCGCTTAGGCGAAGAGATGCAGGAAGTCATGCAGCAGGGGTTGACTACACGCCCCGAAGAGCTCAGGGTGGGCATCGTAGACGCCCTGCCCAAGTCAATTACTCACCAGCTGCTTGCCCCTATCATCGCCAAGAATCCACAGATGAAGCTGATATGCCGAGAAGAGCAGATGATCACCTTACTAGGCGAACTGGCGGTGCACAGACTTGATGTCGTGCTGGCCGATAGCCCCGTGCCACCGGGCATGAACATACGCTGCTTCAGCCATGAGCTTGGTGCCAGCCGGCTTGCGTGCTTTGCTAATGGTCGCTTGCTGGAGGGCAAGTCATTTCCGGAGTGTCTCGTGGATGCACCGCTTCTGATACCGACCGGCTCTTCATCGACGATGCGAACAAACCTGTTGAGCTGGCTCAAACGCCAGGGAATTTCGATGCGAATTGCCGGAGAATTCGATGACTCGGCACTGCTTAAAGCGTTTGGCAGTGAAGGACATGGGTTCTTTTTTGCGCCGGAAGTCATCACAGAAGAGATCTGTCGTCGCTACGACGTCAACGTTGCAGGTACTGTCCCAGAACTACAGCAAGCCTTCTACGCCATCGTTGCTGAACGGCGTCACAGTCACTCTGCCGTGCTTGAATTAACAGAGCACAGTCGAGAACATTTTTGCTCTGAGAACGGTTAATTATTAAAAAAGGCAGCCTGAGCTGCCTTTTGTTCGCTTGTACACACAACATCAGGATTACTCCTTCGAATTACTGCACTCGCTACGGGAAGGGTCAAACTTACAACGAATCTTGCGTTGCAGCCTGAGCATTGCCGGATCGTAATACCCTTCCTCACGGAGTTTGAGACGAACATCCAGAGAATGCTTTTCCAGTGCAGCGATATCCTGAGCACTGTCTTTTGCCCAGAAAGACTCTGGAACAAGCGCCATTTCGTTATCAACGCGACGTGCATAGTTATCGAACTTGAAGAGGAAGTCTTCACGCAGAATCTGAGCAAGCCCCGGAGGAAACTTTTCCGTACGGCCAATTAACTGAATAGTCGATTGAGCCACAGGAGTATCAATAATTGCCACATCACCCGAGATCTGCCCACTACCCATAACAAGGTAGGCGACAATGGGTGACATCATGCCCGCAACTTCATTGTCGGCGTATTTCTGAACGTTGCTCATCATATCGCCGACCACAGCATCAGCACCGAAGGCTTCGGTCAGCCGAGCCATCCCGGGGTCAAACGACTCGGTTGCTATCTTTTTGCCTTTAAAACTGGCGAGTGAACGGTTACTACGATCGGCACTGTAACGGAAAGAGGAACCCAGAGTAGCCAGGCCGAGTACAACGTAATTATCATCGCCGAGGCGCTGTGCCATGCGCGGATTCGCAATCACCTGCATCAGCAGTTGAACCTGCTGGCGACTCTGCAAACCACCAACCGACTCAATGGTGCCAGCAAAACGGTTGAATTCCATTGCAGCAACACCACGAATCAGGGCGGCATCACATTCTTCGCCGCTGCGAAGCGCCTCGACAAGCTCAGATTCATCCTGATAAGTTATAACAGTGAGGTCCATTCCATAATGAAGAGAACGCAACTTCTGATCTTCAACAGTCGAGGAAATCGGACCAGTTTTACCCAGCGGGTCCCAGACACAGAACGTCCTCAGGATACGGCCGTTAACCATTTCATCCTTCTGCAATTTCTTGAGCGCACGTATGCGCTTCTCAAGCGGCAGATTGGGGTTCATTACTGTTGCTTCGAGCTTTGCGTTTCGTCGGGATTCGAGATCGTCAGCCGCATAAGTGAGTGTTGCGGACGACAGAAACAAAAGACCAAACAGAGTGGCAAACAAGGTTCTGACGTTCATTCTGCTTCCTTCATTATTCTTCTGATAGCTGATTATGATGGCTCACTGGCTTTTGCCCCCAAAAGGTCAGTAGAGAATCAGCAATGCGGCAGCATACCGCTTTCATTATTGTTATAAAGACAAATCCGGCTAACTGTCCCTTAATGACACAAGTTTTGCCGCAAACGTCCTGTTTTGCTCCATCCCGAAGCTTATGTTCCGACCCTACCCGGGACACCCCCATGCCATCCCGTTACATATTGATACCATTCAAATGGCGTAAAATGCAACGCGCCAGTCATGAATGGCGTACGCCGTTACAACAGTACGTCTAAAACAGACGTATGAGTATCTGACCGATAGAACAACAAGAGCGGCTGGGCCGCTCTTATTCATTCCGAAGATAGTAAACCGAAACTAAGGAGCCTCGTCACCCTCTTCTTCTAGCTCTGGCGGTAGCAGGTCTTCGCGACTGACATTGAATGCCAGCAGAAGGTTCGCTGCGATATAGATGGATGAGTAGGTACCTACGCCAACACCGATCGTGAGCGCTAATGCAAAGTTATGGATGATATCCCCACCCAGGAACAAGAGCGCAAGCAGCACAAGAATGGTCGTCAAGGAGGTCATCAATGTCCGCCCCAGTGTCTGGGTCAGTGATTCATTGATGATCTCAGCCGGAGACCCGATACGCATCATACGGAAGTTCTCACGTATCCGGTCAGAGACAACAATGGTGTCGTTCAGCGAGTAACCGATAACGGCGAGCAAGGCTGCCAGTACATTAAGATCAAACTCCCACTGGAAGAGCGCAAACATACCAACAATGATAAGAACATCATGGAACAAGGCCATGACCGCACCGAGTGAAAACTTCCACTGAAAGCGGAATGCGACGTAGGCCATTACGACGAAAAGCGCCACCAGCATGGCGATACCGCCCTGATCACGCAACTCCTCACCAACACTTGCGCCGACAAATTCGCTACGCAGCAATGTCAGTGAATTATCTTCGACATTCGTCTGCAACAACCCGAGAACTTCGTTACCCAGGTCATCACGGAAGGACTCAGACATACGAACCAGAACATCGGTCTCAGAACCGAAGTTCTGCACGACAACATCACGGTAGCCTGCGGTATCAAGGACCGATTTCACCTCAGAGAGAGGAACTGGGGTTTCGTATTCCACTTCAAGCAGCGTACCGCCAGTGAAATCGAGACCGAAGTTCAGACCGCGCATACCAATAGCAACGACCGAAATCAGTAGCAACGTTAGTGAAATCGCCGTCGAAATATGACGGAAACGCATAAAGTTCACAGTATTCATGCCTTACCTCCAATCGACAGGCGCTCTACACGGCGACCACCGTACAGCAGGTTAGTCATTGCACGGGTCACCATGACCGCAGTGAACATAGACGTCAGGATTCCGAAAGACAGTGTGACGGCGAACCCTTTAACCGGACCAGTCCCCACTGCAAACAGAATCACAGCAACAATCAGCGTGGTCAGGTTGGCGTCGAAAATGGTCAGGAAGGCACGGTCATAACCTTCATGAATTGCCTGCTGAGGCGACCGGCCATTTTTCAGCTCTTCCCGTATTCGCGAGAAGATAAGCACGTTCGCATCCACCGCCATACCCACAGTCAGAACGATACCGGCAATACCCGGCAAGGTGAGGGTCGCACCGATAATCGACATCAGGGCAACCAGCAGAACAAGGTTCACCGCAAGAGCAATATTCGCGATAAAACCAAACGCGCGGTAGAACACGAGCATGGCAATCAGAACCAGAGCAAGGCCTGCCATCACAGAGCGTGCGCCCATTTCGATGTTTTCAGCACCCAGGCTTGGACCTACCGTCCGCTCTTCAACAAAATCCATCGGTGCAGCAAGCGCACCGGAACGAAGCAGCAATGCCAACTCATTCGCTTCAGCGGACTGCAGCCCGGTGATACGGAAGCTACTGCCCAGGACGCTTTGAATCGTGGCAAGAGAGATGATCGATTTCTCGACAACCTGAATCGTCTTAGGCTGCTCTACGCCATCGACCATCTCGTAGGTTGTCTTCGGTTTACGCTCGACAAACAGCACAGCCATACGACGCTGAACCGCTTTCTTGGTCACCTGCGTCATACGCGCAGCGCCTTTGCTGTCGAGACTGATATTTACCTGAGGGAAGCTGTTCTCATCAAAGCCAGAGCTGGCATTGGTGACGCTGTCACCTGTTGTAATGACTTTTTTCTCAAGACGCGCAGTGCGGTTCTGGTTGTCACGGAAACTATATTCTTCCGTCGCAAAGCGGCTGGCACCCGGTTCTGCTTCAAGGCGGAATTCAAGATTCGCAGCCTTACCCAGAATTTTCTTGGCCTCAGCTGTGTCCTGCACGCCCGGCAGCTCAACCACAATTCGGTTGCGGCCCTGACGCTGAACCAGTGGCTCAGCAACACCAAGTTCGTTAACACGGTTGCGCAGCGTCATCAGGTTTTGCTTCAGGGCATAATCTTCGAAATCACGGACTTTCTGCTCAGTGAGCATCAGGATCAGGTCGAAGTTGCCATCGACCTCTTCTTCCTGAGGAAGGAATTCACCAGGGTAATTGCGATTAATAAAAGTTCGGGCCTCGCTGCGCAAAGCTTCCTGGCGGAAGCTCAGTCGAACCTTAGTGCCTTCAACAACAACCCGACGATATTTAATATCTTCCTGACGCAGGCTGGTTCTCAGGTCTTCACGGTAGTTCGTGATACGCCCGGAGACATACTCATCCATATCGACTTCCATCAGGAAGTGAACACCGCCACTCAGGTCAAGGCCCAGCGTCATAGGGCCAGCACCAAGATTGACCAGCCAGTCCGGCGTTGTCGGTGCGAGGTTCAGAGCAACTACAAACTCATCCCCCAGCTTACGCTGGATGGCTGATTTTGCAGGGAGCTGTGCGTCAGAGGATTCGAGTCTCAGCAGCGCGGTGCTGCCATTTACTTCTTCGCCAAAATAACTGATCCCCGCGTCATCCAATGCTTCGCGAACGTTATTCAGGGTGGCAGACGACATTTCAGCACCAGCGCGCGCTGGCGTTACCTGAATTGCTGCGTCAGGTGGGTAGAGATTAGGGGCGGCGTAGATGAACGCCAGTGCAACCACCACAAGAATGAGGAGGTTTTTCCACAGTGGATATTTATTGAGCATACAACTGCCCTATTCCTTCAGCATAAAAAACGGCCTCTGAAGAGGCCGTTACAGGGATTGGTCAGGCTTTTACTTCTTTGATAGTGCCTTTAGGAAGTACTGCAGTGACAGCAACTTTCTGGACAGGGAACTGGACACCGTCAGCCACTTCAATGACAGCGAACTCTTCAGTCACTTTGGTCACTTTACCGAGCATGCCGCCGGCGGTAACGACTTCGTCGTTTTTCGCCAGACCTTCGATCAGGTTTTTGTGTTCTTTCTGACGTTTTGCCTGTGGACGCCACAGCATAAAGTAGAAGATCGCTGCAAAGCCGAGCAGGAATACCCAGGAAAAGGCATCGCCCATTGCAGGCTGAGGTGCGGCCTCAGCAAAAGCAGTTGCAGGAACAACAGCAAACAGCGCCATTAAAGCTTTCATTCAAATTTACTCCCAATGTTCAGGCATCGCCTGTAATTAAAATCGTTGTGGTCTCAGCCTTCCGGTGTATCCAGCGGCGGCACTTCCCGGCCGCGGCGAGCGTAGAAGTCTGAAACGAATGCGGCAAATGTACCCTCTTCAAGAGCACTGCGCAAACCGGCCATCAGAGTCTGATAGTAATGCAGGTTATGTATGGTATTGAGCGTTGCACCAAGAATTTCACCGCACTTGTCGAGGTGATGCAGGTATGCACGGCTGTAGTTCTTACAGGTGTAGCAATCGCATTCAGCATCGATAGGACCAGTATCAGTCTTATTGGCGGCATTCCTGAGTTTTACAACCCCATTGTGTGTAAAAAGGTGCCCGTTGCGCGCATTCCTGGTTGGCATAACGCAGTCGAACATATCAACGCCCCTGCGCACACCTTCCACGAGATCTTCCGGTTTGCCAACGCCCATCAGGTAGCGTGGTTTGTCTTCTGGCATCTGAGGTGCGGTATGGCGCAGGATACGCATCATGTCGTCTTTAGGTTCACCGACGCTAAGGCCACCGATCGCATAGCCATCGAAGCCGATATCCATCAGCCCCTGCAAAGATTCGTCCCGCAGGTCCTCATACATACCGCCCTGAATAATGCCGAACAACGCGGATGGGTTATCGCCATGCGCGTCTTTTGAGCGCTGAGCCCAACGCAGAGACATACGCATGGAGTCTGCGGCCTCCTGAGTCGTTGCCGGGTAAGGCGTACACTCATCAAAAATCATGACGACATCTGAACCGAGGTCGCGTTGAACTTCCATTGAGCTTTCCGGCGTCATCAGAACCTTGTCACCGTTTACCGGCGAAGCAAAGGTAACGCCCTCTTCTGTGATTTTACGCATATCGCCAAGGCTGAACACCTGAAAACCGCCGGAGTCAGTGAGAATAGGCTTATCCCAGCCGATGAAATCATGCAGATCGCCATGCGCCTTAATTATCTCGGTGCCGGGACGTAACATCAGGTGAAAGGTGTTACCCAGAATAATGTGAGCACCCAGCGCCTCGACCTGCTCAGGGTTCAGGCCTTTGACTGAACCATAGGTTCCAACAGGCATGAAAGCAGGCGTCTCTACCTTTCCTCGGGGAAACGTGATGGTGCCGCGACGCGCAAAGCTGCCACCCTCGTCTTTCGGCGTATCCGTGCCATGCAGTTCAAACTGCATAAAGCATTCACGAGTCATAATCAGCTCCCGCTTGATTGGTGCAGGCGACACGGCATAAACATAGCGTCACCATAACTGTAAAAACGATATTCATTGGCTACCGCATGGTCATAGGCAGCAAGCGTTCCTTCACGACCGGCAAACGCAGACACCAACATAATCAGAGTCGATTCAGGCAAATGGAAATTCGTGATCATGGCATCAACACTGCGGAATTCGTATCCGGGGTAGATAAAAATATCCGAGTCTCCCTGAAACGTTTCGATTGCCCCGCTGCGACTGGCCGACTCAAGACTTCGCACCGAGGTCGTACCGACTGCAATAACACGCTTACCCGCCGCCCTTGTCGCCCTGACAGCCTCGACAACATCTTCAGGAACTTCAATGTACTCTGAATGCATATGATGCTCGTGAATGTTATCGACTTTCACGGGCTGAAAGGTACCGGCACCGACGTGCAGGGTCACAAACGCAAAGTTCACTCCCTTCGCTGTCAGGCGCTCAAGCAGGCCGTCATCAAAGTGCAGACCCGCAGTCGGCGCTGCTACGGCACCCGGCTTCTCTGCATATACGGTCTGATAACGCTCGCGATCCTCTTCTGCGTCTTCCCGCTCCATATATGGAGGCAAAGGCATGTGCCCGACGTCTTCAAGGATATCTAATACAGGGCGCTCAGAGGTAAAGCGCAGATGAAACAAGGCTCCCTCGCGGCCTACCACCTCTGCGTCTTCCCCGCCAAGAGAAATCAACTGTCCCGGCTTCGGTGAGCGCGAACTACGAAGATGCGCCAGAACGTCATGTTCAGAAACAACGCGTTCAATCAGAGCTTCCAGCTTACCGCCCGACGCCTTTTCACCAAACAAACGCGCTGGAATCACCCGGGTGTTATTGAACACCAGCAGATCACCTGGCTCGATCAGGGACTCGATATCGCGAAAGATGCGATCGTCTATCTGTTGTTGCTGCGGATCAAATACCAGCAACCGCGAAGCACTGCGTTCAGCAGCAGGATGTCGGGCAATCAGGTGATCAGGAAGCTCGAAGCTGAAGTCACTCGTTTTCATTCATTTGGCCTGAGGATAGCGGGCGGAGTATGCGCGTAAAACCGGACGCAAGGTTACCCGAGATAATTTCCTAAGTTAAGGAAATACTTAGAAAAAATTGTTGACGTTCAGAAAATACTGAGTAATATACGCGGCCACTGACCGATACTGATTTGCCAGAGTGGCGAAATTGGTAGACGCAGGGGATTCAAAATCCCCCGCCTTCGGGTGTGCCGGTTCGAGTCCGGCCTCTGGTACCAATATTTCAGTACCAACGGATCTTTCGGTCAGTGAAGAATCTTCGCAAGAAGAATCTTGTTTTGCCCAGGTGGTGGAATTGGTAGACACGCTGTGTTCAGGTCGCAGTGAGCTTACGCTCGTGGGAGTTCGAGTCTCCCCCTGGGCACCATCAACAACCTACCGTGTTGGTGGTGCTGTAGGCGACATTGTCGTCACACCCTTTTGCCGAAGTGGTGGAATTGGTAGACACGCTGTGTTCAGGTCGCAGTGGGCTTACGCCCGTGGGAGTTCGAGTCTCCCCTTCGGCACCATTCGGTGGTACTTCCCTATCTCCTCTTAGCAAGCAATCCGTTTTTAGCACGCTGACAATCTGTCCCGCCACGCGCGCAGGTGCATGACTTTCTATGCCGTCTGACACATACAAATATCCTTTCAGGCCATATGAACTATTCTCCAAAGAGGACAAAGCGGAGAGTTCTCTATGGTTTCTAGTTCACGTTTGATCGCTGGGTCGGTGCTGGTCGGCAGCTTAGCCGGAATCGTCATGGGTTTTGCAAATCTTGAAACAGGCGCAGAGCCAATACTGGCTTTAATACTGAGTGCAGTTGTCGCGACCTGTACGACTGCTCTTCTACAACACAGGCTGATACTGAGACCAACGACCGATCTTATCTGCAACCTGACCGCTTCGATAAAAAGCGACAGACACGATATCAAGCCATCCGCGGACTGGCTTACAGATGCCACCCAAGACATCAACAACTACCTGACTTCAGCAAGAAGAATCCAACAGAACCTTGCAGAAAACGGTGGCCATATCGCCATCTCTACGGCCGAAATGTCATACGCCGCAAACAAGCTGCAACAACGCATTCACGAGGAAGCAAAAGACAGTGAACAGATAGTGCACAGCACTGGGCGTATCTCCAACACAATGGAAGATATGCTGGAGCAGACACGAGAAGCCGCACGCGCCACTAATGAAGCCATGGAGATAAACCGAGCTGGCAGCGAGGCCATTAACCGCACGATTCCGAAAATGGAAGAAACCCGCGACCAGGTGCAAAGTAATGCAGAGCTTATTTCCAATCTCGAGGCCAAATCTGAAAACATCAGCAAGGTAACCAGCATCATTAATGACATTGCAGAACAAACCAACCTGCTGGCATTAAATGCTGCCATTGAAGCTGCGCGGGCTGGCGAACAGGGGCGCGGATTTGCAGTGGTCGCTGACGAAGTGCGCGCTCTGGCTGGGAAAACATCAGATGCGACTGAACAGATTGGCACCACCATCGCCCAAATCAATCAGGAAGTGAAACTTGCAGCAGGCAACAGCAGTAACCTGATCAAGGTAATTGATGAAGGGGTCAGCATGACGCGTGAGCTGAATGATCATCTCATTGAAATCAACAAACGCGCCGACAACATACAACATGCCGTCAATGCGCTGGTCGAAAACATGAACGATAATACCGGGCATATTCAGCATATTTCCGGAATCATCGGACAAACTTCAGCCCACTATCAGGAAACTGAGAACGAAGTTGCTTCCATTGCTGATAAGTCATCCGGTCTATCAGAATCCGCAGAGAGCATTTTCGAATCTTTCGGTAGTGGTAATTTAGGTGAACCGCACGACACGGTTAAAGCTGAAGCGTTCAGTGCCGCTGAGGCGATTGGTCAACTATTTGAACAAGCAATTGCCAGCGGAAAAATCTCACACGACGCCCTCTTCAGCCGCGAATATCGTGATATTCCCGGGACAAATCCCAAGAAATTTTCCACAGATTTCGATGCCTTTACTGATGAGCTATTACCTGACATCCAAGAGCCGATATTACAGCGTAACGCCTTCATCGCATATGCTGGTGCTGTCGATGATAATGGCTACTTCCCGACTCATAACAAAAAATTCGCTCAGCCTCTGAGTGGTGACTACCACAAAGACCTGGTGAACAATCGTACCAAGCGTATCTTCGACGATCGCACAGGGTCACGCTGTGGCAGTAACCAAAAACTATTTTTGCTTCAGACTTATAAGCGTGACACTGGCGAAGTAATGCATGACCTTTCAGTGCCGATCTGGGTTAATGGCAAGCATTGGGGAGGCTTCAGAGTGGGATATGCCAGCCAGACTTCTATCCAGTAAACTAAATTAAACAGGCGAGGATTAGTTCTTCGCCTGAACTTCCTCCGACCAGCACTCCACACGATTACGACCATTCTCTTTCGCGCGATACAGCGCTTCATCTGCTTTCGACAACCAGATTTCAGGACTATCAGTATCATCTGGAATCGCCGAGTGACAGCCGACGCTGATAGTCACACGGAAGCCATCTGCGATGCGGTCAAGATTGATAGACGCTACCGACAAGCGAATAGCTTCAGCAATGGATGCAACCTGCTCCTGATTAATCCCAGGAAGAACCACGGCAAACTCTTCACCACCGTACCTTGCGACCGAATCTTTATTATCGATCGTTTCACTGATAGCCCCGGAAATACAACGCAGAATCTCATCACCCGCTTGGTGGCCATAGGTATCGTTAACCTGTTTGAAGTGGTCGATATCTAACAAAAGTATGGAAAAGTTCGCCATATCGTGACGCGCTAATGCAAACTCACGATCCAGGAAATCATCAAAGAAACGACGGTTTCTGACATTCGTCAGTGCGTCTGTCGTACTCATACGCTCAAGCTGCTCGTTTACATTCTCAAGCTCCAGTGTTCTTTCCCGAACACGGCGCTCCAGTGTCTCTGTTGCTCTTTTTTGAATATCCAGTGCTTTTGCCTGTGCTTCCCGCGCAGCCCGCTCGTGTTCAAGGGCCTTTTCCTGCGCTTTACGCGCATTACGTTCCTGATCCAGGGCTTCAGTCTGTGCCTTGCGAGCCAGTTTTTCGTGTTCCAACGCACTGATCTGAGCTTCGTAACGCTCACGTTTTTCCTGATTAAGACGATCGGCCAATGCAAACGACAGCAGAATAACTTCCATTGCAGAGCCGATCTGAAGCGAATTTTCTGTAAAGAAGTTTCTGGGAATAATGTTGAATTTATTAAGGGCGAGAACGATGCCGCCAAGCAGGAAACTGGTCCAGGCAATGGTGTAATAACGCGCTGCGACAAACCCTTCAGCCCAACGCCTTACGCCAAGTACGATAGCGCCGATCATCGCAAGCATAGCGACAACAATCAGTACCCGAATCAGGGTGTGATAAACCACCAGGTTACTCAAAAATACGATGCCGATACAAATCAGAATCAGCAGCCCGATCAGCTTATTAAAGAACGACTGATCGGTATGAAGATAGAGAAATTTTCTCGTGAATATGCCGGCAAAAATAATGACGCCGGATAACAGCACAATAATACTTTGATCGTTCCAGTGAATCGCTGAGGGCCATAAGTACTGGAAATTGATGCCCTGCAAACTACCGAGAAAACCCGCCATACAGCCGACATAAAGAACGTAAAAAAGGTAATTCCCCTCTTTAACTGAGAAAAACACAAAGAGGTTATAAAACACCATGATGAGCATAATGCCGTAATACAGACCCAGCCCGAGAAGCTGATTCTGATCATGCACAAAGAAGTCACGCTCATCCCAAAGCGTCATAGGTACCTGCATTGAGCTGGAGGTTTCTACCCGGAAGACCCATTCCTGGACATCGCCCGGATCGATCTCGAACGGAATCAGAAAATGACGATGGGGCAACAGGCGATCACTGAATTCCTGCTTGTCTCCCAGACTAATAAGCTGCCACTTACCGTCGTTGGTCTTCCGGTACAGATCAATATAATCAAGAACAGGATACGAGATACTGATCAAGCGGCTGAGGTGCCTGTGACCGGAGTTGGTCAGATTGAATCGGAACCAGTAAACGGAGTTGGTGTAACCGAAGGATAAGTCCTCTCGAGCTGCTTTCCAGCCCAGGCTCTCTTCGTCACCAATCACCAGGTCGCCGGAGGTATCCTCAACGTAGCGGGTAATAAAAGCCAGATTCTGACCCGACTCTGCTTCGGCGACATCAAGCACATTGTTATCTGGAGAATAACCCGGTATCGAAGCCACTCGTGCTGACGCGTCGCTAATTCCAACCAAATGCAATAGTAAACCCAGCAGCATCGCAATCAGCGGCTTCTGTAATTTCATTCCTATTCCCTCTGCAAATACTCATTACAGTGTAGACGACACTGTCAGTCCTGCAGGGGCATAAACGAAAACCACCCGAAGAGGTGATCTGGCTGAAAAGCCCGGATTGTCAAATACAAGGATACCGCTCAGAATACAGTCTCAATTTTTCAGGGAAACTGTTATGCCAGTTGCTGCGCGTTTTGTGTCGATCATCAAAGTAATCACCCGCCTTCTCGCTCTCGTAGTGCTCACCGGGGTTGCCTGTGTTCACGCAGAAGGCAAGATTAATGCACCTGAATTCACTCTGAACACGCTGGACGAAGAACGCCAGATATCCCTGAGCGACTACCGAGGAAAGGTTATCTACCTGGATTTCTGGGCATCCTGGTGTGGTCCGTGCCGGAAATCATTACCCATGCTCAACGAACTCCGCAACGAACTTAGAGATCGAGGCTTCGAAGTTCTGGCTCTGAATGTTGATGAAACGCGTGAAGAGGGCCTTCGCTTCCTGAAGGAATACCCGGTTGATTACCCTACTCTGTTCGATAACGAAGGAACGGCAGCAACCTATCAGTTGCGAGGTATGCCAACCGCCTTTCTTATTGACCACAAGGGCAAGCTGCACAGTCAGCACGTCGGCTTCAACCCTAAAGATATGAGTAGCATCCGAAAAGAAGTCCTGGATTTGCTTGAAGCCGCAGAAGGGCCCCAATAACAAGGCACAACGGATTCCATGACGGAGAAACGGACATGACCACGAGAAATGTGTTTATTACTGGCTGTTCAACAGGTATTGGCAGAGCACTGGCGCGCGCCTGTATTTCTCGTGGAGATACTGTTGTGGCGACGGCCCGTAATGTGGATGACCTGCAGTACCTTGATCATGACAATGCCATACGGATGGCACTTGATGTAAACGACGACTCTGCCATCGAACGTGTTTTTGAAGAAGTAAGCGCACGACTTGGTCATATCGACCTTCTGATCAACAATGCCGGTTATGCCGCGATGGGGCCCGTGACCGAGCTATCCCGCGAGAAGCTTCTCCGTCAGTTTGAAACCAACGTACTTGCCCCTGTAAGTGTCACGCGACAAGCGCTACCGATGCTGAGAGCTTCAGATAACGCTCAGGTGGTTAACATTGGCTCTGTTTCTGGCATCCTGACGACTCCTTTCTCGGGCGCCTATTGCGCAACCAAAGCTGCTTTACACTCGCTGAGCGACGCCATGCGTATGGAGCTTGCGCCTTTTGGTATTGAAGTAATTACAGTCCAGCCAGGGGCGATTCAGTCCAGTTTCGGCGATAACTCCCTGGCAGGGGTCAGCGGCCTACTCATGCCCGATTCTTTATTTAAGGCAGTCGAAGATAAAATCCGGGAACGGGCGGTCGCGTCTCAGCAGAACCCCACCACAGCGGAAGCCTTCGCCAAAGAAATGCTACTGCGCATCCAGGGGCACCCTGCCCCTGAAATCAGAATTGGAAATGGCAGCACAGCATTACCGCTGTTGAAGCGTTGGCTGCCTCTACGTATGCTGGATCGTATACTCAGCCGTAAATTTGGGCTTGACCAGTTGAAAGGCTGATCAGTCCGGACGGTGCTCGCGGGCAAGATAATCGTGAGACTGCATCTCCAGCATCCGCGATGTCGTGCGCTGAAATTCAAACTCCAGTTTACCAGTGCTGTATATCTCAGGGATTGACGCATCGGCTGACATAATCACTTTCACACCGCGATCGTAAAACTCATCAATCAGATTGATAAAGCGGCGCGCAAGGTCGTCGTTCTTCGAGCCCATAGCGGGCACGTCTGAGACAATAACGGCATGAAATAGTTTGCCGAGTTCGATGTAGTCATTCTGTGAACGTGGTCCATCACAGAGGGCATAGAAATCGAACCAGGCAATATCATCACACACGGCTTTCGCCGGTATTTTGCGCCCAAGAATCTCAACGCTGGCGTTAGCTTCGACATGGCGCGGGTCGGCTATCAGTCCCTGAAAGCTTTTCTCCAGACTGGAATTCGCATCGCCATCGAGCGGGTAGTGATACAGCTCAGCCTGCTCCAGCGTACGCAAACGGTAATCAACGCCACTATCGACGTTGACCACTTCGGTAAATTGATTAAGAAGCTTGATAGCCGGAATAAATCGATCGCGCTGCAGGCCGTCCTTATACAGACCGTCAGGCACGATATTAGAGGTCGCAACCAGAGTAACACCTCGGTCAAACAGCTCCTGCATCAGGCCACCAAGAATCATAGCGTCACCGATATCAGACACGAAAAATTCGTCAAAGCAGATGACACGTGCTTCCTCAGCGATCTGATCAGCGACCACAGTGAGTGGATTCTTAGCACCCGCAAGCTTCGTCAGGTCACCGTGAACACGCTGCATAAAACGATGGAAGTGTGTGCGCATCTTGCGCTTAAACGGCAACGCGTCGTAGAAGGTATCAACAAGGTAAGTTTTACCTCGGCCCACGCCTCCCCAGAAGTAAATCCCCTTCTCTGGTTCAGGCTTTGTCCGGCTCAACTTTTTCGACAGCTTCCCCAGAACTCCCTGTTTTGAACGGCGCTGCTCAGCGGCCACAAGGTCATCGTAAAGACGCTGAAGATGCTTTACCGCCATCTCCTGAGCTGGGTCGTATGAAAAATCGTCGCGCAGCAGATCTGCCTGATACAGTTCCCACGGGGTAGACACGGACACTCTCCAATAAGGATTTTCGGGGGGCGAAATTTACCGCCCGGGCTGCAAAAGTGCAAATGAAGCGGGTCTCAGGCACCTGCCTTACTTAACATTCCTTCTATTAACCTTCGGCGAACACCGACAACTCTTCCGTCAGGGTGGACTTCAGATCGGTAATACGACCATGGAAAAAGTGACCAGCTCCCTCAAAAACCAACCAATGAGGTTGAGGAACCACCAGCTGAACCCACCCCTCTACTTCATCGAATGGCACAACCTCATCGGCATCGCCCATCAGGACCCAGGTTTCAATCCCCTGCGGCAAAGTAGTCGGAGCATCGAAGTGATGAACCGCAGGCGCGATCAGAACCAGTCCATCAATCGTTTCGGCATGATCACATCCATACAGACAGGCCATGCCGGCACCAAACGAGAACCCAGCGAGAATAATCCGCTCCCAACCAAGCTCTTCTTTCGCATAACGGACGGCTGAGGCGACATCCTGCTGCTCTCCAACGCCATGATCATGCTCGCCGTCGCTGCTGCCAACGCCCCGGAAGTTAAACCGGAGTGTGTTCAGCCCCAGGCCTTTCGCTGCCCGAGCTGCCGTTGTGACCACTTTATTGTCCATAGTGCCCGAAAATAATGGATGAGGGTGACACATCACCAGTCCGGTCCTGGCACCATCGATTTCCATCACTCGGGCATCAAGCTGTCCCTCCGGGCCCGGAATCGCAACGGTCCTCTCTGTTCCCATAACGCAACCTCTCTGAAATTTATGGATTCGAACACCATATTGTTATAGCTATTTGTTATCAATAGCGCCTTTTTATATACCTCACGCCTTGGTATATTTGCGTCAAATTTATTTTGCCGGTTTTATACCTTTCAGAGAGCTAACAGGCCAACCATGACCGACTACAATCTGACCCACCTGAAACAGCTAGAAGCGGAGAGTATGCACATCATCCGCGAAGTGGCTGCCGAATTCGACAACCCCGTAATGCTTTACTCCATCGGTAAAGACTCTGCGGTAATGCTGCATCTTGCGCGCAAGGCTTTCTACCCAGGCAAGCCGCCATTCCCACTGATGCACGTGGATACCACCTGGAAATTCCGGGAGATGATTGAGTTCCGCGACAAGATGGCGAAAGAAATTGGTATGGAGCTGATTGTTCATACCAATCAGGAAGGCGTTGAACAGGGTATCGGCCCGTTCACTCACGGCTCATCAAAGCATACTGATGTTATGAAAACCCAGGCGCTGAAGCAGGCCCTGGATAAGTATAAATTCGATGCTGCCTTCGGTGGCGCCCGTCGTGACGAAGAAAAGTCCCGTGCAAAAGAGCGCGTGTACTCCTTCCGTGACAGCAAACACCGCTGGGACCCTAAGAACCAGCGTCCAGAACTGTGGAACATCTATAACGGTAAAGTGAACAAAGGCGAAAGCATCCGTGTTTTCCCTCTGTCAAACTGGACCGAACTCGATATCTGGCAGTACATCTACCTCGAAGATATCCCACTGGTACCCCTATATTTTGCTGACAAGCGTCCTGTCGTCGAGCGCGATGGCATGCTGATTATGGTCGACGACGACCGTATGCCTCTTGAAGAAGGCGAAGTACCAGAGATGAAATCTGTACGTTTCCGTACCCTGGGTTGTTACCCGCTGACTGGCGCGGTTGAATCTGAAGCCGCAACACTCCCTGAAATCATTCAGGAAATGCTGCTGACCACCACATCAGAACGCCAGGGCCGCGCCATTGATCACGACTCATCAGGTTCGATGGAGAAGAAAAAACAGGAGGGGTACTTCTAATGTCACACCAATCCGATCTGATTGCTTCCGATATCCTTGAGTACCTGAAGCAGCACGAAAACAAACAAATGCTGCGTTTCCTGACCTGCGGAAACGTGGACGACGGCAAATCCACCCTGATCGGCCGTCTTCTGCACGACTCGAAAATGATCTATGAAGATCAGCTGGCAGCAATCGAAAAAGACAGCGCTAAGTCCGGTACTACCGGCGAGAAAATCGACCTGGCCCTGCTGGTTGATGGTCTCGCCGCTGAGCGTGAGCAAGGCATTACCATTGACGTAGCTTACCGCTACTTCTCAACCGCCAAGCGTAAGTTCATCATTGCTGACACCCCGGGACATGAGCAGTACACCCGCAACATGGCGACCGGCGCGTCGACCTGTGACCTTGCAATCATCCTGATTGATGCCCGTTACGGTGTGCAGACTCAGACCAAACGCCACAGCTTTATTGCTTCTCTGCTAGGCATCAAACACGTGGTGGTTGCGGTCAACAAGATGGACCTGATGGACTTCAGTGAAGACCGCTTCAATGAAATCCGCGAAGACTACCTTGAGTTTGCCGGCAAACTGAATCTGGAAGACATCCGCTTTGTACCTATGTCTGCCCTGGACGGCGATAATGTTGTAGAACGCTCCGAGCGCTCAACATGGTTCAAAGGTCAGACCCTGATGGAGATTCTTGAGACCGTCGAAATTGACGAAGATAAGAACCTCGACAACTTCCGTCTGCCAGTGCAATACGTAAACCGCCCTAACCTCGACTTCCGCGGCTTCTGCGGCACGATTGCCTCAGGCACGATCAAGCCGGGTGAAACCATCATGGCGTTGCCATCGCAGAAGACCAGTAAGGTCGAAAGCATTGTCACCTATGAAGGCAACCTGGAAGAAGCATTCGTTGGCCAGGCCATCACACTGACACTGGAAGACGAAATTGACATTAGTCGTGGTGACGTCATCGTTAAAGCGAATGACCTTCCAGAAGTAGGTAGCAAGCTGAACGCGAACATCGTCTGGATGACCGAAGGCGCAATGGTGCCGGGCAAGCCCTACGACCTTAAGTTTGCCTCCAGCGCGACTACAGGTACCTTCACCCAGATTCATCACCTGATCGATGTGAATACGCTTGAGCACAGCGCGGCTGAACAAGTTGCGCTCAATGAGATTGCCCTGGTTGAAGTGTCTCTGGATAAAGCGATTCCATTTGATACCTACGGAAAAATCCCGGGTACAGGCGCCTTCATCATTATTGATCGCCTGAGCAACGTCACCATCGGTGCTGGTATGATCGTTGGTGCTGCAGCGGCTGACGGCAGCAACACCTCGCCTGTGTCTGCTGACGAAAAAGCACGTCGCTTCAACCAGAAGCCTGCCATCGTTGCAGTGAACGCCGCTAATGCAGAAGACATCGTTAATGCTCTGGATCGTCGACTGTACGAGATGGGCCGTGTTTCCGGCATTGCTACTGCGGAAACCGCTCAGGTTCTGAAAGCGAATGGTCTGGTTGCTTTGGTTGCCGGCGGTGCTGACGGCGCTGATATCAGCCTGGCAGCAGATCAGGAGTCTCTGGACAACCTGGTGGCCGACCTGCAGGAGCAAGGTATTATCTGATCTCAGGTCAACGCTGATACCTGAAAAGCCCGGATTCCGGTGGCAGAGAAAGCCTCTGCCACCTGCCTTCGGGCTTTTTTATGCGTGTAATCCGGATATCCGGTAAGCCGTTGAAATTCATAACGAAAAACTGTTGACAGAGTTAAAAATGGTGGCATAATACGCGCCACTTGAGACGCACACGCGACCAAGGAAGTTTGAAGTGGCTATGTAGCTCAGCTGGTTAGAGCACAGCATTCATAATGCTGGGGTCACTGGTTCAAGTCCAGTCATAGCTACCACGAATTCTTAAGGCCCCGACGGTTAGTAACCGCTTCGGGGCTTTTTTTTGCCTGTTTACTTTCGTACACAAAACCCACACACGACCTTACCTGGGTTACGCTATTCTGAGAACTGATCATCATTATCGTCTTCAAGGCGATATATACTGATCAAATGTTCAAATAATGGTGTCTGCTTATGCCACTCCCACAGACTGCATCGCACAGTAATCCCGAGTACACGCTCACTCGCCTGCTTGCCGATGCGATTGACCAACGCAAGCTACCCGTCGGCGCGTGCGATATTCTTAACTATTGCCAGCATCTTAATAACAGTAAGCAGCAGCAGTTTGTCATTCACACCGAAGCAGGCGATTTTTTTCTGAAAATGCAGCCAGCATCCGGGCTGGCGAGTGAACAATTTGCCGCTGAGGTATCAGGCCTCCTTGAAATTGCCAGAACACAGGCCATCCGGACTGCCGTTCCCTATGCGACCGGTGAGGTCGACGGTCATTCATACATCCTGTTGTCTCACCTGCCGCTCGCAGTGCACGGAGACTGGCAACAAGCGGGAGTAGAACTCGCCAAGCTACACGGTAACCATAGCGATCAGGGCTACGGCTACGGCAAGACCACATTCTGTGGTCCTACACCGCTGAATAACAGCTGGCGTCATAGCTGGTCAGACTTTTTCGTCGAGCAGCGCCTTGAACCTCTGGTACGGGAGCTTGCTAGTCAGGGGGATGTGTTTGCCAGTGCAGATCGGGTACTGCATGCCTGTTCGAATGCCTTAAAAGATCACCAGCCGGATTCATCTCTCCTTCATGGTGACCTCTGGTCCGGAAATATCGGTTTTATTCCTGACAGTCGCGGGTCTCTCCCGGTTATCTACGATCCGGCATGCTACTACGGCGACGCCGAAGCTGATCTTGCGATGACAGAACTCTTTGGACGCTTCCCTGACGCCTTTTATAAGGGCTACCAGAGTGTGCGTAAGATCGAGGAGGGATACGAAGAGAGAAGAGGTATCTATCAGCTGTTCCACCTGCTGAACCATGCCGTACTCTTTGGTGGGCATTACGTCACTCAGAGCCGCGATCTGATGCGCCGGCTCTGAGGTCAGAAAGTTCAGTAAGTACCGCTTAAAGGCGGATTAAGGAGACTGACTAAAGAGCCTCATTAAGGATTGAGGCGCTGTTTAGTCCAGCCTTTAGCATCATGCAGATATTCCAGACGGTCGTGCAGGCGCGCCTCCCCTCCTTGCCAGAATTCGAAACGCTGAGGGCTCAGACGATACCCTCCCCAATGATCAGGTACTGGAATTTCACACCCTTCGTATTCACTTTTAAGCTTTTCAAAGCGGGCCTCCAGTTCAGCGCGGTTACCGAGCGGTGCACTCTGGTCTGATGCCCAGGCCCCCAACTGACTCTCGCGAGGTCGCGAGTGAAAATAGGCTTCGGTCTCTTCCCGGGAGATTTTCGTCACCACTCCCTGAACCATGGCCTGCCGCTCCTGAGCCAGCCAGGCAAAATGCAGAGCGGCTTTCGGATTATCCCCGAAGTGACGGGCTTTATTACTGGTGTAATTCGTGAAAAACACGAAGCCGTCTTCATCGTAACTCTTCAATAAGAGAATACGTTGCCACGGCTGACCTTCGCTGTCGCAGGAGGCGACCGTCATCATGGTAGGCTCGTCTGGGCTTGCAGCTTTTTGCTCTTCAAACCACGCATGAAACTGAGTCATAGGGTTTTCTGCCGCCGTATTTTCATCCAATCGCCCGGCCGTATATTCACGACGGATATCAAACAGATCAACCATAAGATGACTCCTGTAATTTTGGTCTTGGGCTTATGTTAACATTCCCATCCGGACGCGTCCTGACCGGCGTCAGTTACCAGATTGCAGAGGTTATTTACCCCATGTCGCTACAAAACTACCCTACCGCATCTCTTGTTCGTCGCCTTGCAGCCATGGCATACGATGCGCTGGTGCTTCTTGCTCTCTATATTATTCTGGGGGGGCTGCTGGTCACGGCGATATCGGCAATGACAGGTCAGGAAGAGATGGTTCGCCTGAGCCCGGCAATGGTCGGCTCTGTCTTTTATACGATCTGCTTTCTGTACTACATGCACTCATGGCGCCGTGGTGGTCAGACCATTGGCATGAAAGCCTGGAACATCTATCTGATTACCAATGACAACTCACCCGTCAAACTCAGTCACTGCATACTGCGCAGTGCGACTGGCTTTTTCTCATTAGCCATTGTTGGGCTGGGTTATTTCTGGATGCTGATCGATAAAAAAGAACGCACCTGGCACGACATTGCGTCGCTGACACGTATTGTTTATCGCCCGAAAGGCAGCTGACTTTCGTCAGCCGCTCTTACGAAGCAAGTACACTCCGATCAGTGCACTCAGAACAATGGGAATAATACTGGCCATAATTGGCGCGAAGCCAAGCACAATGCTGGCCGGTGCCAGCATCTCTTCCAGATACTTATACACCAGCCCCACGAGAATCCCTGAAAAGATCCGCGAGCCAGCAGTCACCTGACGCAATGGCCCAAAGATAAAGGCGGCACCGAGCAGTACCAGTGCAAAGGTACTCAGAGGTTGTGTCACCTTTTTCCAGAACGACAACAGATAGTTATCTGCATTGAGATCCTGATCGTCCAGATACTGCGCATAAGCGTACAGATTGGAGATCGACATATCGCGTGGTTCGATCATGACGACGCTCAGGCTCTCGGGAGTCAGTCCGGAATCCCAACGTTTAGAGCCGTATGAAGTCACGCTGCTTTGATCGTCGCTAATCAACTGCTCACGGACATTCTGCATCTGCCAGTGGCTACGCTGAAAGATCGCCCTCTCCGCACGCACAACGCGAGTCAGTTCTTTTTCTGGCGAGAAGTAAAAGACAGCAATACCGTGCAGAACACCATTAGGCTCAACGGCACGGAAGCGCATGAACTGGTCACCCTCACGGTGCCAATAGCCCTTGCCTTTATTCGACAGCAGCTCTCCTTTGCCTTGTTGCACCGCCTTCTGAGACTGAGCCATTCTCTCCAATGTAGGAATCGCATACTCCGCCAAAGCAACACTAAGAACCATCAATACCGCAACCGGCTTAATCACTGACCAGATGATACGGGTAACCGAGAGTCCAGCGGCTCTCATCACCGTCAGTTCACTACTGGCTGCGAGTCCGCCGAGACCAGCCAGACAACCAATCAGACACGCCATCGGCATGTACTCGTAGGCCCGGCGAGGTAGCCTCAGAGCCATGAACTCAAGCGCCTCGACGAAACCATAGGCGCCTTTGAGCTGATCCAGCTCATCTACTAAGGTAAAAATTGCATCGAGACCCACAATCACCAGAATAACGACCAGTGTGGCCATCAGGACGCTTTTACCAACGTAGCGGTCAAGACGGGTCATAGGACTCTCCCAGCCCGACGACGTCGGAGAATTTCAGGGCCAACCAGAAGCGCCAGCCCTATTAGCAGGTAAATTAGATGAAGTGCCCAGATAGCCATAGCCGGAACGCGCTCTTTCTCGAGCATACCGCGCATAGCGATGAGCAGAGAGATGTAGACCATAAACAGAATGATGGCTGGGAACATACGGGCAAAGCGTCCCTGCCTTGGATTAACCTTAGACAGAGGGAAAGCGATCAACACAAGCACAGGCACCATCACAATCAACGACAAACGCCAGTGCAACTGCGCCTGAAACTTAGGGTCTTGCGAAGACAAAAGATCCAGTGTGGCTACCGCATCCTTACGTACTTTACGACGATCCTCGGATTCATCCGCGATCTTCACACCGTAACGCTCGAACTCGAGCACCTGCAATTCCGCACTATCAGCAGCCAGGTCAAAACGCTTACCGTTATGCAGTTCCAGAAAACGCGAGCCGGTTTCCTGACTGAAATACTGGCTGCCTTTCTCGGCAAGCATCAAAGTATCACCATCTGCGATGAACACCTGGTTCATCACCGTCTTATTGTCAGACAATGATTCGGTATAGGTGACACGGGTTCCTTTCTTCATACTCTGAAAGCGGCCCGGGGCAAGTAACTCAAACTCGGTCATTTCTGCTTGTTTTTCGTACAGATCTTCCATTTTCTCTGCACCAAGAGGGCTGAGATATAACGAAAAAGACCCCACGATCACCATCACGACCGCGCCAGGAATCATCGTAAACAGTAACAAGCGACGGTCAGAAAACCCAGTTGCTGAGAGCACACTCATTTCGTTCTCTGAATACATACGACCGTACGCCAGCAGTACAGAGATAAACAGCGCCATTGGAAGGATCATTTCGAGGAACGACGGCATTCTCAGAAGCAGCGTGAAGAAAACGACTTCCAGAGGAATTTCACCGGCAGCCGCGGACGCCAGCTGATTGATAAGCCGGCCGCTCATCATGATCATGAGAAGCACGATCGTAACGGCGCCCATTGTGCCGAGCAATTCACGTGATAAATATCGGAATAAGATCAAACGGTGCCGCACCTGTTTTGTCTGGTCGTCATCTGCCTGTCGGGTCTGATTGGCATCTGGCAGTTGTCGTGTAAATCAGAGAGTAACCACAAGGCAGCATTGTACTGTTTTTTTTAGCTTCCGTTACCCCAGCCACTTGTATTTTCACGGTCTGGCCGCACACTTAGCTGGAACACTTTAATTCGCTACACCGAATACGACCGAACCTGCCCTCTAAGGAGCTACGATGGATTTTCAGATTTTCACCGGTAACCCTGCAGAACTGACTGCAGATACTCTTGTTGTCACGATTAACGATAACGGTGAGCTTTCTGCCTCTGCCGAAAAGATAGACACCGCATCGGCTGGCGCGGTTCAGGCCCGAATCAAGGCAAAAGATATTACTGGTGCCGCAGGTAGCTCCCTGACCCTGTATTCACTGGCCGGAACAGAAGCCAGCCGCACTGTGATTATTGGCGGTGGCAAAGACAACCTCAATGCCGTTGACGCCAACAAAATCGCCAGTGCCATAGGTAAAGCGATCTCTGGTAAAGAAGGTACCGCCGCGGTAGACGTCTCTGCATTGGCGACGGACAGCCGGCCACAAGCCTGGTGGGCAGAACAGATCGTACTCGCGGTTCACGCGGCACAGTACAAGTTCATTGCTACCCTTCCCGGTAAAGAGCCAACACCTGCGCTAGATACCCTGATCTGGATCGGCGATGACGTCAAAGATGCCCTGACCGTTGCCGACGCCAAAGGCCTCGGCACATCGTACGCCAAAGAACTCGGCAATATGCCACCGAACATCTGTACGCCGACCTATCTGGCAGACGAAGCACAGAAGCTGTCTGATGGCGCAGGCTTTACCTGTAAGGTGTACGATGAAAAAGAAATGGAGGAGATGGGCGCTGGCGCATTTTATTCGGTCGCCAAAGGCTCTTCAGAGCCTGGCAAGCTGATCATTATGGAATACAAAGGCGCAGGCGATGATGCTCCTCACATGATCGTGGGCAAGGGCATCACCTTTGATACCGGCGGTATCAGCCTGAAACCTGGCGCTAAAATGGACGAGATGAAGTACGACATGTGCGGTGCAGCTTCTGTACTGGGCACAATGAAAACTCTCGCCGAACTTAAACCGGCCATTAACGTAGTGGCTATCATTACCAGCGCTGAAAATATGCCTGCGGGCGACGCCAGCAAGCCGGGTGACGTAGTAACAACCTTATCCGGTCAGACCGTGGAAATTCTGAACACTGACGCCGAAGGCCGACTGGTGCTGTGCGATGCTCTGACTCTGGGCATCCGTGATTACAAGCCGGCCACCTGTGTGGATGTTGCCACCCTGACTGGCGCCTGTATGGCGGCTCTCGGGAAGGTGAATTCTGGCTTGTTTACCACAGATGAAGAATTGGCTACTGAGCTGAATACTGCAGGCGCTTACTCCGGCGACCGCGTCTGGCGTTTACCACTGGAAGACGATTACCAGTCACTGCTCGACAGCAACTTTGCTGACATCGCTAATATCGGTGGCCCACTGGCGGGCGCGACAACAGCGGCTTGCTTCCTGTCCCGCTTCACCGAGGGTACCCGCTGGGCTCACGTTGATATTGCCGGGCCAGCATGGGGCGGTGACGGCACCAGCAAAGGCGCAACAGGTCGCCCTGTTCCTCTGCTTACTACCTATCTGTTGAATAAAGTAAGCTGATATCAGAGCTGACTTTTCGCCCGCATCAGCGGGCGAAAAATACCTCGGCGCGGTGCTCAGATGCCGCGTCGTCAACCGGACGCGTTGAAATCACAACCCGGTTAGACGGCACTCCTCGTCTCACCAGATATTGATACACAGCACGGGCACGCTGATAAGCCAGATCATCGCGACGTGAGTCCTGATCCAGGCCGGCCTGTTCTCCTGTTCCAACCACAACGAGTGTTACCCCCGGACACTTAAAGAAGTCGTCGCTGATTTTATCTAAACGAGAGAAGTATTCACGCTGCAACAAGTAAGAGCTCTCTGAGAACTCTACCTGAGCATTCTTAAGCTGCAGCCCACAATCCGCAACATGAGTTCTGGCAACCCGTTGGCTGGCCACCTGATACGGCTGATACAAGGGTGTGCGTTCTTCGTCTGGGTCATAGCTACGCCCGGCTTGACCACGGCTTGCCGGAGCGTATGGATACCAACTGAGCCCCAGCCCCCAACTGAATACATCACCCGACAGTCTCTCTGCGGTTGCTTTCAATTCAACACCGGAAGAAAGACCGTAGGTCACACCGCCACCAAGCGACACGTTGACCGGGTTCTCCAGCTCATTGTTAGCACTTCCAGAAACAAACATGCGGCTAACGCCGCTGGAAATGAACCAATTCAGTTTGTGAGGCCAGGTATCATCATAGCGCCGGTTCGAATACCAGATGGATGGATACCAGGCGACAGAGGCTGCCGCAAAACTGTATTCAGCATTCTCTACCGTATTGTCTCTTAGGGCCTGAAGCTCACCCTTCTGACTGAAGTCGAACTCCATCGCCCACTGATCAAACAAGTCATAGCCTGCACCGAGACTCACACCCCAGTCATGTCGGTCTGAGACTGTGTATACGCTGTCCTCTGTCTCCGGGCTGAAACGAGAATATTCTGCACTGCCCGTCATGTACAGACGTTGTTTCGACCATTCGGCCGCTGTCGCAGGCACAGTCAGCATGGTGCTTAAAATAAGGATCAGCGCGATTGAACCGCGACGAATTAACAGAAGAGCAAACATTCCCCAAAGCACTGAGAAAGCGCCGACACCAGTTGAGGAAGTCATATGATCTGACAGGGCCTCTGGTGCCTCCGGAGCCTGCTCGCCCTCCCCGTCACCGGAATCTGTATTTTCATCCGGAGCCTGATACTGGGTGTCATCGTCCAGATAATCCGGAATGCCGTCGCCGTCTGAATCCGGGCATTCACCAGCCACCGGGCACTCTTCTGCGTCGCCAATACCATCGCCGTCCGAGTCGCCACCACCAGGAGAGGTGTCCGGATCTTCGGCATCGGGAATACCATCGCCGTCACTGTCTACCGACATATAATCCGGTGTACCATCACTGTCGGTATCGCGGCAGTAAGGATAACCTTCAGGGCACTCCTCTGAATCGGCCAGACCGTCCCTATCGCTGTCTCCGCCATTCTCCCCTTGCGACGCATCAACTTGCGATGGAATACCATCACCGTCTGCATCATCAGTGAGTGCACTGCCGAACAGGGTCTCGTCCTCATCACTGACGCCGTCATTGTCACTGTCGGTGTCCGCATAATCGGGTTGACCATCGCCATCCGTATCAAGAGGCAACCAGTTGTCGCGCAAGCCATTACTGTCAGCATCCGGACCGTTGTCCAGAACGCCATCTCCATTTATGTCGGCGTCGTAGCGGTTGTCATACCCGTCGCCATCATCATCTGCCGGGCTGATTATGCCTGCCTCATAACCATCAGGAATCGAATCAGAATCACTGTCTGACTGCATATAGTTGGGAACACCGTCCTGATCGGCATCACCACAGCATTCGAAAACATCAGGTAAGGCATCAGAATCGCTGTCACCACTACCCAATGAATTATCGGAGTCACGAACATCGGCGATTCCATCATCATCAGTATCATTCAAGGTTTCGGTCAAGTCATCGATGCCATCAGCGTCACTGTCGGTATCCAGCAAGTCTGGGGTCCCATTGCCATCGGTATCGCGAAGTGCAAAATCTGTGATGCCATCACCATCGCGGTCCGCTGCACCGGTGGAGTCCGCATCCATAGCATCATCAATACCGTCGTTGTCAGCGTCGCTACCGGCCAGAGTGACCGCCAGCTCCTCGTCATCGCGGAAGTCATCACCATCAGAGTCACGGCGTGTCGGATCAGAGCCTATTAAGGTTTCTACATAGTTCGATAAGCCGTCGTGATCCGAATCATTAGTCGGTGTAAAGACATCAGCGACACCATCACCGTTCTCATCCCGCGGGTTGCTCGCATCGCTACCGACTTCAGCGCCATCAAGCACCCCATCATTATCTGAGTCGGGGTTTTCCGGGTCAGTCCCTACGAGCGCCTCATCCGTGTCGCTCAGCCCGTCGTTATCATCATCGGTGTCTGTAACGTCAGAGATACCATCGTTATCGTTGTCCGCCGGCACACTGCTATCGTCCTTGGGATCAGAACCTGCGAGTACTTCGTCATCGTCGGTATAACCATCACCATCATCATCGGAGTCTGCATTATCACCAATGCCATCGCCGTCGGTATCTTCTGTTTCGATAGGATCATTCGGGAATGCGTCTTCAGGATCGATCACGCCGTCTTCATCGGAGTCGAGGGTGATAGCCAAGGTGAAATAATCGCCGTCGGTTAATTCAATGCCTGCTATTTCACCGGTCGAAGCGTTCACTTCACCAAGAGTCACTGCACCAGCAGAAAAATCATCATCAGCATTACGACGCACCAGATACACCTTTGACCCCGGTGCCAGAGCAGGCAGGTCGAATTTCATGGCAAGCGGAGCGATAAGACTGCTTGCCTGATACAGCCACACACGCTCTGACCGATAAGAATATGATCCTGAAACATTCGTGCTTGAAAAAGACACTGCACCACCGTTATGCCCCATCAAGGCGAAAGAGCGGTCAGCGCCAAGGACCGGACGAGCAGTATTATTACCGGAAGCAAAATCAGTCGTCGTAGAAACGGTCAGTTCGGGAGAAGTAACCGACCGGGAAATAAGCTGGTTCAGGCCACTCGTATCATCCCGCCCGAGGCCAAAAACGTCGGTGTTATAGGCTGAGTTTACGGTCGACTGCCAGACAACGGTGTTGTCCGAAGCCAGGTAGTCACTTGACAGCCCGATTCCGTGTTTTACGGCCAGGTAGCTATTCACCCGCATTAATTCATTGTCAGAGAGAGCGGTTTCAAACCAAAGCACTTCCATGATGTCGCCGTTAAACCCAACAGCCTGGTCGTAGTAAACACCGTATCCTAACGAGAAATTATCACCATCAATGGCGGCTGGGCTGTCCAATACACTAAATGAGCTCTCGTTGTTAATACCAATGGTCACCTCGGTATTGTTAGATCCCCCGACTTTTGCATAGGTAATCGAAGTGTCGGAGAGAGGCACAGGCGAACTGTAGAGATAATCGGGAGCAGTATAAGGGTCAGACATAACCCGTAGCTCAACGCGTCCAGGATAATCCGAATCTGCACCAGTGACAGAAATGCCCGGCTCGTTAGCCTGCGACCATACCGAGTTACTGGAAACCCCCATAATACGAGCAACGCTGTCGGTGTCTGGCAACTCAGATAAACGGGTAACCGCAATCATAGTCAGAGGAACAATAACTCTGTCATCGGCGACGAAAGATGCGTTACGCTCCCGGAAGAAACGGTCTTTGGTAAACCCTGTCGCATATGGATGAAAGTTGTGTTCCGCGTCTGGGGAAGTCATAGACCATGGAACGGTATCGTATTCCGCTTCAACGCTGTTTGAATGTCGGGAGTGATCTTTCCAGGCATCCCATCGATCAGGATCAGTAGGGTCATTAGAAATAATTGCATCGTCAGATTTGAGCCAAAGCCCAACATCTTCCGAGCTGACACCACCCGGCGCGGCCTGAACTGAAACAGAAAAAGTACAGAGTACCGACAGCAAAGAGGCCGCCGACCATTGAAACGCCTTCATACAATTATCTCCGTCCCGTCCACGTGTGGGGATCTGTCAGCTGACCGTTATTATTGTTAAATGCCGACAGCAGTGGCGGTAAGGATGTATCTTAAAAAGACAGCCCCCAGATTACAACGTGTAACCTGAGGGCTTACATATGATTTACGGGTGTTCATAGAACAGCACGGCAACGCTGCCGCCCTATAGATCACTCAGAGTGGTCACCGAAATAGAGTTCCACACGACGTTTCTCGTTTTCGCTCAGACCTCTTGAGACATCGATACCTCGCGAGATTTTCACGATACGGTTAGAAGGAATACCTCGCTCCATCAGGTATTGCGCCACAGATTCTGTGCGCTTCAGAGCAAGCGCTTCGTTGTAGCGCTTCGAGCCACGGCTGTCGGTATAACCAATCAGTGTGATCTCGAGATCAGGACAGGTGAAAAAGTCTTCTGCCGCCCTATCCAGGCTTTCATCAAACTCGGAAGTCAGTCGTGAAGAATCATAGGCAAACAGAACATCCGCTCGTGAGCGCTCTACCTGGCACACCTCCTCCGGGCCTGCGGCAGTAGGTTCGATCACTACGACCGGCTTAGCAGACGGAACAGCAACATCAACCGGCGCATAAACCGGCAGTGCGGCCTCTTCGATCACCTGAGACTCACGTTTCCAGGAACGACTTTCGGAAGCAAACGGATACCAGATCAGACTCAGACCGTAAGTCAGGACATCGCCGGAGATGCGATCCAGTGATCCACGCAACTGAAGCTTAGGCGTCAGACCATAGGTCACACCGGCGCCATACATGATGTTCATTGAGTTCTCACTCTCCGACAGAGCATCACCTGAAGTATTCAGGCGCGACACGCCACCGGTAAGGTACCAATTGAACTTCTCTGGCCAGTCTCCAGCATAGCGGTGATTCTCTCTCCAGATCGCAGGGAACCACTTTGCCGACAGCACTGCAGCATTGTATTCAACACCGACATCGTTACCGCCGGTCGCGGCTTCCAGCTCACCTTTAGCGGCATAAGAGAACTCAATCGCCAGCTCATCCAGCACGTCGTATCCCACACCCAGTCCAGCACCCCAGTCATGACGGTCAGTAATTCTGATACCGCCACCTTCCGTGATAGGCGCAAAGCGTGAGTACTCCAGTGCACCGAGTACATAAAGACGCTCTTTATCAACTTCTACCGCTACCACTGGTAAAGACGCTGCTGCAAGTAGCACCGCCAGGTGCCGGCGGCGAACCAGAAGAAGAGCAGCAGCCATCCAGAGAAGGCTCATAGAACCCGACCCTGTTGACGTTCGCAGGTAGCCTTCATTGCTATCGACCACGCCATTCTTGTTGCTGTCTGTATTTTCCTCACCATCTTCAATGCCATCTCCATCAGAGTCTGGGTTCAGCGGATCGGAACCCGCAGCCACTTCGTCGCCATCAGACACACCATCGTTGTCCGAGTCTGCATTGTTAGGGTCAGTACCAAGCTCGTCTTCTTCTTCATCGGTCAGGCCATCGTTATCGGTATCTGTATTACCCGGGGCCTGATCGATGCTGTCATCAGTGTCATCAAGATAATCCGGCGTTCCGTCACCATCACTGTCTTCACAGTTCGGGTAACCCGCAGAACATTCATCTTCATCACTAATGCCATCACCATCGCTGTCACCGCCAGAAGTACCAGCATCACCGTTGTCACCATCAACACGATCAGGGATGCCATCACCGTCGGTATCACGATCCGGGAAGGCGCCATAGCCAGACTCTTCCTCGTCAGGGATACCATCGTTATCGCTATCCGTATCGCGATAATCAGCCAGGCCATCGCCATCTGAGTCTATCGGCTGCCAGAAGTCGTTGATGCCGTCCAGGTTGCCGTCAGGACCATTATCGACGTTACCGTCACCGTCTATGTCGGCGTCATAAGTGTCATCGTAACCATCCAGATCAGTGTCATTACCACTGATGCCAGCTTCAATTACGTCGTCAATAAAGTCACTGTCGGTGTCTGTCTGCATGTAGTCAGGCTGACCATCACGATCGGTGTCGTAGCAGCACTCGATCGCATCCGGGATAAAGTCACCATCGCTATCACCACCGCCCACTGCAGTCACAGGGTCTACCAGATCAGGAATACCATCACCATCCGCGTCGGCCAGCGTTTCATTGATGTCATCAATACCATCATTGTCGCTGTCTGTATCTAGCAGGTTAGGTATGCCATCACCATCCACATCAACAATTGCGAAGTCAGCTACACCGTCACCGTTCTCGTCGGGTGCTCCGATGACGCTTGCATCCAGCGCATCATCAATACCGTCTTCATCAACATCCTCGCCAGTCAGAACAACAGCAATCTCTTCATGGTCGCGATAGCTATCGCCATCACTGTCACGAGACTCTGGATCTGAACCAATCAGAGTTTCGAGATAGTTTGAAAGACCATCGCTGTCACTGTCATTGGTGCTATCAAGAGCATCTGGAGTACCGTCACCATCTTCATCAGAAGGGTTGTTGGTATCACCAATTTCAGTGCCATCATCAACGCCATCACCATCTGAATCAGGGTTCTTCGGATCAGTACCGAGGTTCTCTTCATCTTCGTCAGAAATGCCATCGTTATCATCGTCGTCATCGTTAACATCAGAGATGCCATCACCGTCGTTGTCCGCAGGAACATCGTTCGGATCCAGTGGATCAGTACCATTCTGAGTCTCATCGTCGTCAGAGTAGCCATCGCCATCATCATCAGTATCAGCGTTGTTACCTATGCCATCACCGTCGGTATCCGTATCTTCATTCGGATCGTTCGGGAAGGCATCGTCTTCGTCGTTGACACCGTCGTTATCATCATCGTCGTCGTTAACATCAGAGATACCGTCACCGTCGTTATCCGCTGGAGTATCGTTCTCATCCAGAGGGTCCGTACCGCTATCGATTTCGTCCTGGTCGCTGTAACCATCGTTATCGTCGTCGGTGTCGGCATTATTACCTATGTCGTCGCCATCGGTATCCGTATCTTCATTCGGATCGTTCGGGAAAGCATCTTCATCATCGTTCACGCCGTCGTTGTCATCGTCGTTGTCGATGTTGTCAGGCACCCCATCTCCGTCGTTGTCATTTCCAACATCGTTCGGATCAAGCGGATCTGTTCCGGCTGCAACTTCGGTCTCGTTATTAATACCGTCATTGTCTGAGTCGTTGGTCGGATCATTATTCGCCGCATCCAGCTCATCCGATACACCGTCGTTATCTGCGTCGTTATTGGCAGATTCAAGCGCATCAATGATGCCATCACCGTCAGTATCCGTGGTGCCTTCAGCGCCGTCGTTTTTGCCATCACCGTCTGAATCACCATTCAACGGATCAGTACCGTTGGTCGCTTCATCCGCATCCGACACACCGTCGTTATCATCGTCGGAATCGATGTTATCTGGCGTACCGTCACCGTCGGTATCTGTTCCAACACTGCTCGGATCGAGCGGATCAGTGCCTGCAGCAACTTCGGTCTCGTTATTAATACCGTCATTGTCTGAGTCGTTGGTCGGATCATTATTCGCCGCATCCAGCTCATCCGATACACCGTCGTTATCTGCGTCGTTATTGGCAGATTCAAGCGCATCAATGATGCCATCACCGTCAGTATCCGTGGTGCCTTCAGCGCCGTCGTTTTTGCCATCACCGTCTGAATCACCATTCAACGGATCAGTACCGTTGGTCGCTTCATCCGCATCCGACACACCGTCGTTATCATCGTCGGAATCGATGTTATCTGGCGTACCGTCACCGTCGGTATCCGTACCCGCGTCGTTCGGATTCAGAGGATCGGTACCCGCCGCAACTTCAGTCTCGTTATTGATACCGTCGTTGTCCGAGTCGTTGGTCGGATCATTATTCGCCGCATCCAGCTCATCCGATACACCGTCGTTATCTGCGTCGTTATTGGCAGATTCAAGCGCATCAATGATGCCATCACCGTCAGTATCCGTGGTGCCTTCAGCGCCGTCGTTTTTGCCATCACCGTCTGAATCACCATTCAGCGGATCAGTGCCGTTGGTCGCTTCATCAGTATCCGATACACCATCATTATCATCGTCGGTATCGATGTTGTCTGGCGTGCCATCACCGTCGGTGTCAGTACCCGCATCGTTCGGATCAAGCGGATCAGTCCCGGCTGCGACTTCGGTCTCGTTATTGATACCGTCGTTGTCAGAGTCGTTGGTCGGATCATTATTCGCCGCATCCAACTCGTCAGATACGCCGTCGTTATCCGCATCGTTATTGGCAGACTCGAGCGCATCAATGATGCCATCACCATCAGTATCTGTGTTGCCTTCAGCGCCGTCGTTTTTCCCGTCGCCGTCAGAATCAGCATTCAGTGGATCAGTGCCGTTGGTCGCCTCATCAGTATCCGATACACCGTCGTTATCGTCGTCGGTGTCGATGTTATCAGGCGTACCGTCACCGTCGGTATCCGTACCCGCGTCGTTCGGATTCAGAGGATCGGTACCCGCCGCAACTTCAGTCTCGTTATTGATACCGTCGTTGTCCGAGTCGTTGGCCGGATCGTTATTCGCCGCATCCAGCTCGTCAGACACACCATCGTTATCTGCATCTTCGATAGATGATTCCAGTGCATCGATGATGCCATCACCATCAGTGTCGGTAGCGCCGTAGATATTACCAATTTCAGCCTGGTCACCTTTGCCGTCACCATCGGTGTCTGCGTTCAGAGGATCTGTTCCAAGAGCTGATTCGTCAGTGTCATTCACGCCATCGTTGTCATCGTCAAGGTCAAGCGTATTTGGTATACCGTCACCATCCGTATCGGTCCCTGCATCGTTCGGATTCAGAGGATCAGTGCCTGCCGCAACTTCGGTCTCGTTGTTGATACCGTCGTTATCTGAGTCGTTCGTCGGGTCGCTATTCGCCGCATCCTGCTCATCAGAAACACCGTCGTTATCTGCGTCGTTATTAGCAGATTCCAGTGCATCGATGATGCCGTCACCGTCAGTATCTGTGGTGCCTTCCGCAGCATCGCCTTTGCCGTCACCGTCTGAATCAGCATTCAGCGGATCTGTGCCGTTAGTCGCTTCGTCTGCATCCGATACACCGTCGTTATCATCGTCGTTATCGATGTTATCCGGTGTGCCGTCACCGTCGGTGTCAGTACCTGCATCGTTAGGATTCAGAGGATCAGTACCCGCCGCAACTTCAGTCTCGTTATTGATACCGTCGTTGTCAGAGTCGTTGGTCGGATCGTTATTCGCCGCATCCTGTTCGTCAGATACACCGTCGTTGTCTGCGTCGTTATTGGCAGATTCCAGTGCATCGATGATGCCGTCACCGTCAGTGTCGGTAGTACCTTCAGTGCCGTCGTTTTTACCATCGCCATCCGAGTCAGCATTCAGCGGATCAGTGCCGTTGGTCGCCTCATCAGTATCCGATACACCGTCGTTATCGTCGTCGGTGTCGATGTTATCAGGCGTACCGTCACCGTCGGTGTCAGTACCTGCATCGTTCGGATTCAGAGGATCAGTACCCGCCGCAACTTCGGTCTCGTTGTTGATGCCGTCGTCGTCAGAGTCATTGGTCGGATCGTTATTCGCCGCATCCAACTCATCAGATACACCGTCGTTATCTGCGTCGTTATTGGCAGATTCCAGCGCATCGATGATGCCGTCACCGTCAGTATCTGTGGTGCCTTCAGTGCCGTCGTTTTTGCCGTCGCCGTCGGTATCAGCATTCAGCGGATCTGTGCCGTTTGTCGCTTCGTCTGCATCCGATACACCGTCGTTATCATCGTCGGTATCGATGTTGTCTGGCGTGCCGTCACCGTCGGTATCCGTACCCGCGTCGTTCGGATTCAGAGGATCGGTGCCTGCCGCAACTTCAGTCTCGTTATTGATACCGTCGTTGTCCGAGTCGTTGGTCGGATCGTTATTCGCCGCATCCTGCTCATCCGATACGCCGTCGTTATCCGCATCGTTGTTGGCAGATTCCAGCGCATCAATGATGCCGTCACCGTCAGTATCTGTGGTGCCTTCAGCGCCGTCGTTTTTGCCGTCGCCGTCAGAATCAGCATTCAGCGGATCTGTGCCATTGGTCGCTTCGTCAGTATCGGATACACCGTCGTTATCATCGTCGGTATCGATGTTGTCTGGCGTGCCGTCACCGTCGGTATCCGTACCCGCGTCGTTCGGATTCAGAGGATCGGTGCCTGCCGCAACTTCAGTCTCGTTATTGATACCGTCGTTGTCCGAGTCGTTGGTCGGATCGTTATTCGCCGCATCCTGCTCATCCGATACGCCGTCGTTATCCGCATCGTTGTTGGCAGATTCCAGCGCATCAATGATGCCGTCACCGTCAGTATCTGTGGTGCCTTCAGCGCCGTCGTTTTTGCCGTCGCCATCGGTGTCACCATTCAATGGATCAGTACCGTTCGTCGCTTCGTCAGTATCGGATACACCGTCGTTATCATCGTCGGTATCGATGTTATCTGGCGTGCCATCACCGTCGGTGTCGGTACCCGCATCGTTCGGATCAAGCGGATCAGTCCCGGCTGCAACTTCAGTCTCGTTATTAATACCGTCGTTGTCCGAGTCGTTGGTCGGATCGTTATTCGCCGCATCCTGCTCATCCGATACGCCGTCGTTATCCGCATCGTTGTTGGCAGATTCCAGCGCATCAATGATGCCGTCACCGTCAGTGTCGGTGGTACCTTCAGCGCCGTCGTTTTTGCCGTCGCCATCGGTATCAGCGTTGAGTGGATCAGTACCATTGGTTGCTTCGTCAGCATCCGATACACCATCGTTATCATCGTCGGTATCGATGTTATCTGGCGTGCCATCACCATCGGTATCTGTTCCTGCATCGTTCGGATTCAGAGGATCGGTACCCGCCGCAACTTCAGTCTCATTGTTGATGCCGTCGTTGTCGGAGTCGTTAGTCGGATCATTATTAGCCGCATCGAGCTCGTCAGACACACCATCGTTATCCGCATCTTCGATGGAAGGCTCCAGAGCATCGATAATGCCGTCACCATCGGTGTCGGTAGCGCTGTATATATTGCCAATTTCAGCCTGATCACCTTTGCCATCGCCATCGGTGTCAGCATTCAGAGGATCAGTTCCCAGCGCTGATTCGTCGGTATCATTCACACCGTCATTATCATCGTCCTGGTCCAGGCTGTTCGGCGTTCCATCACCATCGGTGTCAATGCCGGCATCGTTTGGATCAAGCGGGTCAGTGCCTGCTGCAACTTCGGTTTCGTTGTTGATGCCGTCGTTGTCAGAGTCGTTGGTCGGATCGTTATTCGCCGCATCCAACTCATCAGATACACCGTCGTTATCTGCGTCGTTATTGGCAGATTCCAGCGCATCGATGATGCCGTCACCGTCAGTATCTGTGGTGCCTTCAGTGCCGTCGTTTTTGCCGTCGCCGTCTGAATCAGCATTCAGTGGATTGGTGCCGTTGGTCGCTTCATCAGCATCCGATACACCATCGTTGTCGTCATCGGTATCGATGTTATCTGGCGTACCATCACCGTCGGTATCCGCTCCAACACTGTTCGGATCGAGCGGATCAGTGCCTGCCGCAACTTCGGTCTCGTTGTTGATGCCGTCATTATCGGAGTCGTTGGTCGGATCGTTATTCGCCGCATCCTGTTCATCAGATACACCGTCATTGTCTGCATCATTGTTTGCAGATTCGAGCGCATCAATGACGCCGTCACCGTCAGTATCGGTAGTGCCTTCAGCGCCGTCGTTTTTACCGTCGCCATCCGAATCAGCATTCAGCGGATCAGTGCCGTTGGTCGCTTCATCAGTATCCGATACACCATCATTATCATCGTCGGTATCGATGTTGTCTGGCGTGCCGTCACCATCGGTGTCGATACCCGCGTCATTCGGATCAAGCGGATCAGTTCCGGCTGCAACTTCGGTCTCGTTATTGATTCCATCGTTATCAGAATCGTTGGTCGGATCGTTATTCGCCGCGTCCAGCTCATCAGAAACGCCGTCGCTGTCCGCGTCGTTGTTGGCAGATTCGAGAGCATCAATGATGCCATCACCGTCAGTATCTGTGGTGCCCTCAGCGCCGTCGTTTTTGCCGTCGCCGTCGGAATCAGCATTCAGTGGATCTGTGCCGTTTGTCGCTTCGTCTGCATCCGATACACCGTCGTTATCATCGTCGGTATCGATGTTGTCTGGCGTGCCGTCACCGTCGGTATCATTACCAACACTGTTCGGATCGAGCGGATCAGTGCCTGCTGCAACTTCGGTCTCATTATTAATACCGTCGTTGTCAGAGTCGTTGGTCGGATCGTTGTTGGCAGCGTCCAGCTCATCAGAAACACCGTCGCTATCCGCGTCGTTGTTTGCAGATTCGAGCGCATCAATGATGCCATCACCGTCAGTATCTGTGGTGCCTTCAGCGCCGTCGTTTTTGCCGTCACCATCAGAGTCAGCATTCAGTGGATCAGTACCATTCGTTGCTTCATCAGCATCCGATACAGTGTCGTTGTCATCGTCAGTATCGAAAGCGTCTGCAATGCCATCACCGTCGGTGTCTGTTGGCGTGCTGTTAGGGTCAAGAGGATCAGTACCGAGCTGTGTCTCCTGAATATTGCTGACGCCATCGTTATCAGAGTCGTTGTCAGGATCGTTATTGGCCGCATCCTGATGATCCATTACACCGTCACTATCAGTATCGGTGGTGTTGGACTCGAGTGCATCAATGGTACCGTCATTGTCGGTATCTGTTGGAGAAGCAACACTACCGACTTCGGTCAGGTCGTCGATACCATCGTTGTCAGAATCGGTATCAAGAGGATCAGTACCCAACAGACCTTCGTTGTCATCACTCAGGCCATCGTTATCGTCGTCAGTATCCGCGTTATTACCTACGCCATCGCCATCTGTATCGACAGTTTCATTCGGATCAAGAGGAAATGCATCCTGGAGATCTGGCACACCATCATTATCGTCGTCAGTATCGGCATTGTTACCGATACCATCGCCATCAGTATCTACTGACTCGTTCGGATCATTAGGAAACGCATCGTATGGGTCCAGCACACCATCGCCGTCAGAGTCGACAGTGACCGCCACAGTAAAGTAATCGCCTGAACTCAGACTCACGCCATTGATAATGCCTGTGGCCTTATTGATTTCACCGACCGCAATTGCGCCTGAGGTAAAGTCAGAGTTAGTACTTTTACGAACCAGATAAAGACGCGCACTAGCCGGCAATCCCGAAGGAATCGCGAACTGCATTGATACCGACTGGCTGAAACTGCTCTTCTGAACCAACCATTCGCGTCCAATACGATACGAATAAGGAGCACTGATTTCCGACGTCTGCAGGCTGTAGGCGCCTGCATTACGCCCGACAAAGAAGAAGCTGCGATCAGCTGAAATTGCTGTTGTACGTGCAGAGGCAGAGTTAGCTGAGGTGAAATCGTTCTGTGTTGCCAGAGTCAGACGCGTACTTTTGACTGAACGGGAAACTTTCTGGTTAAGCGTTGCTGCGTCGTCACGACCAAGGCCAAATACCGCATCCTGGAAGTTAGCATCCAGTGAGTCATCCCAGACGGTGGCGCCTGCACTGTTAACGTAGTTACCCGCAAGATCGATGCCGTACTTCACGGCCAGATAAGAGTTAATTCTTTGAGCTTCTGCGGAGGATACGGCACGCGTGAACCAGATGACCTCCATAATGTCGCCCTGGAAGGCATCGCCGCTGTCTTTGCGCCCATAGCCAACCAAGAGGTTGTCTCCACGGGTGACAGAAGCAAAGTCTGAGTTATATACATAATCCGCACCATTCATCCCCAAGGTGAATGTACGATTCTGGCTACCGCCAATAATCGCCGAACCTAAGACATTTTGCGACAAAGGAGCCGGCGTCGGGAACTCTACATTGATATCACTGCCTGAAGATCGCTCTGGTCGCAGTAGGAACTTACCCGCGCCGCTATTGCCGGTGCCCTGCAACGAATAACCGGGCTCACCCGCATAGTCCGTAGTGCTGTCGAGGCCGGTGATACGCCCTGAATTTCCGCTGACGTAAGAGCTTGTGCGAGTTACCGTAAAGATTGAAAGCGGAGTTTCTCTTTCTCCGCCCTGAACAATATTGGTGCGGTTGTTTCGGAAATGGCGACTACTGGTGTAGCCAGTAGTGTATGGATGGAAATTATGAGCGGCATTGGCCCCCGACACAGACCAGGAACCCACAGCGTCGATATCGCGCCCATTCCCGGAGCGGTCAGCCCAGGCATCGTTAATGTTGCCCGCATCATCTGACCTCAACCAGAGCGCAGAACCACTTACACCGCCTGGCGCTGCGAGAGTGATACTGGATACAGATATAGCTGCCCATGAGGCTACGAGAGCCAGGCCCTTAGAAAGTTTCATACGATCGCTCCATACCGAACCAGTTCGTCAGAATGAGAACTGGCTCACAATCCATTCAGATGTTTTTGCGGGATTCTATCGGCTGTGATACCCGCCAGCAATAGGCCTTAAGAGGTATATCCGGCATAGGAGCCACACAAACACTCCGAAAGGGCCATAAATTGGCCAATTAGTGTCATGTGGCGATATTAATGAACAACTGTCTGATTCACAAGATGTAACGAGAAGTAACATGCTGACATTTACGTATAAACGACAAAAGCCACATTCAGCGGCTTTCAAAGGGGCACTTACGGGAGGATTGTCTGTTCTGTCACTGGTCACTCCGAAGCGCTTCTTCCACATCAATCCCAAGGATCAAGATACCCTTTCTCTCTCCCCGGCTGTCTTCAATTGTCCAGCTCACCTTTACCTGAAACTTGCGCGATGACCCATCATAACGGATACCATCAATATGATATTCGGAGGACGGGTTGCTGATTAACGCTTTCCATGCAGCCTCATCGGCTTGATAGTAATCCGTGGTTATATCACTCTGAGCGGCATTAAGACCTGCACTTCCCACTAGAATGGCTTCGGTAATTAACCCATTACTGAGCTCCTTCACCGACCTCAGATAAGCTGACGTTGGTCTACTGATAGTTTCACTGATCAACGGCTGTTCTGTTGCAGAAACCTCGTGTCGCCATTGCACATCAAGCGCATCAATAACATCAGGAGCCAGTGTCCTTTGCATCTGATTAGAGATATCTAAAGCTGCAACAAGCCTATCATCATCGATGATGGTCCTGATTCTTTTCGCTACAACGGAAAGGAGGTTTTCCCTCTCAAAATCATTCAGCGCGATGGTGTCACCAGCGCAATCAGATATCTGCTGATCAAACCGTCCGATAAACTCAGGATGCTGCTCGAGAAATTGATTAGCAAAGTACACCCCCAAAGGCATGTATCGGACAAAGGTTTTATCCAGATAACTGTTAAAGTCAGAAGCCTCCGATACTAACTCTTCAAAATAGCGCGAGTCCGCAATAAAGGTATCTATCCGCCCGGCCTGAACAAGGCGTACTAACTGCATCCCTTCATTGACCAGCTCTGTGACAGGAATCCCCTCAGTATCAAGCCAGGTCGCCTGATTGCTTGATCTGACCGCACCGATTCTCAGAGATTTCGGGTTCTTCAGGTCGATGGCGCGGGCATGGTACCAGTACCACTTTTCCAGAGCGAAAGGAGCCGACATGGTCGCGACCTTGTCTAGCTCAGGTGAAGGCCCGGAAGTAAAAATACCATCTGCAACCGAGTGTTTAATATCCTGAATCGCGCGCTGCCACGGCATGACCTGCACCGAAAATGATTCATTGATATCACGAAAGATACAACGCAGCGTCTCGGTCGACTCACCAGATAACTCCCCTTGCAGCATCATCTGATACGGAGGCCAGATCGTGGTCCGCAACTTCACCGCACCGTACGTCGGTGCAGGCGCCAACTCTGCTGCAATAACACTGACAGAGAAGAAAGTAAGGCAGAGAGAAATTAGTCTAAATTTCATGACCTTAGCCCAAACGGATAATTGCTCTAATAATAGCAGGCCCTACGAAAAAGCCCGGTCAATGACCGGGCTTTTTCGCGTTCTTTAGTGACGACGCGGTGTAATTATTCCCACTCAATCGTCGCTGGCGGCTTACTCGATACGTCGTAAGCAACACGAGAAATGTGCTCGATCTCATTAATAATACGATTTGAGACTTTCTCCAGCAGCTCATAAGGGAGGTGAGCCCAGCGTGCTGTCATAAAATCAATGGTTTCTACAGCGCGCAAAGAGACAACCCACTCATAACGGCGCTGGTCGCCCACTACGCCAACGGATTTCACCGGCAGGAAGACCACGAACGCCTGAGAAGTTTTGTGGTACCAGTCGAAGTTATGCAGCTCTTCAATGAAGATGGCATCCGCTTCACGCAGCACGTCAGCGTATTCTTTCTTCACTTCACCGAGGATTCGCACGCCCAGACCAGGCCCAGGGAATGGGTGACGGTAAACCATGTCGTAAGGGAGGCCGAGTTCCAGGCCAATCTTACGCACTTCGTCTTTAAACAGCTCACGCAGCGGTTCAACCAGATCCATCTTCATGTCATCTGGCAGGCCACCCACATTGTGGTGTGACTTGATCACGTGCGCCTTGCCGGTTTTCGCCGCCGCAGACTCAATCACGTCTGGGTAAATAGTGCCCTGCGCCAGGAATGGAACATCTTTCAGTTTGCTGGCTTCTTCATCGAAGACTTCGATAAAGGTGTTACCGATCACTTTACGTTTCTGCTCAGGATCAGACACGCCTTCCAGCTTGCCAAGGAAGAGCTCTTCCGCGTCGGCACGGATGACTTTAACGCCCATGTTCTTGGCGAACATGTCCATCACCATGTCGCCTTCGTTCTTGCGCAGCAGACCGTTATCAACAAACACACAGGTCAGCTGATCACCAATGGCTTTGTGCAGCAGCGCCGCCACAACTGATGAATCCACACCGCCAGACAGGCCCAGGAGAACCTTCTGGTTACCGACCTGCTCACGAACACGTTCGATCTGATCTTCAATAATTTTCGCTGGTGTCCACAGTGCTTCACAGCCACAGATATCCATGACGAAATGCTCCAGCAGGCGCTTGCCCTGCAGTGTGTGCGTCACTTCTGGGTGGAACTGTACACCGAAGAAATTTTTCTCGGCATTGAACATGCCTGCAATCGGGCAGCTCGGCGTGGTTGCCATCAGCTCAAAGCCTTCAGGCATCGATGCCACTTTATCGCCGTGGCTCATCCACACATCAAGAAGACTTTTACCGTCTTCACTGACGTGGTCCCGGATGTCTTTAAGCAGTGCGTTGTTCGTCTCAACCTGAATCTGGGCATAGCCAAATTCACGGATATTGGAGCCCTGCACACTGCCACCCAACTGCTCTGCCATTGTCTGCATGCCGTAGCAGATACCAAGCACTGGCAAACCAAGCTCGAACACCACCTGAGGTGCACGCGGCGAACCCTCCTCTGTCACAGACTCAGGGCCACCTGCCAGAATAATACCGGACGGGTTGTACTCGCGGATTTCCGCTTCGTCCATGTCCCAGGCGCGGATTTCAGAGAACACACCGATTTCACGCACACGACGTGCGATCAGCTGAGTGTACTGTGAACCGAAATCCAGAATCAGAATACGTTGAGCGTGGATGTCTTGTGACATTGGGCTTTCCAGATAAAAGATTTAAAAACAAAAGCGGGGATGACTCTCGTCATCCCCACGTCTTAGCATTTTTCAGCGATCAGCCTAAGCGATAGTTTGGCGCTTCTTTGGTGATCTGTACGTCGTGTACGTGTGATTCGGACATACCCGCCGCCGTGATACGGACAAACTCAGGCTTAGTGCGCATCTCGTCGATCGTCGCGCAACCGGTGTAGCCCATGGAAGCACGTACACCGCCCATCAGCTGGTGAACAATGTTCGTCAGTGGACCTTTCACTGCGATGCGACCTTCGATGCCTTCAGGAACCAGCTTATCAACACCGGCTTTTTTATCCTGGAAGTAACGGTCAGACGAACCCTGGCTCTGCCCCATAGCGCCAAGAGAACCCATACCACGGTATGCCTTGTAAGCACGTCCCTGGAACAGTTCAACTTCGCCCGGAGACTCATCAGTTCCCGCCAGCATAGAACCAACCATAACGACGCTTGCGCCAGCAACGATGGCTTTAGAGATGTCACCAGAGAAACGGATACCGCCGTCAGCAATCACAGGCACATCGTATTTCTTCATAGCTTCAGCCACATTAGCAACCGCTGAGATCTGAGGCACACCCACACCAGCAACGATACGGGTAGTACAGATAGAGCCAGGGCCGATACCGACTTTAACGCCGTCTGCACCGGCTTCAGCAAGCGCGATTGCCGCTTCAGCAGTCGCGATATTGCCGCCGATCACCTGAACTTCAGGGAAATTCTCTTTCACCCAGCGAACGCGGTCGATAACGCCAGTGCCGCCCGGGTTCGATGTATGGCCGTGTGCGGTATCAACAACGATCACGTCAACACCGGCTTTAACCAGCGCTTCGACACGTTCTTCAGTGCCTGCACCTGTACCGACAGCAGCACCAACACGCAGACGACCCTGGTCATCTTTTGCAGCACTAGGGAAGGCTTTGGCCTTCTCGATGTCTTTTACGGTCATCATGCCAACGAGCTGTTCGTTGTCATCAAGAACCAGAATTTTCTCAATGCGGTGAACGTGCAGAAGATCCTGAACGTCCTGGGGGCTGGTGCCTTCTTTAACGGTAACCAGCTGCTCTTTCGGCGTCATCACCGAGGCGACCGTCGCATCCAGGTTTTTCTCGAAGCGAACATCACGGCTGGTAACGATACCCACCAGCTCTTCGCCATCAACCACAGGCATACCAGAGATGCTGTGCTGTTGAGTCAGTTCGAGAATTTCGCGGATGGTGCTCGTACTCGGCACAGTGATCGGATCTTTGACCACACCGCTTTCGTATTTCTTGACCTTACGAACCTCAGCAGCCTGTTCCTCGATGGTCAGGTTTTTATGGACGATACCTAAGCCACCTTCCTGAGCAATTGCAATTGCCAGGCGCGCTTCAGTAACCGTATCCATCGCGGCAGAAATAAGGGGAACGTTCAGCTCAATGCCTTTGGTCAGGCGTGTCTTCAGACTAACCTGGTTTGGCAGGACCTCGGAATAACCGGGCACTAGCAGCACGTCATCAAAGGTGAGTGCATCTTGAGCGATTCGCAACATAGAAGAGCCTTCCGAATGAGGTTGTAGGAAAGGCGGGGCATTATACCGGAAGGTCATTCGCCGGTAAATCCCGCTACGGATTCTGTTTTGATGTATCCGCCACGACAGGCGGACACACTCCCCTGACCAGAAAATCCGCGACCTGTTCCCGGAACTTGTTGTATCGGAAACTGGCGATATGAGGCCCCTGCGATGCGACGTAACACCGCATGCTCTCTGGCAGCGCGTCATACAAGGCCTGCCCTTCAGCCACAGGCACAACCTCATCCATGCGACTGTGCAGCTGCATGACCGGAATGTGGATATTCGGGGCGCGATCCTTTGGGTCCCAGTCTGACGGAATTAAGTAAACAAGGGGTGAGACAATGGTACCGACCACGGTACGCTGCAACATCTCTCTGGCCACACTGCGAAATCCGGCAAACGGCGCTTCGAGTATGAGCTGAGAAACGTCATAGTCACGGCCATAGTCTGCAACGAAATTGACCGCGAGCGCTGCCCCCATCGACTGACCAAGAACAACCAGAGAGTGATCCGGGTAAGCATCCCGCAGCCAGCTGGCGCCGGCTTTCGCATCCATAAGAACGTCCGGCAGAATAGGCCGCCCCTGTGATGCGCCAAAACCACGGTAATCAAGGGCCAATACGGTATAGCCCTTCTCAACCAGCCAGAAAACACTGCGCGAATGCGTCGAGATATTCTCAGCATTGCCATGCAAATAGAGAATCACCTTAGCCTGCTTGATTGTTGGCTCGGGCTTGAGTAACCAGGCATGAAGTTCTGTGCCGTCATCCGCACTCAGCCAGACATCTTCATAATCGATGTCAAAACGGTCCGGCGTCTGTAACCAGACTTCTTGCGGGTGAAAATACAGGGTCGTCAGCGAGGCGCAACCACTCAGCCAGAGCGCCGGAACCATAACTAGCAGCGCAACGGATAAGCCTCGTAACCAGCGGCGATACGAAAAATCAGAAATACCAGGCATAAGTCAGCTTCCAGCTGTTGGCAGCCTCAGACGACGCCCACTGACGACTGAAGCCGAAACGCAGCTGAACATTGTCAAACCCATTAAAGGCCTCTTCTACTGTCAGCTCCCGCCGGGAAGTATCGTCCCCTAAAGCTGCGGGTTGCCAGCGAAACTGAATCAGTTCCTGATTCAGACGTCCCTGCCACAACCAACCGGCACGCAAGCCTGCAGATATCTGATAACCGTCATCAAATTGATTATCCGCTCTCGCGGTAAGATCGCCTAATGCAAACAATCGAGCGCTGCCCAGTCGCTTACCATCACGAAGTCCAAGTGGCAGCTGCCACGCACGACCAAATCCAAGATTGAAACGGCTATAGAGCTCACTGCCCTCGTGATTAAACCGATCAAGACCAGCACTCACTGTCCATGCAACCGGGTTCTGAAAACGCGTTTTATGACTGAGGGACAGTACATTTACCAGAGTCAGCTTCTGCAAACGGACATCGCCGTCCTCTGTGACGCGCGTATAAAAATCCCCCATCTCTATCTGCGCACCGGGCGAAAAGCCCTTCGATGGATCAAGGACGTCGTGGTAAGCAATGCGCCAGTTAATATCACCGTGCCATTGCTCTCCGGTATAACCACCACCCACACTTAAACGCGCTGTGCCGTGCCCCTCATCATCACGAAACTCTGGCTTTCTTGGTGCAGGAAAAACATCGCCCGCCGGAAGCTTGCTGCGAGCAGAGAGAATCTGCAGTGTTCGTTTACGAAGCACCGGGTTCGCCTGCTTTTTCTTAACCGACAAATAACGTGCGTAGCTGTACGCCAGCTCAAGGACACGGGTTTGTGATTCTTCAGGCACCCCTGCCAGCAGGTCGCCAATGGGGATATCACTTTCGACCAGAGTACGAGCAAGGTCCGCCTCTTGTTCTGACGCCAGAGCCGCATTTGACTCCATCACAGACGCAGCAGAAGGCCGGTACACCTCTCGCGAGACAAAACCAGCGCTATAAAGAGCACGAATGGTGTCGACCGGCACCGCCTTCATTTTAAAGTCAGCCGCCAGATCTGATCGCGAGGACGCCGCATCGAGCATCGTCAGCAATCGGTAGGAACAGTTTTCATCAAAAAAGAAATAATCGAACGCCGTGTCCTGCAACTCCCAGACATGCCGCACGAACTGATCCACTTCCGCGCTACCGAAGTCAAGCTCGTACTCCCAGGTATCACGGTATTCCATATGCTGGTACTGATTGGTTTTGACGTAATACGGCATCACCGAGACTTCACCGGGATAACCACCAGAAAGCCCCTTGTAACTGAACACCAGCTCATTGTCGGTAGGGTCAGCGTTGGCCGCAAAATTAACACTGTAGGCGAGCAACTTACTGCTGGACTGGTCTTCTCTGTCCATGCGCACCAGCGTATGTCCGTACATGGATGACGGCGAATTGATATGAGAGGCAGGGAAAATCAACGTCAGGCGGTGAGCGTTTAATTCATCACGCCACTCATCAAACTCTGAACATGGCTGGTCAACAAAACCAACCTGCGGAAGTCTGTGTTTTAACCAATGGTACCGCGCTGGAAAACGACACTGCGCAGACGCATTATCGGCCTGATCCGTTAACAAGAAGGCACTGAGATCGGCTACCAGCTCTTCGTGAGCATTGGTTTTCCCCTTCTCAGCAAGAAAAAACTCTGGTGAATCATTCTGACTGATGAAGCGAAACGTATACGGGTGTTGTCGATAATGAAGCAGATGCAGCCATTGCTGATGCAACGCCAGATCGCGAAGCTCATCAGCCGGAACAACTTTGACTTGACTGGTATCAGAAGCAGCGAGAACAAATGAGGAGGAGAACATTGCCAACAAAGCGGCAATCAGAATCAGCTTTAACTGATGACCCACGGAAAATCCTTAACAAACAACACTGAGACGCAAAGAATGCGCCTCAGAGTATGACAGACTGATGTATCAGCCTACGTATTTCTGCAGAGCTTTGTCCTGAGACATTGCTTCAGTCAGAGAACGGAACGCATCACCAGCAGTCGCTTCGGTAGTAAACATGCTATCGAAGTTAGACTGAACAGTTGCGCGGAAAGCAGCAGTATCAGCCGCTTCTACACCCATAACCTGAGCAAGTGCGTCGAGAGTTTCACCCTGACCACGTGCACTGTCAGCAGCCAGCTGATCCATATTGTCGTTCATAAAAGCTTCAGCCGCTTTCAGTGGGCCATTTGCTGATTCACAACCCAGGGTGCCTGAAGTCATACCAAAAGTCTGGTTACCAGAAGTACCATTGGTGGTCGCAGCCAGTACGTGCTCGTGCCATTCGTTAGCATCTGGGAAGACAACCGCAGTACCCAGACCACAGCCCGCAGGACCGTTGTCAGCCATTGCGAAAGAAGACGCAGAAATCAGTGCTGCAGCAGCAATCAGTTTTTTCATGGATCATTTCCTTGTTCTGATCAAATTAGGTCGTTTTAAAAACGACCCGACTAACCTAGAACGCTTTTCCGCCGCTGTCTAGCATCATGACAAAAACTGGCCAAAAACACCTCCTTATGTCAGCCTTTGACTATCTAACCAGCAGATTGTTTATGTATCAGACAGACCACCCTCGCGATCCCGGTATATTTACCGTCTCGGATCTGAACCGCCGCGCAAAACAAATGCTCGAAGTTTCCTTCGCATCTGTGCGCGTTGAAGGTGAAATTTCCAACCTTGCCCGCCCATCATCTGGCCATTGGTACTTCACATTGAAGGACAGTGGCGCGCAGGTGCGTTGTGCCATGTTCCGCTCACGCGCTGGCATGGTTAAATTTCAACCAAAAGAAGGCGATAAAGTTGAAATCCGCGCCAAGGTCAGCCTTTACGAAAACCGCGGTGACTATCAGCTGATTGTCGATGCGATGAAGCCCGCCGGCGAAGGCGCCCTATTGCTCGCGTTCGAACAACTCAAACGCAAATTAACCGCAGAAGGTCTGTTCGCTGAAGAGCGCAAAAGACCCCTGCCCGCCGTAAAACGGGTAGCAATTATTACCTCGCCAACCGGTGCAGCCATCCACGACATGCTGACGGTGCTGAAGCGGCGCTGGCCCATGCTCGAAGTGGATCTCTACCCTGCTGCTGTTCAAGGAGAAGAAGCACCACAGCAATTAATCAACGCGCTGTATCGTGCGAACCGCGACAACATGGCCGACGCTATTATTATCGGCCGTGGCGGCGGTTCACTCGAAGATCTCTGGGCATTTAACAATGAGATTCTGGCGTGCGAAATTGCCAACTCTCAATTGCCTGTTATCAGTGCTGTCGGTCACGAAGTCGATTTTACCATCGCAGATTTTGTCGCCGACATGCGGGCACCGACTCCCTCGGCAGCGGCTGAACTGATCAGCCCGGATGGTCAACAGATACTGCGCTACGTTAATGATCTTCAGCAACGATTGATCCGTAATCAACGAGAGCGCTTTATGCATGCACAGCGCTCTCTGACTCAACTGCAGTCACGATTGCGTGGCCCAAGACAAGCACTGCAATCCAGAGCCCAGCATCTTGATCAGCTGGAAATACGCCTCCAACGTGCGATGACGTCGCGCCTGAAAGAACCTCAACAACGCCTGCAACGACTCCAGACATCATTAGCGCATCTGCATCCACAGCGCGGACTTAATCAGAGTCAGCAATCGCTGAATCAGATACGCGGGCGCCTCGAGCGTGCGATGCAGCAACAACTGCAAAAAAAGAAAACGGAACTTGGTGCCGGTATGCGACTTCTTAACAGCGTCAGCCCGCTTGAAGTCCTGAGCCGCGGTTATTCTATTACCCGAAAAACCGATGGCACCGTAGTACGTGATACCAAAGAGCTGAAAGCCGGCGATGAAATAGAAACACTGATCCGCTCGGGCACACTCACCAGTACTGTGACTGGCGTTCAGAATGAAGCCCAAAAGCAAGAAGTGAAACAAGAAGCGAAAAGAAATGATGATTAAAAAGACAGGCCTTGTACTCGCACCTGTATTGCTCTCAGCATTCATTCTCAATGCGACTGCCAGCCAAACTATTGAGAAATCAGACAGCTCAGAATCAGCACTGCCGAATCATCCAATCGCTGGTGGCATCATCTCCATGCCGTTAAATGAAAACAGCAAAGTTACCTTGAACGACAAGCCCGTTCTGACAACAACGGTAGACGGCCAGCGTTATGCCGTTATTGGTGTACCGCTAAAAGCAGAAGAGAGCCTGCAACTTAAAATCGATGGCAAAGAACAGTCTCAGATTCTTGAAGACTTTGCGTACGAAGAACAGCACATCGAAATTAAGAATAAGCGTAAAGTTAATCCGCAGAAAAATGATATGGACCGCATTGGCCGCGAGTACAACCAGATGACTCCGGTCTACAAAAGCTTCTCGGCAAAATTAACGCCCGACTGGAACCAGATGATCCTGCCAACTACAGGGCCATACAGCAGCGCCTTTGGCTTAAAGCGTTTCTTTAATGGTCAGGCGCGCAACCCGCACAGCGGAATTGATATAGCCGCGCCCGAAGGCAAAGACATCGTTGCTCCTGCAGGTGGCAACGTTGTGTTAACGGGTGATTTTTTCTTTAACGGAAACAGCGTCTTTATCGACCATGGTCAGGGGCTTATCAGCATGATGTGCCATATGAGTCGTGTCGACGTAAAAGAAGGCGATGTCATCAAACAAGGCGACTTATTGGGTGCCGTCGGTAAAACCGGCAGAGCCACCGGCCCCCACCTGCACTGGACGGTCAGCCTCAATAACGCACGCGTAAATCCTAAGCTACTGCTCAGACAAGATCAGCCTAAATGAACGAGGTACTGCCATGAAAAAAGCCCCCGGCACTTCAGGACTAATGCCTGTCAAAGGCAGTGGGTGTGGCATACGCCCAAACATTGAAGAAATGGAAGATTCTGAAGGCTTCGATTTCTCTGCAGCGAGTGAACTGCTACAGGAAGATGAACAAGAAGATCAGGCCTCAGATGAGAAGGATGATTCTCAATCTGAGGCCAGAATGAAACCAGGGAGCAAGTTAGATTAAATCGGAAGGTTAGACTAAGAAATAACCTTATTTTCTTCCGAATCTTTTTCAGCCTCGGCCTGGGCGCGCGCCAGTTCAGCGTCACGCTTTAAGGTCAGCAGATCAATCTTAGCCTGGATTTCAGGCGTTGGTTCAGGGGCGATGTATTCCCCCGGCTCTCGGCCATGATACTTATCAATGGATTGCAGCAGCGAGCTGAAACTGCGCACACGACCACCACGAACCAGAGCAATTCGCCCCAGCGCTTTGCAATGCAGCTTGCCTTCCACCAGAAAACGATGCTCTGAATACAGGTACTTTCTGTCCCAATACAGAACCCGACTCTCGATATCTACCTTAGTGAACGGCTTAATTTCACGCACAAAGGTCACGGTCTGACTGGCGACGACCGTGCGCCAGCCATTGCTCATGATCAGTGGCAGTAAACCAATTTCCGCAAACCACTGAACCCGGCCCACATCAATCAAAGCCGGATACCGTGTATTGGTCAGATGCAGGTTAAGATCCATATCCCAGGGCATCACCCGGAATTTATAGGTCGTCATGGCCAGAGGGTCTTTATTGTCGTTCCACTTCTGGCGGAAGAAAATAAAGATAAAACGAAGCAGCATCATGATTTTTCTTCCGGCTCGCGATAGCGGATCAGGCCTTCCTGAGCGACGGAAGCGACCAGCTCACCTTTCTGGTTAAATACCTGACCACGGCAGAATCCACGGCCGCCGCCTGCGTTCGGGCTATCAATGGCGTACAGCAGCCACTCATCCATGCGGAACGGACGATGGAACCAGACGCTGTGATCAAGACTCGCCATCTGCATCCCCTTCTGCCCGTAAGAACGCGCGTGTGGATGCAACGACGTTGGCAATAGATTGAAATCAGATGCGTACGCCAGAAGCTTAGCGTGCAGATCAGTATCTTCTGGCAGCGAACCGTCGGCTTTCATCCAGAGGTACTTCACTGGATCTTTCTTAGTCGGCGCAAAGATATTGACCGGATCAAGCACTCGCATTTCGATCGGCTTATCGGCGGTATAGATATCGCGTACTTTCTCCGGGAAGTAGTCACGGAACATACGCGCCAGCTCAACCTGCGAAGGAATACCATCCGGTCCCTTCACTTCAGGCATCGCAGCCTGGTGCTCAAAGCCCTCTTCGGTCTGCTGGAATGAACAGATCATGGTCAGAATAGCGCGACCATTCTGAATCGCCTTCACCTGACGGGTGCAGAAGCTACGGCCATCACGCAGTCGATCAACCTCAAACTCAAGATGATCAGTCACCGTTCCGGCCAGCATGAAGTAAACATGGAACGAGTGCGCATGCCACTCGCCTTCAGGCAGCGTCTTGAGCGCAGAAGACAGGCTCTGAGCCATCACCTGGCCGCCGAACAAAGCCCGGAAACCTAAGTCCTGAGTCTCGCCACGAAAGGTGTTTTCCCCGATCCCTGTAGGTTCCAGCAGCTCTACTAACCCCTGTAACACGTCACTCATACACACCTCTCTATTCTCGTCAGACATTTACAACGAATAATTTATAGCAATTATTTACAACTATGATTGGAACAATACCCGATAGAAATACCCAATCATTGGCCGAAATGACATTATGCGCCACACTCGCACTCTTTGCGGGGCCGCGTATAATACCGGCCCTTACGCTTAAGCCCCGGTTATCTCATGTCAGAAATCTTTCCAGATCCTATCAATCCTGCGGAATACGATACCCAGCTTGCCGAGAAAAAGGCACGCCTGAACAGTCTGTTCGCAGAATTCGCACCGCCCGCTCTGGAAGTCCACGACAGTGCTGTGTCTCACTATCGCCTGCGCGCCGAATTCCGCCTCTGGCACGAGGGAGACCGCTGCTTCTACGCCATGTTCGAACCGGGCAACCGCAAGAAAGCGTACGAAGTCCGTGAGTTTAATATAGCCTCTCCGCTCATTAACGAACTGATGAACAAGCTACTGGCTGAAATTCACACCAGTGAGCTGTTACGTCGGCGCTTGTTCCAGGTCGAATTTCTGACCACGTTAAGCGGCGACGCCCTGATTACCCTCATCTACCACAAGAAGCTGGATGACGTCTGGGAGAGCGAAGCGCGCGAACTGCAGGAACGTCTTGGCTTCCCGATCATAGGCCGCTCACGTAAGCAGAAGGTGGTGCTTGAGCGCGATTACGTGACTGAAGTGCTCAAGGTCGATGGTAAAGAGTTCAGCTATCGCCAGATCGAAGGCGGCTTCACCCAACCCAATGGCGAAGTGAACCAGAAGATGCTCAGCTGGGCGCGCTCTGCCTCTGAAGGCATCGGTGGTGACCTCGTTGAGTTGTACTGCGGCAACGGCAACTTCTCAGTAGCATTAGCTGACAAATTTGACCGCGTTCTTGCCACTGAGATTTCTAAAACCTCAGTGAATGCCGCGCAGGTAAACATTGCCGACAACAGGATCGACAATCTGATTATTGCGCGCCTGTCGTCTGAAGAGTTTGTTCAGGCCTTACGAGGCGAGCGCAAATTCACCCGCTTAGAAGGCGTTGACTTAACCAGCTACGACTTCCGCACTGTATTGGTTGATCCGCCTCGTGCTGGGCTGGACGACGAATCCGTGAAACAAACCGCCGGTTACGACAACATCATTTACATCAGTTGTAACCCGGACACTCTTCACGCGAACCTGACCGAACTCTGTAAAACCCACGACATCGTGCGTTTCGCCATGTTCGACCAGTTTCCGTATACACACCACATCGAAACGGGCGTCGTTCTTAAACGCAAGGCAACCGCGTGAGTACTTCATTTAAAGATATAAAAGGCATCGTCCCAGCGATGCAGGACAACCTGCAAAAGCTGGGTTTCAACGACGCGACTGACATCCAGGCACAGTCGCTGCCCATCAGCATTGCAGGCAACGACGTACTGGCACAGGCAAAAACCGGCAGCGGTAAAACCGTAGCATTCGGTATTCCGCTGTTGCAGAACCTGAACCCTAAGTTCTTTGGCATTCAGGGCTTGGTGCTCTGCCCCACTCGCGAACTGGCAACCCAGGTCGCCGATGAGTTACGTAAGGTCGCCCGCTTTACGCCAAACATTAAAATCGTAGTTATATCGGGCGGCGTCTCAATTGGGCCGCAAATCGGCTCGCTTGAACGTGGCGCACACATTGTTGTCGGTACTCCGGGCCGCATTAAAGACCATCTGCGCAAGAAAACCATGTCGCTGGAGCACGTGAGTACACTGGTTCTCGACGAAGCCGACCGCATGCTGGAAATGGGCTTTGCCGACGACATCCGCGACATTGCCTCGCATACCAAACACAAGCGTCAGACGCTGCTGTTTTCGGCCACTTACCCAGACAACATCAAAGCGCTGAGCAAAGACCTGATGCACGAGCCTGAGACGATTAAAGTCGAGGCCGTTCATAAAACCGATCATATCCGCCAGCAGTTAATTGGCTGCGATAAATCAAGCCGCACCGATGCTCTGTTAGCCGCCATGCAGCACTTTGCCATCGAGCAGGCAGTAATTTTCTGCAACACCAAACAGACCGTAAATGAAGTCTCTCAGGCGCTGCGCCATGCCGGATATTTATCCCTGGGTCTGCACGGTGACCTCGACCAGCGGGATCGTGATCAGACTTACATCCGCTTTAAACAAGGCAGTGCCCATTGCCTGGTCGCCACCGACGTGGCGGCACGCGGGCTGGATGTTGATGAGCTACAAGCCGTCATTAATTACGACCTGCCACGCGACCCTGAAGTATATGTACATCGCATTGGCCGTACTGGTCGTGCCGGCAGCGAAGGTCTGGCCCTGAGCCTGTTTACCGAGCGCGAGCAATACAAGCGCGAAGCGATTGAAGACCTGCTCAAACACAACATTCCGGCCATGCATCAGAGTGACCTGACAGATTCGCACGACACGGCTAAGCCGCCGTATGTGACCATCTGCTTTGCGGAAGGCCGTAAGAACAAGCTACGCCCGGGCGACATCGTCGGAGCGATAACGGCTAAAGGCAAAATACCGGGCACAGTGATTGGTAATATCACCGTACTGGATTTTGTCGCCTTCGCCGCCGTAGAGCGTGAATACGCTAATGAGGCACTGCGCTTGTTGGAAAAGAGCCGGATAAAGGGGCGCCAGATCAAGGTCCGGCGCATCTGACACCTTACCTCGTTCGTTATTTTTCATTACTCTCTATAGATAATAAAAAACAACGGATGACGTATGCCGGGCTCAAACCTTATTATTCTGATCAATGCTGCACTCTTCGTAGCTCTGCAACTCTGGCTGCCGTTTGAACCAGCCATCGTTGACGGCCTGAGCATCCTGATCTTTATCGCTGTGCTCTGGTTAACTGAAGCACTCGACGTCAGCATTACAGCCCTTTTAGTCCCCATACTCGCTGTTGCTTTCGGTGTGCTCGACACCACCAAGGCACTCGCCAGCTTCGCCAACCCGATTATTTTTATCTTCCTCGGTGGCTTTGCTCTCGCCTCAGCCCTGCATGCTCAGAAGATAGATACCGCCATTGCTAATAAAGTACTGACCCTGGCACGAGGTCGGTTTAACGTTGCCGTGTTTATGCTGTTTGCCGTGTCGGCCGGACTGTCGATGTGGATCAGTAACACAGCAACGACCGCCATGATGCTCCCCCTGATACTCGGTGTCTTACATCAACTTAATGAAGAAGAGCAGCGCCCTACTTATATCTTCGTACTGCTTGGTGTCGCCTACTGCGCAAACATCGGAGGCATTGCCACCTTAGTAGGCAGCCCACCTAATGCTATCGCCGCGGCACAAAACAACATGACCTTCGCGAACTGGCTGAGCTTAGCCGGGCCGCTGTCGCTGATTCTGCTACCCGTCATGCTCGCGGTTCTTTTTATGGTTATACGCCCGAATCTGAATCACCACTTTTCCACCGGGCATGAACCACTGGAATGGACACAGCCGCGACTACTGACACTGGGCATATTTGGATTAACCGTACTCTTCTGGATATTCAGCTCACCGATTAACAAACTACTGGGCGGCTTACCTAAATTCGATACAGTGATCGCTATCAGTGCCATCGTGGCGCTGGGACTCAGCCGCGTCGTCACCTGGAAGCAGATCGAGAAAACTACCGACTGGGGTGTGCTGATGTTGTTTGGCGGTGGTATCTGCCTGAGCGCCGTACTCAAAGCCACAGGCACCAGCGTTTTTCTGGCTGATCATATTGGTGGCTTCTTGCAGGGCGCGCCGTTAATTCTGGTGATTATGGCCATCGTGACTTTTGTGGTGTTCTTAACCGAGTTCGCCAGTAACACCGCCAGTGCGGCTTTACTTGTGCCCGTGTTTGCCGCCATCGCAGAAAGCTTAGGGATTCCGGCAGTAATACTGAGTGCGTTGATCGCCGTATCGGCGTCCTGCGCCTTTATGCTGCCGGTCGCGACGCCGCCAAATGCCATTGTTTATGGCAGCGGCCATGTCGCACAGAAAGATATGATGCGTGCAGGATTCCGGATCAACCTGAGTTGTATTGTCGTGATCAGTGGGTATGCGTGGGTGGTTTGGTGAGGTTTCCGAAGCGGATGCTATCTAGTTCAACTTCGGTGTCCGTTTTATCGGGGCAAGATCACCAGTCCGCCAACATGTGCTTGTTAGGCAATTTCATTCACCCCACTTGGCCTTAATGTGTTTGCCAGAGCCCTTTCTAAAGCTCTTTCGATCGAGCATTTTTGCTTTAAACTCGAAGTCTTTGTTTATTTTCACGATAAGAAGTTTGCTGAAATTACCGGCCCGCTTCACTAGCACGGCATTGTCGGACTTAAATGGACTAATTGTTTTTATTTCGACAAAATCGTTTCCCAATTTGCCATCGGAGCCTCGTGTATAAGGCTTATGCCTTTTGATTCCGTATTTAGCTTCACCGTATAGCTCGCCAAGCTCTCCATAAATTGGCAGATGCCGACCTGTGACTTCGAAATAATTTCGGGCGGTTTCAACCAATTCATCTAGCAACTCCCATAGCTCTAGAGTCGTTGGGTTCTTTGGCTCACTATCAGAATCCCAGCCCTCTTCATCGTCAATAAACTTCTCAATGCTATCCCAATCGCCATGCTCCCAAGGGTTATAGCCACAGGCAGCAGCATCCGCAATCTGCTCTGGGCTAAAGCCCTCATTATGCATATCGTGCAGAAAGTCCCAGTCGCTCATATTTTCCTCTTGCCTAACGCCCGCATTTGCGGCTGGGTTGGAGCGCAGCGGAAAACCAGTGATCTTGCCCCGATAAAACGGACACGTTCGTTTTCATGCTGCTATTCGCTCGT
>NZ_CFHJLR010000006.1:0-164298 GCF_984348125.1 Thalassolituus sp.
CGATAGTACCCACGTTTACGTGGGGTTTGGAACGTTCAAACGTTTCCTTAGCCATAACCTTGTCTCTCTCGTTTCTGTGGGTACAGGTTTTTTTCGTCGTATACACAAAAAGGCAGACCTAGGGTCTACCTTTTTGATTATGGTGCTGATAGGCAGATTCGAACTGCCGACCTCATCCTTACCAAGGATGCGCTCTACCGACTGAGCTATATCAGCGAATTATTGGAGCGGGTAGCGGGAATCGAACCCGCATCATCAGCTTGGAAGGCTGAGGTTCTACCATTGAACTATACCCGCGTCGCAATCAGCCCAGGCAGTTCAGCGTTCCAGGCTGTTTCGACAGTGATTCACTGTCTGAAAATGGTGGTGGGGGCTGGATTCGAACCAGCGAAGCTTTCGCGTCAGATTTACAGTCTGATCCCTTTGGCCGCTCGGGAACCCCACCAAAGTGGCGCGTATTATCAGTACGTGGCCGGGGTCTGTCAACAACTTTTTTGCTTATTTATTATTAACTTATGGATTATCCGTCAGCGGGCTGATGACGACAGCTCACCATTTGCCATTGAACATCTTGGTCTTCCGCTTTAACACGACGGCGCATCGTTTCATCCAGTTTAGAAATTTCCCGGATCTCAACCCAGAACTCTGTCGTGGTACTTCCGACTTCTCTGATCGCGACGTCCTCAAAACCCAAGCCTGTCACTTTCTTTTGCAGAGCATCGGCCGAGCTTTTCTGCCGGAACAACCCGAGCGAGATCCCGTCAGCCAGGTCTCCCTGGGTAATGATGTAGCTATCGACCGACCGCGCCTGAAGCTTACGTAGTAGCGTCATGGCCTCACCGCGACTCGGCAGCGGCCGAACATGCACCCAGAACTCGGCGTCTTTGAGGTTCGGCACTTTATGCTGACTGATTAAGCCTGTAAGACCCAGCTCAAGTGAGCGTGCCTGAGCAACACGAGCACTGAGATCATCAAGATATGGGCCGAGTGCATAGCACAGCTTTTTGCCGGGGTCCGGGCGGACAGGTTGCTGACTCACTGGCAGATTGCCGGATTGTTTTTCAGAAAGTAAGACAAGTGTTTTACCTTCTCCGTGATTGCCGTCCTGAGGGCGGGCAATGCTATCTTCTGCAGGACGCACAATAAAATACCCGGCGATTCCCAAATTAATTACGATCAGGCTGTAAACTATCCAGCGCATAACAATTCCATGCCATCAAATATAAGGTTTGGATAATATCCACTATCCAGCCAATCAGCCAGCTGAGCGCCATCTCCCCCCGTAACCACCAGCCTGAAGTCTTTATAATTCTCAGCGACTGACTTCACCAGAGCAGCCTGCTGGTGCAGGACACCAGCTTTAACGCAGGCAACTGTACTTTTACCAGGGGCCAGATTCGTATCGTGCTGTTCGTCACTGAATGGCCGGACCCGGTCAGTTCCGCCAAATAAAGCACGCTGGGCCATTTGTATTCCGGGGACGATATAACCGCCCACATGCTGATTATTTTCGTCGAGTAAGTCGAGCGTAAGTGCTGTCCCTGCATCGACCACCAGCAGATCATCATTGAATATGGCTCTGGCTCCCAGCATCGCCAGCCAGCGGTCAACACCGAGACGCTTTGGATCAGCATAGCAATGATGAAATCCGGCATGCCCTTCGACCGGATGTGCAATCCAGCGCAAACGGTCGCCGTAGCGGGCACCGAAGAGTTCGTGCAGTTCTTCATTGGTGCTGACACTGGAGACGGCTACTTCTCCGATGCCATCTGGCCAGGCGTAATGTGGTGCCTTATCTTTATCGACATGTCCTTCCGCAAGAATTTCTCCCTGTTGGCGGGTCTGCCACTTAATTCGGGTATTCCCGATATCAATCAGCAGGACGGACACTGAGTTCTCCTGCGCTGATAATTTCCATACCCCGTTCAGTTCTCAGCATCAATTCGCCTTTGCGGTTTACGCCTTTTACGGTGCCACTGATCTGCTGTGTTGGTGAACTGATAACAACGTCTTTATCATGGTAAATATCTTTCTGGGACCAGTATTCCTGCAAGGGTGCAAATCCTTCTCGTTGAAACGTATCAATACTGGACAGCAATTCGTCCAGTAATACTCCCGCGACCTGATTTCTCGACAAGTCGGGTTTCAGGCTTTTCAGATCGACCCAGGGCTGGTCTATGTCCCGTGCTTCGGCTTCCGACATCGATAAGTTAAGGCCAATACCAATTACCACCTGACAGTGACTGTTGTACTCGCCTGTGACCTCCAGAAGTATCCCGGCAAGTTTGCGTCCATCGGCATACACATCGTTGGGCCATTTGAGACCAACACCATCAATCCCCAGCCGTGAAAGCGCCTTTTCTACAGCAATCCCAACCGTCAGGCTAAGGCCTTCCAGCGCCGACATCCCTCCGGAAAAAGACACCAGCAACGACAGATATATGTTACGACCGAACGGGCTGATCCATTGCCTTCCACGGCGACCACGGCCATTACTCTGCTTTTCAGCGAGAACTGCGTATCGCTTACCCATATGATCCGATGCGCGCTCAAACAGGTAGGTATTAGTGGAGTTCACCTCGAGCAGCAACTCCAGGCAATCCAATCGCTGGCTAACTACGCTGCGTATCGCGTCTTCATCCAGCAGCTCTATCGGATCGTGCAAACGATACCCCTTACCCTTAACAGATGAGAAAGGCACCTCCAGCTCTTCTAGCTTTTTCAGCTGCTTCCAGACGGCCGCCCTGCTGACGCCCATAGCCTCACCGAGGGCCTCGCCTGAATGGAAGTGTCCATCAGAGAGATGGCGAAGTAATTTCTTGAGCATAGAGGAGTACCTTTGTTAACCGCATCACTATATCAGAGGGCTATTCGCTGTCAGAGTGTAAATCCAGATGACATCCCACCCGTCACTAAGTGATATTTATCCAACTGGGCTGAACTATAAGAGAGCACAACCGAGGTTCCCATGGCCGGCTGGCACCGTATTTCATCACTGCTCATCGTTATTTACGCAAGCATACAGTCGTATTGGTCCTATGCAGAGACCCTCTATATTCAGCCACCTCGAGCCCTGGAGGATGCTTCTCATAGTTATTACCGTGACTTATTAAGCGCCCAGCTCACCTCCAGCGATCAGCTTTCGACTATTGAGCGCCCGGTCACGCAGGAACGCAGTATGCTATTACTGAACAGCGGGGATCTCACAGTGACCTGGAGCGGCACCAGTTATCGACGGGAAAACCTATATCGACCAGTAAGGGTTCCTCTGTTTCTCGGACTGCTTGGAGTAAGAGTGCCTGTAATCCGCCGGTCTGACATCGATCTCTTTGATAAGATCACCGAAGAAAAACAATTGCAGACACTGGTGGCGTGTCAGGGAGACCAATGGCCGGATTCGGACATCCTTGAGCGCAATCATTACACCGTCGAGCGTGTTGCTAAATTTGAAAGCATGTATCGCATGCTCAAAGGGGGGCGCTGTGATTATTTTCCAAGGTCAATCATTGAAGTATACGGAGAACTTGAGGCTCCCGACCGCAGTGACCTTATCGTTTACGAGCGCCTGCTGCTTTCGTATACATTCCCGATGTATTACTTCATGTCGTACGAGAGAGAAGCGCTGGCGAAGTCACTGGAATCCAGTCTTTATGATTTCGCAACTTCCGGACAATTACTTGAGTTTATGAAAACACACCCGGCAACCCGCCACGCATTTCCTTTATCACGGTTCCGCGAGTCGACGATTTTCTATCTGCATAACCCCGATCTGCCAACAGAAACTCCCCTTAGTGATACCGCACTCTGGCTGATGCCCGGGCAGAATTCTGATGCAGACTTACAAGCCATCCACTTGTTCGAATAAAGGTCAGCGCTCGATATCTTTCAGTCGAAAGTTAAAGTGATTTTCAATGGCCCGATGAACTTCCTTGATTTCAGGCACGTGTTCCGTATGAACCAGAATCAACAATGATTGCGCATGCACATGATGGTCACCATCGGGGTGTGTGATAACTTCGCCATCACGCGTAATGTACGCCAGTGGCGTACCGACATTCGCCTGCACAATCGAATTAACCACATCCGCCCAACGCTCACCCTCCAGCCATACCGGGTAACGCACCGTATGATCATTTGCGTGTGTGAACATATCTTCGATCACGACTTCGGAGCCTGGCGCCGTCATCGAGCGTACCACCAGCTCTGGGTACGAGCGAATTGGTCGTAAAAGCGAACGGATATCTAAGTCGTGGATACGTGCGCGGTTGTTATCGTCCACCACCTCAACAATCGCTTTACTGGCCAGTGACATTTCCCACAACCGATGGGCAACATCAAAGGTGTAACTGTCACTGTCCGAAGAGTACTCATCCCGGGCCAGCACCACGATATGCCTGGCGCGCTCTGCATTTGCCCGCTGCAGATCTTCCGGACGACTCGCAAGGCCCGTGACATGCACCACACCAAGCTCACGAAGACTGTCAGGTAAACCGTCGCGGAAGTCTTCGCTCAGCAACATAATTGGCGTTTCTGCATAGTCGCGACTTTCGCGGACCTGAGTGACAAGTCGAACGAAATATTCCTCACGGTTATATTTCGGCGTATTAATAATGAGAATGTGCTCAGCCATATTCCAGTTCCAATGTCCGCTTCTGATGCGCTCACGGCGCGCGATTCGATAGTCCACGTAATCACTGATAAGTAACGTCATCAGCGTAATACCGACACCAAATATAAGTAATATGGTCGATAACTGGCCGGGCACCGTCTGTGCCGAAAGGTCGCCATATCCCACGGTGGTCAGCGTCGTCAACGTTAACCAGAACGCCTGCCACGCAGACAGTCCTTCAAACACCACCATGGCGAGCATGTGTAGCGCGATAAAACCGAGGAGAATCAAGGCGATTTTCCGTACACCACGCATGATATGCCGATCAGTCATGTAAATAGCATGACGAACCCGATTCTGGTGCCGGACGAAGCGAGTGAGTTTATTCATCGCTGCATCATAGCCCTTCCGCCGACTCTCTGCGATCCCTCACCTGATACGACGCCCGCTTTCGGTTACACTCAACGCAACTAAACGAACAATGGAACCACTATGAGCTACCACATATACGGTATCGGCAACGCCCTGGTTGATAAAGAATTCGAAGTTGACGACGCCTTCTTTAAAGATGCAGGCATAGAAAAAGGCATGATGACCCTGATCGAAGCCGATCAGCTGGCGTCTATGCTGAACACTCTGACCACCCGCTATGGGCTCAAAAAGCGTGCCTGTGGTGGTAGCGCAGCCAACACCATTATTGGCGCGAGCTACTTCGGTGCGAAAACCTTCTACACCTGCAACGTCGCCAACGACGAAGCCGGCGACTTTTACATTGCCGATATGAAAGCAGCCGGGGTCGATACTAACCTCGGTGACGACCGTGACGAAGGTGTCACAGGTAAATGCCTGGTGATGGTAACGCCTGATGCAGAACGCACCATGAACACCTACCTGGGCATTACCAGTGAACTGCATTCAAACCATATAGATGAAGAGGCTCTGGCCAAGTCTGAATACGCTTATATTGAAGGTTACCTGGTAACCTCCGAACCAAGTCGTGCCGCTGCCATTCAGGTGCGCGAACTGGCCCGTAAGCACGGCGTGAAAGTCGCAATGACCTTCTCTGACCCCGCGATGGTTCAGTTCTTCAAAGAGGGTGTTCAGGAAATGGTTGGCGACGGTGTCGATCTGTTGTTCTGCAACGAGCAGGAAGCAAAACTGTTCGCAGACACCGACGATCTGGAAACAGCGATCGAAGCCATTAAAAAAGTAGCAAATACGTTCGCTATCACACTGGGGCCGAAAGGCGCACTGGCATGGGATGGGACTACTCTACACGAGATTGCTCCCAACTCAGTGACTGCAGTCGACAGCAACGGCGCCGGTGACATGTTTGCAGGTGCCTTCCTGTACGCCATCACCCATGGTCACGATTTCGCAGCTGCTGGCCGACTCGCCAGTGCGGCCTCTGCTCAGGTTGTCAGTCAATTCGGGCCACGCCTGGAAGCTGAGCAGCATGCCCCTTTGAAAGACGTTTTATAACCCGCCAAAGGGTAAACCTGTGCTCGCGCCCAGTATGGTGGGCGTGACGCTCAGAAAGTACTCGCTTTTCTGCCCTTCAACGTGACTTTTGTCCCTCGCCTGCGAAATTCGGTGTCGCACCAGGACAGAAATGTTTACTTATGTAATCCTTTTAAATACATTTTCAACTCGTCCTGTATGCGCACATGCCGTCATCGGGTAGTTTTTTATATCAAAATGGAGTTGTAACTATGGCCTCTCATCAGTTGCCTTTCAAAGCCAGCCTACTAGCGGTAACCATCTCATTAGCCGCCTGTGGGGGAGGGAGTAACAGTTCTTCTGATGATCCGGTCGTAGATTTACCGAACACGCCTGCTGTTCCCGACACCCCAGCGGCACCAGACGTACCAGAAGAGCCAACGCCACTCCCTACTTATAGCATGAACATAAATGGTGGAGATGGTGCCGAAGGTGGCGATGGAGGCGGCCTCTATGTTGTTCGCTCAGGTGCCGCTGGTGCAATCAGAGTATCTGGCGAAGCTACGATTGACCCAACAGTGGATTCAGGCATCATCATTCCCGAATTATCAGAGAGCTTAGGTGATAACCCTCTTATCGTGTCAGAAGACATGACAATTGAGGTAAACACCACCGACCTATCCGCTGGCACGATTTACGGCTACAACGACAACCTCTACGTGTATGATGGTGCAACGACCGAGGACGTAGTGCCAGAGCCGGTTCTCGGTAATGAGGCAACGCGAATCACCGGTATTAAAGTGGAAGCTGGTGCAACCTTAGCTATTTCCACAACAGCAACTCGCTCGACGCTCCACATTGTCGTTGAGGGAGATATTGTAAATAACGGCATCATTACTGCCGTACAATCGCTTGCAGACATACCCTACCCACTTTCCCTCGAAGCCCGTGTTTATTCCGGCAGCGGTGCAATCAATCTACGAACCACTACACTCGATATCACTGCCGACATCATAATCAACAATGGCTCAATAGATGTCTCGGGCGAACGTGGTGGCTATGCAGGCTCCGATTCTGATCCTGCATTGCAGCTCAATGGCGTTGTTGTTGTGAACAATGGCACTTTGCTTGCCGAGGGCGAGGCGGGGAATCGAGTAAGGCAAGCTGCCAGAGGGCATGGCGTCGGGGTCTCAGGCTTTGCTGTCCTGAATAATGGCACCATTGACTCGTCGAATGCCGCCGGTTACTACAACGATGATGAAGATGATGATGACTTTACAGGCAGTGGTGCAGTGGTGCTTGCCGGTCACTTCGCCCTTGTAAATAGAGGTTTCATTGATGTATCAGGCGATGACGGCATCCCAGAGAGCTTCGTAGATGGTGGCGATGGTGGATACGCTAGACTGACTCTGGACGCACAGAGCATTAACGCCTTTAAGTTAAATAATGAAGAACTGAGCAATCTCGCCCTGGAGCTGATCGACGCCTACGATGAGACGGCATCTCCATTTATATTGAATTCGGGTAGCGTAAACGCCAATGGTGGTGTGGGCGTTGAATATGGCAATGGAGGCGACGCTGGTACTATCGGGTTTTTCTCGAGTAACGGCTATGCAGGCGGGATCATTGCATCTGCTGATATTGAACCTATTGTTACTGTCGCACCACCAGTACTCTTCAATGTTACCGGACAAATTTCGCTAGACGGTGGTAACGCTGGTGACACTGGATACCAAGGCGGTGACGGAGGCGAGGGATTTTTCATTCAATTCGCCTCAGAAGCTTCAAATAATGAGCTTCACCTTTCTGGCATCACTGCCGTAAACGCGGAAGGAGGTGATGGTGCAGAGGGAGCAGGCGGCTCTGCCGGTATGGGAGGGTCAGGAGGTGAAGTTCTCTTCCAGGCCACCCCGCTTGAGGACATGGGACCACTGATTGCGCTCACTGAAGAGCTCGAGCTTGAGACTACTTCAGTAAGCGGCCCGGACGTTGTGATCGACACTGATCTGAATCTCTCTAGCGGAGACAGTTCGACCCCAATCACCGGCAGTATCGATGTTGCCGAGGGAGGTAGCCTTTCAGTCTCAGCGACGTCTGGTGACGAGAACGGCGCAAATATCACCATCAACTCAGACATCAACGCCAATCGAGGCTTGGTTTCAGGCCCAATGACGAGTGTTTCCTACGGTAATCAAACAGATTTAAACATCGTAGCGACAAACAGCATCTCAATCAGTGGCAGCATTCAGACAAGAGGAGCCGAGTTAGAAAGCACCATCGTCGAGCCTTCTGAAGGCAGTACCCTCCCTGCTATTTCTACACCGACAACACTGGATGGTAGTGACGGTGGCAACGTAACGGTGGCATCCGAGCTCGGCGACATTAATATTTCCTCGAGCCTCGACCTGAGTGGCGGAAATGGCATATCACAAGGTGGATTTGGCGGAACCCTCAACGTCCAGACTGACGAAGGCACAATATCTCTAACCAGTTCTTTCACTTCTACTGGTGGTAATGCAGATGTATCAGAGCTCGATTCTATTGGTGGAGATGGCGGCGATATTATACTCAAGTCGTTGCTAGACACCTCCGGTACGCTTTACACAATCCCAACCACTTACCTATTAAGTGGGGGAGATGGTGCCGAAGTCGGATCAGAGGGTCAAATAGTGGGCTACAACATTGAAATTGAAGAGTTTGATTGCCTAGCGGGTTCCTGCCCTGATCTAATTTTTGATTAAATAATCAATACCAGCTCAATGACTGATACCACAAAACAGGGGAGGCTTAGCCTCCCTTTTTTGTATTCACGGAGTAACTCATGATTCCTATTCCGGAGGGCAACACGACCCTCGCACTGGCCATGCAATACCGGTTGCAACAAACACAGTCGATTAATGTGGCAGCGGCCAACCAATTACGGGACCAGTCACTTCAGGCCCTACTGAAACACGCCTTAAGCACAGTCCCGTACTACCGGGAGCACCCTGCGATTAAAGCAATGGGCAATCAGATAGACTGGGGAGCTTTCCCAGTCCTCACCCGATCAGCACTTCAGGCCAATGAGAGCCTGCTCCGTAGTACTGCGCCACCGAAGAATCATGGAAAAATCATCGAATTCCGTAGCTCTGGCTCGACAGGCAGGCCCGTGCATACATGCAGTTCCGAATATGCTCAGGTGTATTGGCGTGCGATGACGGTCAGGGATCATTTATGGGCGAGGCGCGATTTCTCGAAGAAAATAGCGATCATTAAATTCTTACCCACCGGCCAGTCCATGTATCCGGGCGTCGCCTCGAAAACATGGGGGCCTTCAGCAGCAGCACTGGGTTATCAGGGCCCGTCTGTCATGCTCAACAGTTCTGAATCAACAGCAACACAATATCGCTGGTTAACAGAGCAGCAGCCGGACTACCTGCTGACCTACCCTAGCGCATTACTTGAGCTCGCCCAGATCCAACTGCGCGAGAAGAAGCTCAATCGCCTCAAGAGTATCTCCACTCTTGGCGAAAACCTGTCAGATGACACCCGAAGAATTGTTGAAAAAGCGTTCGGTTGCCGCATTCATGATATGTACAGCTCTCAAGAGATCGGTTACATCGCACTTCAGTGCCCGAAGCACAATCACTACCACATCCAGCAGGAGAACTGCATGGTCGAGATTCTGGATGAGAATAACCAGCCATGCTCACCCGGCGAAATGGGCCGTGTGGTAGTGACCAGCCTGCAAAACTACATCATGCCGCTTATCCGCTATGAAATCGGTGACTACGCCGTTCCGGGGGAAGGCTGCGACTGCGGTATTACTTTGCCTGTTATTAAGCATATCGCTGGTCGAACCCGAAATCTGTTGACCTATCCCGACGGCCGCAAAACCTGGCCTTCATACAACCCGATGGCATTGATGGAGATTTTCCCATTAGCGCGATTTCAGCTCGAACAAACTGCGGTCAATGACATTACTTTCCGGGTGATGACTGAAACGGAAATTTCGCCAGAAAATAAGCAGCAAGCTATCAAAATCATTCAGGATGCTATGCAGCACTCATTTAATATCACGGTTGAAAAAGTAGACGACCTCCCACGCTCAGCCGGTGGTAAATACGAAGAGTTCAAATCGGTACTGTAATTATGTTTTCACCGGAAGATTACGCCTCCATTTTTAATGCTCGCGCCGACGCGTATCACGAAGCCATGCGCCACTGGCCTGAAGCGAGAGACGCTGAGTTCACCACCTTATTTAAAGGTATGTCGCTGAAAACAGGGATGCACATAATCGATGTTCCCTCCGGTGGCGGATATCTCGCTCGATACCTGCCAGATGATGTCAGCCTGCACCACCTCGAAACCAGCGAGCTGTTTGCTCGCCTGTTTGAAGAAGAAGCACATTCCGGCAGCAAGCACCCACTTACCCTTTGTGAGCTTGAAAACCTGCCCGAGCAGGATAACTCTACCGACCTCGCCTGCAGCCTCGCCGGCTTGCATCACATTGAAGATAAAACCCCACTATTCAGAGAGCTGTTCAGGGTACTGAAACCCGGAGGCTGGGCCAGAATCGCGGATGCGCACTTAGAGTCTGCGACGGCAGCGTTTCTGGATGGCTGGATGGGCAACCACAATAGTATGGGACATCACGGCTGGTATCTGAACGAGGGCACGCTGGGCACCCTGCGGGAGATAGGTTTCACCGACGTCACCGCCGTCAATGAAGAGTACCACTGGGTATTTAGCTCGGAACACGAGGCCGCTGCCTACTGCAAACGCTTGTTCGGCATTGACCTGGCCAGTACCGAAGAAACCGAAGCTGCAATTCGGGAATTGCTCGGATTCGACACTCTGGAAAACGGCCTCAAAGGTATGCGTTGGTCCTTATACTATGTGTCTGCTCGCAAGCCGTGAACAAAGGCTATTAACCTGGCTGCTCAGAATGCAGCCAGATTGAAAGCGCCCCTGTGACCATGCGGGTCAGAGCATCTTTCCCGCAAACTTCCCACAAAGTTATCCACAGATACTGTGGAATACCCACAGGCCAAAAGAGATCAATTCTTAAACAGATTTTTACGAAAAACCTATATATTTCATAATCTTATCTCAGTTTTCGGAGAGAACGAGAGAATTACAACACGTCAACACAAAATATTCTGAAATCTTGGGCTTGACTTATCCACATCGTGCAAAGAATCACCAGAAGTGAGTTCCTGCTCACGCGCTAGCAAGCGTTCCTTCAGTTCTGTTCCCCAGCGATACCCCCCTAGAGAACCGTCTGAGCGAACGACCCGATGGCACGGAATCAATATTCCCAGCTTGTTGGTGCCACAGGCGTTCGCCACAGCCCGAACCGCACCCGGCTGACCGATACCCTCAGCCACCTCGGCATATGTCCGGGTCTCGCCGACAGGAATCGTTTGCAGATATCGCCACACCCGACACTGAAATTCCGTTCCCAGCATATGCAGTGGTGTTTTCAGAGTTCTGCGTGGAGACTCCACCGACTGAAGTACATCACTGAGTACATGCGCGGCGCGTTTTTCAGATGTCAGAGTTATATTGGGAAACAGATGCAGCAGCTCATCCAGGAGTTCGGTACGACACTCTCCGGGAAGCACAGCGAAGAGCTCTCCATCACACACGGCCGCAGCAATAACGCCGTACGAGGAAAGCCCAAAGGCAACATCTAATGAAGGAATATATTTACCGGGCATAAATCAATTTAGGTTAACGTTTCTGTAACCTTATCAGGTGCAGAAGAAGCTGTACGAAGAATCAGAAGAAAGCGCAGGAATGTCCGGTTTGAAGGCGCTTCGGAGTGCGCCTTCAGGCCAGAAATTTAGCCAGCAAGTAGCAAAACCGGACATGTGTTCACAATGCGGAACGGCAGTGTCAGGAGGAAAAAGTAAGCAGTGCTTATTGATCAACCCTGCTTAATGATCAACCTTGGATGGTATAACGAATCACTTCCACCACCTGCTCAGGCGTCGTGGCCCAGCCCATGGCTGATCCATCCACTTCCTTTAAAGGGTGAATAATGTCTTCGCTGTGCAGCGTCACATAGGGCTTACCCAGTGCCGCGCAGAAGCCAGCGTCAAACGCGGCATTCCACTGTTTGTACTTATCACCGAAACGGATGACCGCCATATCGCAGTTTTCGATCAAGGTCTTAATGCGGATAGCATTAATTTTTGCTGACTTATGGTCACGCCAGAAGCCTTCGCACTGAGGGCCAAGTACATCACCGGCAGCATCGCTGGAATCGTGATCCGTATTGGCCGACGAAAAACTCACAGGCAGTTCCAGAGCCTCACAGCCCTTAATGATCTGCTCGCGCCAATCAGTATGAATCTCGCCGGACAGGTAAATATTCCAGTGCATAATCTCTCTCGCTATAGGTTATAAAACGGGCTGTAACATTGGATACAGAAGCCGCTATTATGCCTGACTGACTCTATGATTCGAGGCCTGGCTTCTGTGATCCGCTTTGCACTGACGTTTCTTTGCCTGCTCCTGCCTGTTCTGGGCCATGCAGACTCCTTGCGTATCGCCGTGGCATCGAACTTCGCGTACACCTTACAAACACTGCTTCCTGCGTTTGAAAAAGCAACTGGACACAGCGTTGAAGTCAGCAGCGCCTCTTCCGGCAAGCTGTACGCTCAGATACTCCATGGTGCTCCATTTGATGTCTTTCTTTCGGCCGATACCAATAAGCCGCAGCGACTCGCACAGAAGCTCTCAAAGCAGCTTTCAAAGCAACTACCAGAGACTGAACCTGCGCTGTTTACCTACGCTATTGGCAGGCTCGTTTTCTGGTGCCCTGTAAAATGTGAGTACCCACTCTCCGGGATAACAGCGAATAACCAGACCATAGCCATCGCTAACCCACGGCTTGCGCCTTACGGTCTCGCGGCGCAACAGACGATGGATGCCTTCGGGTTTACCGCCGCAAAAGTCGTCACAGGCGAGAACATAGGCCAGGCCTATCGCTTTATCGAAAGTGGCAACGCAGCAGCGGGCTTTGTCGCGCAGTCACAGGTCATAACAGCAAAGACATCCTCGGATCAGTACTGGCTTATCCCGGATGAGCATCACCAGCCTCTGGAACAAGCAGGCATACTCACGGCTCAAGGACTAAACAAACCGGCAGCACAGGCATTCGTAACCTACCTTCTCAGTACCGCGGTGCAGGCACGGATAGCCGAACACGGGTATGATCCCCTGTATGACTGATTCCTTACTGGCACCGGCTGATATAGAAGCACTCTGGCTTACCTTAAAACTAGCCAGCGTGGTCACCGTTCTGCTCCTGATCATCAGCACGCCTCTGGCACTTTGGTTGAGCGACGACGACACATCGCAGACCAGAAACCGCTCAAAGGTTAAAGGCATCGTTCAGGCTGTTATTGCACTCCCATTAGTACTGCCGCCGACTGTGCTGGGCTTCTATCTCTTGATCGCTTTCAGCCCAAACTCCCTGCTTGGACAATTCAGTCACGCCATCGGGCTCGGATCTCTCGCATTCAGTTTCAGCGGGCTGGTGATCGCCTCCATGATTTACTCCCTGCCTTTTGTTGTTCAACCACTCGTTAATGCGTTCAATGCCATCGGGCCACGTCATGCGGAAGCCGCAGCAACGCTCGGCGCCGGGCGCTGGGATACCTTCCGCTATATCACCCTGCCACTGGCACGACCCGGCTTTATAACTGCTGGCGTGCTCGGCTTTGCCCATACGGTTGGCGAGTTCGGAGTGGTACTCATGATCGGGGGCAATATCGCTGGCGAAACCCGCGTTGCCTCGGTACAGATATACGACCATGTGGAAGCGCTCGCTTACCCTCAAGCGCATACGCTGTCTGCGATTCTGCTGTTGTTCTCGTTCGCAGTATTGCTCTGGGTCTATGCGCGGCAGCCTGGTAATAAAGAGGCCAAAGCATGGCTGTAAGCGGACTCACCACGCGCCTGCGGGTGCGCCTTGAACCATTTGAGCTGAGTACAGACATCACACTGCCTGCCAAAGGTGTGAGCGTGATATTCGGGCCATCGGGCTCCGGCAAAACCACCCTATTGAGAGCCATCGCAGGGCTTCAGCCCTGCGACGGTGACATCTGGTTTAACGGTGATTACTGGCAGGGTAACGGGCGTTACCGGAAAACAGCAGAACGCCCGCTTGCTTATGTTTTTCAGGAAGCCAGCCTGTTCCCGCATATGACAGTATCTGAAAACCTCGACTTTGCTGAACGCTATACCTTACGCCCGGGTAATGCCTCAAAGCGTGATGACCTTGTTACGCTGTTGGATATAACTGACCTGATGCCTCGCAGACCGGAACAGTTATCGGGGGGTGAACGCCAACGTGCCGCCATCGCCAGAGCGCTTCTACGTCAGCCCGACATTCTTTTGATGGATGAACCTCTGGCGTCACTCGATGACGCTCGCAAACACGAAATCCTTCCTTATCTGGAACGCCTCAAAAACGAATTTGAGCTGCCCATCATCTACGTGACCCACTCCGCCTACGAAGCCGCACGCCTGGGCGATTACATAGTTGCACTTGATAAAGGCGAGGTCGTCAGCCAGGGGGAACTGTACGACGTCATCAGCGACCCGAAATTTCCGGGGGATATCAGCCGCGAAGCCGGTACCGTCGTCACAGGAACCGTCCACTGCATCGACGCGAAATGGCACCTCGCTCAGATCAGAACCGGCAGCTCGGCGCTTATCACCGTTCCTGCAAACAACCTGAACCCCGGTGATGCCGTGCGCCTGTGGATACGCGCCAGTGACATCAGCCTCAGCCACGAGCCGTTAAAAGAAAACAGCATCAGCAACAGCCTGCCCTGCCAGATTGAAGACATCCGTCACGACCCTAATCCGGCATTGATGATCGTCAAGCTGCGTGCTGAGAAAATAGAACTCATCACCCGGATAACGCGTCAGTCTGCCAGTCAGCTAGGGCTTGAACCTCAGATGCACATCTACGCACACATCAAAACGGCGGCTCTGATCTGAGTAGCATCCTCTCTCCTTTGCAGGGAGTAGAGGCTCAGAAGAAAACCATATACAATGCAGCCACTTACGGCGAGAAGCTCACCGTAAACCGCCCGTAGCTCAGCTGGATAGAGCGCTGCCCTCCGGAGGCAGAGGTCAGAGGTTCGAATCCTCTCGGGCGGGCCATTAAATAAAAAAGGCTCCTGAATTCGCATGCAACGCGTGCTGATTCAGGAGCCTTTTTTATTTAACCGCAAGTCTGAGAAGGACGAGAACCTCTGATAGGTTCGACTCGGAAGGAGCTTGCGACTGGAGAGAACGGAGGAGCCTGCGACGACGGTCATCCTCCGGGCCATTATTCCCTTTTGTTCGAAGCGACGCACTTCAACTTCACCACACCGTATTCATAGACACCGATGCCCGAGTTGGATGAGAACCTCTGATAGGTTCGACTCGGAAGGAGCTGCGACTGGAGAGAACCCTCTTTTCAAAACCAGGAGCCTGCGACGACGGTCATCCTCCGGGCCATTACCCCCCCCTCTGCCCGAAGCGACCTATTTCAATTTTCCGCTAGCGTAATCGAAGACGCCGATGCCCGAGTCGGACGAGACAAATCTGTATGGAACAGATTTGCGCGTAGCCTGCAGGGTGAGTATCAGGACGATACGAACAACCTCTGATAGGTTCGACTCGGAAGGAGCTGCGACTGGAGAGAACCCTCTTTTCAAAACCAGGAGCCTGCGACGACGGTCATCCTCCGGGCCATTGCTCCCCACTGCCTGAACCAACCTATTTCAATTTCTCAACGCGAAACTAAATAACCCTGCTGTTCTGAAAGTCGAATACTTACGTGGGTTCCTGCATTAAAGTCTATGGCATCGGACACTATGCCATCGGAAAACACCACCCCACCCTCCGGGACGTATGAAGACAGCACGAGCTTTTTACCCGGCTGAATACGCCCATATACGATGTCTGTTGATGTTGTGTTCGACCGGAAAGGCTCTCGTACACCAAACATCAGATCCTGTGCAGCCCAATCACCAGCAAAAGGAGCAATCTCTTTGCCACTGATACCTTCAGCGCCAGCGATCAGGCTCGACATCCAACCGGTCGCTCCCAGGCCGGTTGATACAATCACTCCTGATGATGACTGGTTTTCTTTCTGGCCGTCCAGTTCAATACAATAACGCACCGATACTGGCAGTTTAGGGCCGATATAAAAGTCGTTGACCGCCAACATCGACTGGCCGTCGTTAAAGTCTGCACGGGCCAGGCTGACGCTTTTAATCGTCATTTCATCAGAAGCAATCAGGCTTCGTACTACAGCACTGACGTCGCTGGGTGAGAACGGCAGAAGTATTCCATCAAACACTTCTGGCAATGGATTTACAGCAACTAATGGCTGCCCCTGAAGATATTTCAGTACATTCGCCACCAGCCCGTCCTGACCAACAACCAAAGGAATATCATCTGGGCCGAAAAGAAAATTCGGTAAGAAGCTACGCTCTAACGGCTGAACCCGCCCAAGCGAGGCAAGCTCTCTGGATATATCCCGTATTACCGATTTCATTTCGCGATCTTCTTCGTCGTAGTCAGCAAATGATTGACTACGACTTTCGAGATAAAAGCGCACCTGTTCCCGCGTGTTATAACGTCTGATCAACTCATCTAATCGCGTATCGCGATAGATAAGAATGATCTTACGCTCACTGATACGGTTCATGGCTTCCTCCTTTACCAGCGGTCAATGGCCGGCCTTACGACCGGCTCCGTTGCATCAGACCTTCCAGTAAATCTGGCGTGATATTCAGCTGACCAATTTTGCTGGCGTTACCCGCGAGTCCTTTGAATGCCTGAGCGATAATACGGTCTGGCTCCATGCCGGAATTCGAGATCGCTTCAACAAGCGCAGGGTCGAGCTTCGACAATGCCAGCATCATCTGCTCGATACCGTAGGCTTTAGCCACTCCCTGTTTCTTCTCGTTTTCAGTCGCCATATCGACCAGTTCTTTTCGTTTCACTTCAAGGGCCACATCCGCACTCATCTGTTCTTGCTGAATCTGGCGTCTTTTTTCCTGCAATGCGCGCTCTGCTTCAATCTTACTTTCACTGATCTCGCGACGCTTTTCTTCCACCGCTAACTCGGTACGTAACTCGCTTTCTTTGATCGTCCGTTCCTGCTCGATTGCGGATTTGCGTCGCGCATAGATCGCTTCATCCGCTTCACGCAGCAGCTCTTCCCTTGCCGCAGTTTCTAGCGCTCTGGCCGTCTCCGGCGCTGGGCGAATCGCCTGGATCGATAAGTCCACCAGCTCAATGCCGAGTGTTTCAAGGGTATTGGAGGCTGCCATCTCGGTACGAATCAGATCAACCAACTGGCGTGAGGCCCCAAGTGCATCCTGCAATTTCAGAGTCTGTATTTCAGACCGTGCAATAACCTGAGCAATATTCAGCACACGATTACTGAGCTTCTCCGGGTCTTCGCTGACATAGCCATTCGCGCTTTTATTCAACGAATAGTTCATCATCCCCGATATCTTTTCCGGATCACTGATACGGAAAACCAATTGCCCCTGTACCGATACTTCCTGATAGTCTGCGGTGGTTTCTTTCATAATAAACGGGGTTTCCTGCGTTGCCATTGGGACGGCAACCAGCGTTGTACCGGGTTCAAAATATACGAAGGATAACCCCCGCCCTTCTTGTTTTATTGCGCCTTTTCGATAGCGAAAAACATACGTCGTTGGTTCTGCTTTGTAATATCGGATATTCAACATGGTCAGTACTCCTTTACTGTTTATTGTTGCGCTGCACGCGCTCGGATTTCATCAAACGTGATCTGATTGAGCATGTCGCCATTGCGATACACTGTGATCAATTCGTTCTGTCGATTGCCAAGTTCAGATTCACGAACCGTTTGATAACCTTCATCGTCACGAACCAATGCAAGGCGACCACGTTTCGAGCGCTTGCCCGGATCAGTAATCGGATCTTTATATACATCTCGCCATTGGCCATTGATGCTGATCGCTGATGCCTTCATGGCAAACTTCTGGGTGTCACGATTCACTTTCTGAAGCAACTCGCCTCCCATACCAAAAGCGATATTTTCAGCGCTGATTTTCCGGGCTTTGAGCGCATCCAGAATCGCCGCGATAGATGCTGCATTGACACCATCACCCTGAATCAAGCGAACGCAATCTGGCAATACCCGGAATCCCATCGCGTTAACCCGATAACCGAACTTCGCCATTAAACGCTCAATGGCTTCAGGGACAATCTCCACCGGCTCGCCAGAATCAGGGCGCACGACCAGGGTACCGCCCATAGTCTCAACCTGTTCTTTCAACTCGCCGCCCCAGATATTGTCGATGGCATTCCAGATATCATAGGAATCACTAACGACGGCAACTAAGCGCCCTTCGCCGCCGAACTGCGCGATCATGTTGGCGTAAGCGTCGGATTCGCCGTCTTTGCCCCAGCTCGTGATAGTGCTGTGTTCCGCCGCTGGTATCGAAAAACCCGCCATGTCCACTCCGTACGCACGACGTGCTGCGATAATGCCGGAAAGTGTATCGGTACCCGAAAAGTTAACTAAGTGTGCAGCGCCACCCAAAGCGGCTGTCTCTTCAGAACTCGCACCGCGGGCGCCAAAGTCGTGCAGTTTGAATTCAATACCGTCAGTGCTGCCGGCAGTGTCTTCCATGTAACGGGCAATAATGTTTCGGCATTCTTTCGATACCGTAGCAACCGTTGTTGGGTACCAGACAGCGCGGAGCAGTGCCGTTTCAATGTAGCTGGTCAACCAGGCACATTTAGGGTCGGTGTTAATGACCTGAACCATGACGTTACCGGTCGGCAATATAGTGCCTTCTTTCACCGCCTGAATTTCGAGCGGTAAGTAACCGTTATAAGTCTCGAGAATGTATTCCCAACCAGCGCGGTTAAACGGAACACCGTGTGCGGTGAAAACTGCATCAGCTTCATCAATATCAGCCGCGGTTATTGGCGTGGTCAGATATTCTTTAATAAACGCCTGCAGGCCGAAGAAGAGAGTCTCGCTGTATACGCCACCACGGGACTCGATGTAGCTGGATACAAACTCGGCACCCTGTGGGAACTGAGCAAAGTGAGAGGCTTTGTAAGAATCGGTATTCAGAATCAGGTTTTTCATGACGGAGCTCCTCCAGTCGTTTTATGAAACAACGCCGGTCTATCCAGTGTTGTTGTTCGTTGTCAGGTAGCGGTTCCCGCTGCCGATGAACATATAGTGGCGTACAGCCACTATATTGTCAACAAAAAAATCCGGAGAAGCTTCCGGATCTTTTCACAACCCCGCTCTGGCAGTGCCGAAGCAGTGCTCAGCCGGTACCCAGCATGTCCTGAATCACAAAATAGTGATCTTCGAACATATCCTGAGGTTTCAGGTCTCCCAGCGGCATCCAGCACGCCTGGCGAGCATCATCACTGCCCTTCACTTTCGGTAGCGATGCATTGGGTTCCAACTCAATATAGAAAGCGTGAGTGATAGTACGCCCACGGGCAGAACGATAAGGATCATCAAACACCGCCTGCTTACGGATAGAGCCTTTTAACACTGGCGCAGGGACTTTAAGGCGCGTCTCTTCACGTAACTCCCGCAGGCAGGCATCCAACAAACGCTCATGCGGATCAACAAACCCGCCTGGCAGAGCCCACAAACCTTTGCCCGGATTCGCGCGCCGCTCAACCAGAAGAATATGCCCAGACTGCACCAATACTGCGTCCACGGTTACAAAGGTCGGAGCATAAGGAGCTGCCTCCCAGGCCGTTTTATACTTGTGAACGAAGGCGATTTCCTCACAGATCTGTGCGTAGCCTGGGGAGGACCGGCTGAACTCATCCAGCCAGCTAACCACAGGGGCTGGCAGCAGTCCGTCATTGATCATTGCGCCCAACTCCTGCTCTTTCCCCTGAGAGAAGAATGCTTCACGGATAGGCGTTGCGCTGATGCTTCGATAGTTATCCACACCAATGCTCTGCCACTGCGGAAATAAACTGAGATAAAAGCCCGTCTGATCTTTCTTATGGCCGATCAGCGCGATCTTTGCAGGTTTATGAGGCGTCGAATAGTGAGCGGTTACCAACCCTGAAACTGTGGTCTGCACGTTACGCACCCAGACTTCATCGTTGTACGGCACATCCATCAAGGGAACGCAGATCAGACGCTGGTTTTCATCTTCTGACAAGCAGGTACGAATCATATGTTCACGCTCACTGTGCAACCAGGGGTTACGCGGATTCCGAGCCTGCCAGGACGAACCAATCAGCACGATCAGTTTGTCAGCCTGCTTTAATCCGGACTGGATGACCTGTAAATGCCCCTGATGAAAGGGCTGAAAACGGCCAATAAAGACCGCAAAATCGAATTTCTTGTCTATCGGCATACAGCAAGCTCCTTGCCGTTGATAATCTTACTGCCGGTCTATCCGGCATGTGAGTCCACCATCTAAATTGATCTTATCGTGGATAGCGCTGTATTATTGGCCAATCGCCACTATTGTCAAGTAACTCTCATGCCCGAATCACCTGAGCAGTCGTCCCTCGATAGCTATAACCCGAAAGAGTTCGATACCCCAATTTACTCAGTAGATATAGCTATTTTCACCCTCCATGAGGGCCAACTAAAAGTGCTTATTGTGGAGCGCAACGAATACCCTTATAAAGACTACTGGGCACTGCCGGGTGGTTTCGTTGACTTGAAGAAAGATAGCAACATTAACGCAACAGCCCGCCGGAAGCTGGTATCCAAAACCGGCGTCGATGCCCCATTACTGGAACAGGTGTCGACGATCGGCAATGCCCACCGCGATCCCAGACACTGGAGTATTACCACACTCTACATGGCGTTAATCCCATACGCACCGACCGCTGAGTTTATTGAGGCAGTGAATGAAGCGCGCTGGTTTCCAATAGAAGAAATCGAACAGTTACAACTCGCCTTCGATCACTCTGAACTACTTCAACTCGCTAGGGAGCGCCTGAAAAATAAGACGGCTTACACCGTATTACCGATACACGTTCTGAAACGCCCGTTCTCATTGTCGCAGTTACAGAAAGCGTTCGAGCTACTTATGGATACGGAATTAGAAAAGAAATCGTTCCGGCGAAGACTGTTGAACGCCGACGTATTAAAAGAAGTCGGAGAAGGTATACCAGACGGGGGCAAAGGTCGCCCCGCTGCACTTTACGAACCCGCAGATGGCTCAGAGAACCATCTGTTTGTTCGTGTATTTGGAGACTGAAGACAATCAGCCCGCCATTTTCTCCGCATGACTCTTCAGCATTCCTTCACGGGTGATAAAGCTGATGATGTCGTTCAGGCCTTCGATGTCTGTGCGCAGATTCGAGAACACATAAGGCTTCTCGCCACGCATACGCTTGGTATCGGAGTCCATAATGCTCAGGTTCGCACCCACCAGCTCAGCCAGGTCGATTTTATTAATCACCAGCAGGTCTGACTTGGTAATACCCGGGCCACCCTTGCGTGGAATCTTCTCGCCCGAAGCTACGTCGATCACGTAGATAGTGAGATCCGCCAGTTCAGGGCTGAAGGTTGCCGAAAGGTTGTCACCGCCACTTTCAACGAACACCACATCCAGATTACCGAATTTCTTTGCCAGCGTTTCTACCGCCGCAAGGTTCATCGATGCGTCTTCACGAATCGCCGTATGCGGGCAGCCACCTGTTTCAACGCCGACGATACGCTCTGGCTCCAAAGCTTCCGCCTGAGTCAGGATACGCTGGTCTTCTTTGGTGTAAATATCGTTGGTTACCACAGCAATATGATAGTCGTCGCGCATGGCTTTACACAGCTGCTCTAACAGTGCAGTTTTTCCTGAGCCCACCGGGCCGCCAATACCAACACGGAGTGGAGATTTGTAATCAGCCATTTTTATTTCCTGTTTTATCAATTCTTTAATTCTGGTTTTTCCCGCTATTTTTATGAGCGGAACAAACGACAATATTGTGTTTCATGCAGACTGCTGGCAATCGCTTGCGCTGGTGAAGAAGCCCCGATGTCATCATCTTCAACATCGAACGCCTCCTCACAGGCCGTACTCAGATAATCCGTAAAGCGGAACAGTACCCGCTGCCCATCACTCTGCCCTAGGGGAATAAGCTTAACGGCACCAATAACCATATTCTCAAGCCAACTCCATAGGTACCCTCTCAGCATATCTTCGCGGGATATATTCCACTTGTAGCAAGCGAGTGCGAAGCCTGTGAGCTGGCTGATATCCATAGCACCGCGCCAGACCGGGTCACTTAACTCTGGCCAGGCAGCGGCTTCAGGCAGCTTATCCAGCAGAGCAGAAAACGCCTGACCCCGCTGCTGTTCTTCTGCGCGCAATTCACTGGTTTCCCGGCAGGAAAGAAGATAGGCCGACCAGTCATGGCAACCCTGCGCATCTTTATTTTCAATGCAGTCTGCGATACGTAGAAGCAGGGGTAGCTCCATCGTCACCATGGTGCCGCTGAGTACAGAATCCAGCCATGCATACAGGCTTTCTGCATCTTTAATCCAGCCACTTTCTACGGCCCATTCCATCCCCTGTGAATAAGTGAATGCGCCAATAGGCAATGACGGGCTGATCAGTTGCTGCAAGCGAAAGTAGGCTGCGGACATAGCGTATTACTTGTCTGCGTTCTCAGAATTCGCACGCGCTTTCTGGCTACGCACAAACATCGCCACACCACTACCGATGACCAGTACAGCGCCAAGCAACATCAACAAGTGGTCGGCATCAAATAGAGAGTGATGCACCAGACCACCCAAAGATTCGCCGGAGTGATCACCTTCGTGCGCGAATGCAACAGTAGACATTGCAGAAGCCGCGAGGCCAGCCAGTAATTTTTTCATTTCAAATCTCCAATCGATATTTCAACCACTCGCATTCAGTGCGAGTGGCTATGTGTATGTGAATGGTCATCATGGTCGTGCCCATGGTGGTGATGCCCACCGCCCTGCTGATAGGCGCCCGACTCAGGCTCAAAAGGAGCCTGCTCACAGATCACCTCTGCAGCTTCGGAGGCAACCGGCAGCTGACGCACCATATCTTCAAGGACATGATCATGCTGGAAGCGCAACCAGCCAGACTCGATCTGCAACGGAACGTGACGATTACCCAGGTGATAGGCGATTTTTGCCAGTAACAGAGGATCTGCACAGCGAACAGTAGATACCGTTTCATCAGCAGCCACTACTCGTACCAATATTCCCTGCCCATCAGTAATGATGTCACCACCACGCAGCAGAGTACCGCGTTCTAAAAATAAGCCGGCTTCAGCGCCGTCTTCCAGCGTTACTCGCTGACGACTCTTAATGCGCAGATCAATCGGGAGGCTCAGTGTTTTCGCTGCAGATAAATCTGCGTGCGACACTTCGTGAGCGGTTAATTTTTTAATCAGTTCAATCATGTTTTTCTTCAATTTAAAAAAGCGGCTTTGCCTTTAATTAGAATAAAAAGTATCTCTGCGCCATAGGCAATACTTCCGCAGGTTCACAGGTCAGCAACTCACCGTTCGCACGCACTTCGTACGTCTGAGGGTCGACCGAAATATCCGGCTGCCAATCGTTAAGCACCATGCTCGCTTTGGTTGCAGTACGGCAGCCTTTCACCACACCAATCAGATTTTTCAGACCCAGCTTCTCCGGCACACCCGCATCCAGCGCGGCCTGTGAAATAAAGGTCATGCTGGTTGCGTTACGGGTTTTACCGTAAGAACCAAACATCGGACGATAGTGGACAGGCTGTGGCGTCGGAATAGACGCATTCGGGTCACCCATTTTTGCCATCGCAATAAACCCGCCTTTCAAAATCAGGTCGGGTTTAACACCAAAGAATGCCGGGCTCCAGACCACCAGGTCAGCAAGTTTTCCGACTTCGACGGAACCGATTTCGTGCGACATACCGTGGGCAATGGCAGGGTTAATGGTGTATTTCGCGATATAACGTTTTACCCGGAAGTTATCATGAGTTTCCGGGTCTTCAGGGAGATTGCCACGCTGTACTTTCATTTTGTGCGCAGTCTGCCAGGTACGGGTCACCACTTCGCCAACACGCCCCATCGCCTGAGAGTCTGACGAAATCATCGAGAATGCGCCCAGGTCGTGAAGAATATCTTCCGCAGCAATGGTTTCAACACGAATACGTGACTCAGCAAAGGCAACGTCTTCTGGAATGCTTGGATCAAGGTGGTGACACACCATCAGCATATCGAGGTGTTCGTCTGCTGTATTTACAGTATACGGGCGCGTTGGGTTGGTTGACGACGGCAACACATTAGACAGCCCGGCGGCTTTAATAATGTCCGGCGCGTGACCACCACCCGCACCCTCAGTGTGGTACGTGTGAATGGTACGACCTTTAAATGCAGCAATGGTGTCTTCAACAAAACCCGACTCGTTCAGAGTATCGGTGTGAATCGCGATCTGGGTGTCGGTTTCTTCTGCCACCGTGAGTGCGCAGTCAATCGACGCTGGCGTTGTTCCCCAATCTTCGTGCAATTTAAGACCAATCGCTCCCGCTGCAATCTGCTCACGCAGACCTTCAGGTTGACTGGCATTGCCCTTACCCAGAAAACCAAGGTTCATCGGAAATTCGTCAGCAGCTTCAAGCATGCGCGCCATATTCCAGGGGCCCGGCGTTACCGTTGTTGCGTTGGTGCCTGTTGTCGGGCCTGTGCCACCTCCCAGCATGGTCGTGACACCGGATGCCAGTGCTTCTTCGATCTGCTGTGGGCAAATAAAGTGAATATGAGAGTCGATACCACCCGCCGTGACGATCTTACCTTCTGCAGCAATCACGTCGGTACCCGGACCAACTTCAATGGTGACGTCCGGCTGAACATCTGGATTACCGGCTTTACCAATGGCGGCAATACGCCCACCTTTAATACCGATGTCTGCCTTATAAATTCCGGTGTAATCGATGACCAGAGCATTCGTCATGACACAATCCATGACTTTTTCTGAGGTGCTTTGTGATTGCCCCATGCCGTCACGAATTACTTTACCACCGCCGAATTTTACTTCATCGCCGTACGTCGTATAGTCGTTCTCAACTTCAATCCAGAGTTCAGTATCCGCAAGGCGCACTTTATCGCCCTTTGTGGGCCCGAACATATCGGCATAGGCCTGACGCGAAATCGTTTTATTGCTGTCCGTCATTACAGGTCTCCCATCACTTTGCCCTGGAATCCATACACTTTCCGTGCACCGGTATACTCAACTAATTCCACCGTTCGCGTTTGCCCCGGTTCAATGCGGACTGCGGTTCCCGCAGGAATATTGAGTCGGTAGCCGCGGGTCTTTTCACGATCAAATGTCAGTGAATTATTCACTTCGTAAAAGTGATAGTGAGATCCAACCTGAATAGGACGATCGCCCGTATTCGCCACTTCTATTTCTAACGTCTGACGACCTTCATTGAGTGTGATACTGCCTTCCGCAGCCTTAACTTCACCAGGTATCATTGCGTGCTCCTCAATCCGTTAAACTGCCGTGATCAGACAATAGGGTTATGAACAGTGACTAACTTAGTACCATCGGGGAAAGTCGCTTCGACCTGCACTTCGTGAATCATTTCGGGTACACCTTCCATCACGTCATCGCGGGTAAGGAGAGTCCGGCCATGCCCCATTAATTCAGAGACAGTCCGACCATCACGAGCGCCTTCCATAATCGCCGCGGTAATAAAGGCGACGGCTTCCGGATAATTCAGTTTTACTCCCCGAGCCATACGACGCTCGGCTAACAGAGCAGCGGTAAAAATAAGTAACTTGTCTTTCTCTCTTGGTGTCAGTTCCATAAGTCTGCCTGTCAGGTATTCCAGATTCGCGGAATTTCCGCCCCTTTATTTAATACTTTCTGGCGCAGCAGTTGCCACACCGGAATCATTAACGACTGCATTTTTTCAGTGCTGATGCCCAGCACTCTCAGAACAATCAGATCATCCAGCAGGGTCAGCCCAGCAGGAAGTGGGCTTTCCAGCTTCGTCTGCGCCTCAGCGAGAACATCGCGGCAGGCCTCCAGTAGTGCTTCAGTACCGCCAGTCGCCACAAACAGCCCCTGCATCGGATAGTCCCGCAATCCTGCAGCCGCACTGAGATGCTTAGGATCAGAGACCAACAGGTGATCGCTCAACAAGGGCCGTCCGTTGCGTCGGACAAAAAACTTCGAGTGCACCTTGCCATGCAGAAAGCGTTCTTCATTAACCGGCCGCCCGAAGCAGCTGATTTCCCAGCCCATGAAATGAGCATCATCCTCAAGATCGATCTGAGTTTTTGCTTTCACTTTGGCGCCGGTAAAGAAAATGCTCTCCTGAGGGAACCATTCCAGTGCACAGCCTGCACCAATATGAAGCACCTGTGTTACATCCGCGGTCGCGCCTGCACTCAGATAGAACTTGGTAGCTCCCGGCGTAGTAAACAAACCATGAGCGTTCTGACAGCATTCAATATCAATCGATAAGCCATCTCCGCCCACAACGCCGCCCGGTGGATGCAGAAGATAAATGTGACTGGTTTCGCCCTCAGGGTAGAAGGGGCGCTGCACGCGGAGGGGGCCATGGTGCGTCAGACCAGCCATCACGGTTCGCTCGCCTCGCTTTTCAAGGCGCATATTCATCTTGGCTTGCCAGCCGGGTCGAACGTTTTTTACAGCCTGCAACATGGTCTGAATCAGGTATCCACGATTGTATTCACTTTATTGTGCACTAACAGAGCAAAATGCAGGCCAGATGCACCAAAAAGAGAAGCCTTTGAGTACCAGGGCTTAATAACTCGGCAAGAAGTCAGAAATGGGTGGGAAGTGAAAGGCCAGAACCCTGGGTAAGGAGCTGTTCAAGAGTAGCAGCCGACATCGCTCCCATACGGCCATTCAGCAGCTTACCCTCCTTGTTAAATACGAGAGTCACAGGCAAAGCGCTCTGGCCAAACCAGTGCCCCATACGTCCTTCCATATCGAGCCATAGGTTATCAAACTGATACCCCTCCGCTTCGATAAAGGCTGCGACCTCAGCCTTGCTCTCCCCCTGGTTGAGCATAACAAAACGTACATGTGGGTAGGCTTGCTGGGCTTGTTCAAACACTTCCATTTCAGCCCTGCACGTCGGACACCAGGTCGCCCACAGATTCACAACCGTGACATTCGCAACATCAGACCTGAGCGGAAAAGACTTACCCGTCAGGTCGTTAAAGCTGTATTCCGGCCACAGATCTGGCGTGCTATGAGTGAATTTAAACAAGCTGAATCCTGCGCCAATCCATAGCAGAGCAATCGTTACCATGACGATTAGTGGCCTACGCCATGCTACTTCCCTTAGCAGCATGTGCCCGATACCCAGTGCGATAACCACCAGGAATGCGATGGGCTCGAATCCTCGGTCACGGATATCTACAATAGCGAATGCGGGTGTTTCCGCGGCAAAGTACTGATCGCGGTATTGGACGACGAATACCATGCGCGAGATCACCAATGCGACAAACACTCTCGAGATAATGCGATCAACCAGGCCGGGGACTCCGTCGGGTAAAACACGATTCGCAACGGCCATCAGCAATAGCGCGCTGAGGCCTAGAAAAGGAACCAGAGGGAAACTGACACCAAAGATCGAAAGACTGTTCAAAGTGCTACTCTGCGGCGCTTGTATAGATCAGCGATGCTTGTATTGAGTCGGGCAGTAGGCACGGTCGATACCTGCAGGCCGCAAAGCAAGATGCTTAGTGGCCCGGCCACTGACTCGTTTGCGCCACATGCGGAAAGATGAAGGCTTCATCTCTCTGCGCATAAGAACGATGACCTCTTTTTCTGGCAGCCCGAAAAGAGTTTCGATCGCCTCAAAGGGCGTTCGGTCCTCCCAGGCCATCTCAATGATTCGTGATATATCTTCTGCGGAAAAATGGCGATCGGAGCCTGTCACACTTGTTACCTCTCAACCTGCGTCCGCTGATCCATCACCCAATATTCGACGCAGAATCATATTCACATCCGCACTCTGAAACGTCTTGCGGATATACCCTGCTACATCATACTCATCGGCGCGTTCCAGATCGCGATCAGCCTCAGATGTCGTCATAACCCAGACGGGGAGGTCGCGATAGGCTTGCAGCTCAACATTACAACGAAGCTTCTTCAAAAGCTCAAAACCGGATATACGTGGCATATTTATGTCCAGCACAATGACAGATGACTTACTCAACCGGCCTTCGATAAGAAGGTTGAGTGCTTCTTCACCATCGTTCGCAACGATGAGCTTCGGCGGATTACTGACGCGTTGCAGCGCACGGCGTATCGCCATCACATCAACGTCGTCATCATCGACCAGAAATATTTCATCTATCTCAGACATCCGGTTGTCACCTTCAAAGTACTGCACCACAATAGCTTACCACTGCGTAAAACTACAAGAAGTCAGTGTTCGACTCACATGAGATAAGAGTCACCTGATAAAAGAGTTCACCGGAAGAAGTCACAGGGAGTCATCATGTCAAAGGAAACCCATTACCTCTACACTGAGCTCTCCAATAAACTGAGAGAAGATGCCGATCTGTTCGACTGGTTCGAGCTGGGCGCCACCGATGGTCTCTGGTATTGGGACCTCACAGACCCCGAGCAAGAGTGGCTGAGCCCCCAGTTCAAAAGAGTCTTCGGTTATAAAAACGACGAAATTCCACATACCTCAGCCTGGTGGCAGGAAAATATCTTCCCCGAAGATCTACCCGGCGTACTGGACAATTTTGAAAAGCATAAAGCTGACCCAAACCACCCCTACGACCAGGTCGTCAGATACCGGCACAAGGATGGCCACACTGTCTGGATACGCTGTCGCGGGCTGATCATCCGGGATGAGAATAACCAACCAACGCGCATGCTTGGCGCCCACACAGATCTGACTGAGCTGATGCGTGCCCGGGAGCAACTGGTTGCTATCGGTAAAGAACTCGAGGCCAGCCTTGAAGACGTCAGCGAAACCAACAAGGTTGTACTGGAAACTGCCGGCATCGGTATCTGGCTCTGGGATCTGACAACCGATCAGATTATCTGGGACGATACCATGCTTGAGCTCTATCAGCTCGATACTGACGGACAGGCCTTGCAGTACGAACATTGGCGCGGCGCGGTTCACCCCGATGATATCGAAGACATCGAACAGCGTATGCAAGCCGCGATCAAGGGTGAGCGCTTCTTCAGAACAGAAATTCGTGTGCCACTCCGTGATGGCAGCATTCGCTACATCAAGTCTGCTGCTGAGATTTTTTATAACGAAGCTGGCGAGCCACTACGAATGCGAGGTGCAAACTGGGACATCACAGAAGAAAAACTGAGGGAACAGGAGCTTGAGCGTTCCAATCGTGACCTCGAACGATTCGCTTATGTCGCCTCTCACGACCTTAAAGCACCTCTGCGTGGCATTCGCCAGCTAGCATCCTGGATAGAAGAAGACCTCCCGGATCCACCTGAATCCGTCAAAAGTCATATAAGCATGATGAATAAACGGGTCGCCCGCCTTGAGCACCTACTCGAAGATATACTCACCTACTCCAGGTCTGGATCTGAGACTAACAACCCAACTGAAGAAGTGAATTTTGATTCACTCATTCGCGAAATATTCGAATCTCTTTGCCCTGATCGTACTCTTACACTGAACATAACAAGCATCCCCCCTCAAAGGGTACCGTCGCCCACCAAGCTGTCTCAGGTGCTACAGAACCTGCTGAGTAACGCAATAAAGCATAAAGGCGACAGCTCAGAACATCTGCTTGTCACGACAGCCGTAGATAAAGGTCGTGTCGTTATTGAGGTAATGGATCAGAACCCGCAGATACCCGAGGAGTATCGCCAGCGCATTTTTGAGATGTTTCAGACATTACGCCCTCGGGATCAGGTCGAGGGCAGCGGCATGGGCCTGGCCATTGCCGAAAGGATCGTCAATAGCATGGGGGGCTCGCTGTCATACCACCCCGCCCCTGTAGATCAGAAAACTGCGAATATAAGATACAGTAATGTATTTTCGTTTACCTGGCCTCACGAAAATACCTGATCGCAGGATCAGGTATCACTGGAAACGCTTAACTCTTCGATAGAGGCTTGCACTTTTCTGCGCTCGATAGCGTAGTCGATACTTCTCACAATAAGCTGGGTAGTCAATTCGTCTTTATTCAGGAAATCGAACACTCCAGATTCCAGAAAAGATGGATCAACATCGTCTTCTGAATACCCCGACATCAATACACACGGTGTGTCCTGTACATATTCACTGGCTTGATCAAGGAAGTCTTTCGCTGTTCCGCCCGGTAATCGATAGTCCAACAGACAAACATCGAACGCTGAACTACTCACAGCTTTTACGGCCTCATCTATCTGACCAAACGTCTGAATGTTATAGGTACGATCACCTATATCGGTGAGCATCCGCTGAATACGCAACTGATCGACTTCGTCGTCTTCCAGCAATAGTACTGACAGCTCTGATCGGTCATGATCAATCAGTAACTGTGCACTGCCTTCCAGCACCACATCACGAAGCTGGCTCTGGGCTCGCTCGAGTGCAGCCTCAACAAAACGCTGACGCGATATATTCGTCAATGTAATAACAATACCGCGACTGATGCGACCACCCGAATTGCGATAAGGAAGAATACGAACGAGAACAGCACTCTCAGTACGGGTATAAACCGCCCGTTCGATAGTTTCACCGTTAGTACTTACAGAGACAACATCGCTTATCAAGTCATGATACTTCAAATCATGCGAAATATGGTGAAAAGGACGACCGACATCATTCTCCATCAGGTGGATATACTGTTTCGCAACCGATGTAAACTTACGGATAGATAATGACTCATCAAGGAAAACAATACCGATATTCGTCGCATTGATGACACTATCAAGATCATCATTCAACTCGGTAAGCTGAGTGATTTTCTCCTGATATTCACTGTTAACGGTATACAATTCTTCATTGACTGACTGCAGTTCCTCATTAGTGCTCTGCAGCTCTTCATTAGCGGACATCAATTCTTCGTTCGCAGACTGCAGCTCCTCATTCGTGGTTTCCAGCTCTTCGATGGTCACCTGCAAGTGCTCCTGCTTTTTCACCAGTTCAGCCTCAAGATCCATGATGCGATGACGCGAACTTTCCTGTGCATCGAAAGAAACACCTGGCTTAGCAATGACCCGTTCTGCATTTTCATTAATCTGAAACTGAATCACATAGTTTGTTGAAGTCATGGGTGATTCACGGTCACCCGAACGTACAATCAACACAGACAGATTAAGATTAAGATCCTCGCCATCGTCGTCATGCAAAATAACGTCAGTGTAAAAGATGTCTTCCCGGCACTTTTCACAGCGATACAGAGCAGTCGAAACCGCGACAGATAAGTCCTCGTGAATAATATCGTTGATATTATTACTGACTTTTCCTGCTCCCATAGGGCGCACAAAGCGGCTGACATCACCATAGACATGAACAGCTTCAAAGGTATCGTTTAATACAATACATGCAGGCACAAACTCTTTTAACAGGCGGTCCTGCACCAGCGAGAGCGGGCCAGAAACAGCTTTAGATGCGCGAGTAACACTATTGAAAGGTTGCATTGATACCGGACTGGCCAACTTTCCGGTGAACGTAATACCTGGCGGTGTGCTACCAACAGGTACACGCTGATTCGATATCTTCTGGAATAGCTTATTACGGTCACTAACCTGATCGAAGTGCGACTTCAGGTCCCCCATACTTTCAGAGGGGCCAAGCCATAGATAACCCTTGTACCGAAGTGCAAAGAACAGCGACGACAGCACGCGCTTCTGAGCACCTTGCTGGAAATAGATCAATACATTCCGGCAAGTCACTAAATCAATATTAGAGAACGGAGGATCTTCAAGCATGTTATGCGTTGCGAAGATTACCGACTCCCTGATGCTACGGACAATCTGAAAGCCGCCGGGACGACCTTCAAAATATTTTTCGAGGCGCTCTTCAGAGACATCAAACTGAATGTCCTCGGAGTACAACCCCGTACTCGCTTCTGCAATGGCGTTTGAATCTACATCTGTTGCGAAAATACTGACTTTGCAATCAAGCTCTTCTTTTTCAATATATTCTCTGAACAGGATTGCCAGACTGTAAGCTTCTTCACCGGTAGAGCAACCCGCAACCCAGATACGTAGAGATTTGTCGCGCTCCATAACACTGGCGACCAAATCAGGGATCACCCGCCCATAGATGTAATCAAACACCTCTTCATCACGGAAAAATCGGGTGACACCAATCAGCAGTTCTTTACTGAGAATCTGCAGTTCTTTGGGTGACTCGAGCAATAGACGATGATAAGAATTCAGGCCATTAAGCTGATTAATCCCAAGGCGGCGCTCAATACGCCTGGCAACAGTAGAAGCTTTATACTGAGAGAAGTTAATTGATGACTGTCGCTTCAGAAGTTTGAAAATATCATCGTAAGCCTGATTATCTTCCTCATTTTCACTTCGTACAGGCTGTGCACCTGAGATATAGGGGTGTTGGAAGAAGCGAACTAAATTTTCGCCTATGTCAGTAGCCGGTAAGATCAGATCAGCCAGCCCTGTATTCAATGCACTGCGCGGCATGCCATCGAATTTAGCAGAATCTGGCTCCTGAACAATAACCAGTCCGCCCTCCTCTTTCAGCGACTTAATACCACGCGTGCCATCGCTTCCCGTACCAGACAAAACGATACCGACCGCTCGATGGCCATAATTCTGAGCGAGTGATTTAAAAAAGAAATTAATGGGCATTTGAGGTGGTGATTCTGGCATCGCATCCGTCAACAGAAGCTTGCCATCGGCGATCATCATGTTTTTTCGCGGAGGCATCAGATAGATGTGATCGGGGTATATCTCGGTAGAATCAGATATCTGCTGAATCGGCATATCGGAGTAGCGACTCAGTAATTCCGGGACCATGCTCTTGTAGTCAGGCGACAGATGTTGCACAACAATAAAGGCCACCCCTGTGTCTGAGGGTGTATTGGCAAACAAATCCTGAAGTGCCTCAAGCCCCCCAGCCGATGCGCCGATGCCAATGTAGTGAGTAGGGGATACAGCGTCGGGGGCATTGCTCATCTGGGTCCATCCGGGAGGTTCAGTTATCAGGGTTATTTCACTGGCAGCTCATCTAGAATACCTGAGATTTCGACTGGCTCAACAGGTGGTGAGAACAAAAAGCCCTGCTGTAGTACACAGCCTTGATCCAGCAACCAGTCACTGGTGTCTTTATCTTCAACACCTTCAGCAATAATCCCAAGTTCAAGCGACTCTGCCAGACTCAGGACAGCGCGCATAATTCGTTGCTTACTTTCGAGAGACATCAGGTCAGCGACGCACGACTGATCAATTTTGATACAACATATCGGCATCTTCTGCAGGTGCATCAGTGCCGAATACCCTGTACCAAAGTCGTCAAGATGAATACTGAAGCCCTGACGAGCCAGGCTATCTAATGCGACAGCTGCTTTGTCAGGATCAGCCAATAGGGCTTTCTCTTTCACTTCAAGGACAAACCAGGAGGCATTCAGATTGTATTTACGTACGAGGCGTATGATTTCATCGGTCAATTCATCATTCAGGAACTGTCTTTCTGACAGGTTTATTGATACTTTCAGGCCGTTCTCAAGCTGCTCTCGCCACTGTTGACTCTGCCTGAACACCTCGCCAAACAGCCAACGTGAAAAATCAATAATCAAACCGGATTCTTCAATCTGTTTGATAAATACCGAAGGGCTGACGTTATTACCGGCATCAGTATTCCAGCGGGTCAAAGCTTCAATGCCAATTATCGTACCGCTACGGGCGCTGAACCAGGGCTGAAAAACGATATTAAAGTCTTCTTCGACACTCGCCTTAACACTTTGCCTTAAACTCATCATCATATGAGCATCGCGATTAAGTTCTGACGTATAGAAGCGATACTGATTGCGACCCGACTCTTTGGCCTTGTACAACGCGATGTCGGCCTGTTTCAGAAATTGCTTCCGGTCAGTCATTTCCTCAACAACCGCAATGCCAATACTGCAGGTCACGTATACATTTTTCTCACCCAGACTAAAGGGCTCAGCCAAGGCTTTAAGCAATTTCTCTGCGACCATTTTTACCGCAGCCTGATTACTCAGGTGAGTAAGAATCACAGTAAATTCGTCGCCACCCACACGTGAAATGGTGTCCACTTTACGAATTTGATCCCGCAGGCGCTGGGCAACCTGTATAAGAAGGTCATCACCCGCATCATGCCCAAGGGTGTCATTGATATGCTTAAAATTGTCGAGGTCGATAAACATCAGGGCGACAGGGCCATAGCGCTCCGACTCTTTAAGCGCCGAAGTCAGGCGAGCGTGAAAACTGGTGCGGTTTGTAAGACCCGTTAACTGATCATGCTCTGCAATTTCGCGCAGTCGCTGCTCTTTTCTCAGGTAGTCGGTAATATCACTCTGCGTCATCAACAGACCATCGATGCCACCTGTTTCGTCATACAACATGCATGCACTGACCGACGCCCAGCGAACATCGCCCAAGGGCGTCTGAAACCTTACATCCCCGGTGTACCGCCCGTGACCGGCAGCTTCTTTTCTTACGCTGTCCAGAAACCGGTCACAGTCGAGCTGGTGTACCGCATTCACCCAGCCAACGCCCATCATTTCATCCGCTGTCATACCGACAAAATCACACCAGGTATCGTTAACATAGGTACACTCCCAGGCCCGATTCAGCTGCAGGATTCCGACCGGCGCAAGTGTGGTCAATGCGCGTAAACGCTGCTGAGTCTCTCGAAATTCAGACGCGGATCGCATTTGCTCTGAAATATCATCGATCACTACACCCCGGCAGTCATTTCCGAAAAGTCCGCATGGAAACACCCGCAGGTCAGCCAGTTTCTTCGCTCCGTTAGTCGAGCGCACTGTGACGCCACGAATAACTGACAGAGCTGCCTTGCTATCGGCATTAGCTTTTAAAAGACCTGTGCCGTTAACCAAACTGACAATGGAGTAATCAAAAAACTGCTCTATCTGTTGTCCGATAATCTTATTTCGGGGAACCTGAAGCATCTCTGACGCTGCGCGGTTACAGCGAATAATGCCGCCACTTTCGTCGACAAGAATCACGCCGTCAAACAGCGAGTTGAACAACTTCTCCATCGACACTTCTGACGCCTTAGCCACGGGCTCCGGCCTGCCATGCTTCAATGCCTTCGACCAAGTCATTCTCAACAAACAGCAGGCAGCCGTGACGAACGGTCTTAGTCGCTCAGCGACCAGATTTTCTGGGTTTTCGGGCAGATTGCAGAGGTAAATCACCCCGTATAAGTTACGTACGTCCGCCAGTGGGATACATAGAACGTTTTCAATGGGATGATCACCATTTAATACCGGGTGGCCATCGGGCAGACCGTCTGCAGATGCGATAAAGCGTCCACTGCGAAACTGAAATAACAGGGCATGGGGAATGGTACGACTTGTTGCAATGGCCGGTTCAAGCTCAAAATCGCGGGCGAGACTGCCGTAGCCGGCGAGGTCCCAGTGAACGTTTCCGCCTTCCATGGGCTGAACTTCATAGACGTAACCAAACTCAGCCTTGAGTAAGTGTCCCAGCTCCTGTAAGCACCGGGACAAAATCGTATCCGCCCCCTGAGTGCTTAACAAAAGCCTCTCAAGATTCGAGATGGATTGTCTCAACTGATGATCGGTTCTACGGTTCACATTAGTCATCCCTTATAGCACTATCCCTGCTGGCCACCCTTCAATCGGTGGGGTCAACTTCCTCTGAGGCGTCACATCCCTGGCCACTGAACTATAGCCCGCGAATACGACATGTCCAGAAAGGCCAATAAAATAACGTACAATTACCGTATAACTTACATTACATTTCGGTCAACGCTACTCTGACACAGCCATGATCTACCCCATTACACGTAACGGGCCGCAGCATCGTTCTGCGGACGAATACATCTCGTTCCGTGAGGTACGTGAACGCTTCGGCTTCTACGCCGTCAAAACCGGGCGCTGGGTAACCGCCAGTGAACAACAGCAAGCTGCAGTGCATTTCTACGATGCACTCTGTGATCTTATGCACATCCTCGGGGTTCCCGAGACTGTGATTTCATTGAGGGGGTCTATCGCCCTGCACTTCGGCACCGGAGGCCGCCGAGGTGTAGCAGCGCACTACAGCCCTCAGGAACGTGCGTTTGCTCTGGCCAAGAATGCCGGGCCGGGGAGTATCGCCCATGAATGGTTTCATGCCTTCGACCATTACATTGCACAACAGGCTTTTGCCGACCTGCCTGCAAGCCGCTTTGCCTCACCAGAGTGGCTCAATCAAAAAGCCACACCAGTAGCTCACCCTCTCAACGATCTCCTTTTTGCTTGCTTCCGGGCAGTCATCCTCGACCCTACCGGCGACGCCCCTAGCGATCTTTTCAGCGCCTCAGCCAAGGCTGACCGTGCATCAGGTATTCTTTACTATTCTCGCCCGGAGGAGATGACTGCCAGAGCGTTTGAAGCCTTCGTTCAGGACGCGCCTATCAAGAATAACTTTCTGGTCAAAGGCACAAAAAAGTCACGTGAGGCCGAGCTGGGGTTATACCCTTCTGGCTCCCTGCGGCAGAGAATTAACCAAGCCTTCGCTCGCTATTTCTCTGCCCTTGGACAAGCGCTTTCTCCGCGTTGATATCAAAAGCGCTGACGGAAGCCCACACTGTAAAAGTTCACCTCTTCCGAGAATGCTGTAAACATTAACTCCACGTATCCTTCGCGCCCCAGAGGGTAATCAACCCCAAGACTCCATGCCGGCATCGTGGCTGATTCTTTATCAATATTCAGGCCTTTGTGACCTTCATATTCCATACGATTCACTCCCACCTTAACCTGCGGCCGGAAGCCAGAATATTGAATCGCCTCTGGACGGTAACCGAGGAATATTGCCTGACTCTGATAACTGACCCAGCCAGTACCAACACCCGCATCACCCAGCTCGGTAAGAGCAACTTCCGCGCTCAACTCGCTGTTCAGGTGATAACCGGCGTTGAGCTGAAACCCGAGGCCTTCGCGGTCAGTTAACTCAAGGCCAGGGCCAACGATATTCGTATCGTATTTACTCAGACCAACCGCAGTGCCGATACTCCAGTGGTTGTTATCATTCTCTGCTTTCACCGCCTGAGCCGCTAACAGTAAAGGCAGCGTTGCCGCCAGTATTGGCTTGCGACGCACCGCCACCAGCACTAACCCCAGGGCAAACAGGGTGGCCAGACCAGCACTACCAACGCCTGTCGATACTTCAACGTCGTTATCAGAATTCACCGATGCATCAACATCATCGTCCACGCCATCACCATCGGCATCGTTGTTACCCGGCGCCTGACCATTACCCGGTCCCGGATCTACCGGCAGAGAGATATCGTCATCAACACTGTCGTGAATGCCATCGTTATCTGCATCGTCATCCAGATAGTCGACCAGCCCATCGCCATCGAGGTCAGGTAGTTCACGATCATCGCGCACGCCATTGTTGTTGGTGTCGGTACCATAGGTCACGCCATTGATTTCGGCATCGAAGCCGTCATCAATGCCGTCACCGTCGGCATCTTCGCCAGTGAAGAATTGCGCCAGCTCAGCGTTTTCTTCGATGTCTGAGATGTTGTCGTTGTCATCATCCGGATCAAGGTGATTCGGGATACCATCGCCATCGAAGTCTTTGGCAGAGCCAAAGGCGCCGATCGCGTTATCAACAACATCCATTAATCCATCGAGATCAACATCCGTAGTGCTATCGAGCTGACCATCACCGTCCTGATCCAGCGCCGCAACCATGGTTGCAGTGAAGACGGCAGACTGGCTGATATCAGGGTCTGTACCGTTACTCAGTAGTTGCAGGAAGTCTGCACGGCTATCGCTGTCTGTGTCAGGCAGGTCATTGGCATCCTCAATAAGGGCAGTGCCATCATCGACCAGGGCATCATCATTGCTATCGGAAAGACCAGCCTCAATAACATCCGGCACACTGTCGTTGTCGGAATCGATATCAAGAGAATTGATCAGGCCATCGCCGTCGGTATCCACTTCGGCATTTCTGGCTGCGAGAACCGAGGCCGCTCCGGAAACCGCACCCGGAGCTACTGGTGTACCTGTCGCATCAGCCGCAAAGTAATCCACCAGCTCTTCCAGCGTATCGAATTCATCAATCACACCATCCAGGTTGGCATCGCTGAAGTCTCTTGAATCTGGGTAGCCATCGCCGTCCTGATCAAAGTCGAAGAGATTTACAATGCCGTCGGCATCATCGTCGTCCATGGCGCCAAGGGCATCGACTTCGAGATTGTCGCGGATCCCGTCATTATCGGCGTCGACATCGTCACGATCATCAATGCCGTCGCGGTCGGTGTCTTTAAGACCATCGTCTTCAACCAGATTCGGCAGACCGTCTTTGTCGTCGTCCTGACCTTCCATAATGGTATCGACCAGTGCTTCAAGTTCGCTGAGTTCATCGATGTCGGTCACCGCTGCCTGCTGACTGACGGCACGATTCAGAATCGACATAATGCGGTTCAGTTCATCATCACTCGGGCCACTCAGACCGACATTACCGTAGTCATCAAACGACGCTGGCGTCGATGGTGAGCCCACACTGTCGCCGATGTTGTTCCAGGCGTTCTGCTCGATGCTGATAATCACACCGGTCAGTGCAGAGGTGACATTTTCGGCATAACCTGCGTCATCGGTATATACAGCGTTAACGCTCAACTGGTTCCCCACATCACTGGCTTGCAGCGTGTAGGTTTCGGCATTGCCAACGCTGTTTCCGTCAGACACCCAATCGTAGGTAACGGCTCCACTGACGCCATCGCTGTCAGACAACTGAGCGGCCAGAGTCTGGCCTTCAATCTCATCACCGCTAATCGCAATCGTCGGTACGTTATTGGTATCTACCGACACGGATGCGGAAGCTTCGTTGCCGTTGGTCGCAGCATCTTCAGCGACATCCGCAGCGATACTCAGGTTTACCGGAGAGCCGACGACGTTCGGGGTAACCTTCGCGGTATAAGTCGTGCCAGAGCCGGCAAACTCACTCAGGCTGCCGCCCGCTATCGTGATGTCCCCCACAACAAAATCAGACACTGACTCGCTGAAGGTCACTGTAATATCGAACGGATCAGGCGATGCGGTCGGTGCGGTAATGCTGACCGTAGGTCGCGTAGTATCAACGGTAAAGGCATCTGACGTGGCCGGTGCGGCACTGGCGTTACCTGCTCCGTCCTCTGCCGTACCCGCAGCAATATCGATGGCCAGAGTACCGTCGCCACTGAAGTCACTCAGAGTCACGGTTCTCGACATTGGCCCGCTTCCCGTCACGGTAATCGTGCCCGCAGCGGCATCTCCCGTCGATGTCACGGCGATGTCGTCAGCACTCAGGCTGATGCTATCAGCGTCTGTGTACTGGACCACATAAGTAATCGCGGTACTGGACGTTAACGTTGCTGATGGCGCCTGAATGTTCACCGCAGGTGCCGTGTTATCGACGGTGTAGGTTTCATCCGTCGCGGGCTCAGTCGCTGGCAGTGCATTGCCCGCCAGGTCAGTGATCCCCGACGTTGCGGCGAGGTTAAGCCCAACCGTGCCATCCAGAGCAGATAAATCGCCCCCGGTAACCGTGACGTCATATGTCGTGTCAGTAATTTTTGCCGTGACAACAGTCGCGGTTGTTCCGGACACGGAGAAACTTGTCGGCATGACACCGCTAACGGCCTCATTAAATTCCACGCGCCAGGTCAGTGAGTCACTGGAGGTGACTTCATCAACCGGGTTGTGGCGACGGAATGACTGCAACGCTGGCGCTGTGGTATCAACCTTATAGGCCGATGTATCAGGCAGAGAAGGCAATGTGGTATCCAGCGCATTACCCGCACTGTCTTCAATCACTGCAGCATTCATGGCCAGACTGTTAATAGCAAAGCCATCACCGTCGTTGTCCCCGTCGACCACCGTATAGGTGAAATCAAATCGCTGAGTGCCCGACCCCGTACGATACAGAGCATCCACTTCACGACTACCTACCTGTAATTTGATCGCTGGAATACCACCATTCCCCAGCGTGATCACTTTATCTGCTACCAGTGTGACAGTAATTTCATCACCTGCTTTCGCATGGTTCGGAGCAGTGACCTCAAGACCAGAAATTGACGGTGGAATCGCATCCACTTTCAGATTGCTGGTATCCGGGGTCACATAGCTTGTCAGGTCAACACGGTTGCCCGCAGCGTCTGCAAAATATCCACCGTTCGGTTCAATCGCCGTCATGCTGATGCCGTCGGTATCAACATCGCCAGCCAGAGCGGTATAGGTAAAGGTCGCGAACACACCAGAGAAAGAAGTGGGCGCCGTTGCATAACGGATTTCGCCACCCACATCGAGAGCAATTCGAGGGCTGCCACCCGTGGTATTCAGAGTGACATCTTCGGAGAAGCGCAGAATAAAGTCGTGCGTCCCGCCGGCTGGGATTGTTGCTGTGGCGCTGGTGTTGATCACACTGATTACAGGCACTACCGCGTCGACCGTGATACCTGTTGTTGTCGCGACGTTATTCAACGCCGTATTCAGACCGTTACCGGCAGCATCGACTGCCGTTGAGCCTTTCAGATCCATGGTCAGCACTTCGATGCCGTCAGAATCTTCATCGCCCGGTTGTACGGCGTAGCGGAATACATGTGCTGCAGTTCCATTACCATCCAACAATGCGGCTTCGCGTAACTGCCCACCAATATTCAGATTCAATACAGGGCGAGCGCCAGTGGTCGTAACCGGCTCTGACAGGTTTACGGTAAAGTCGAACGTGCCACCTTCGCTGTATAAGCCATCAGCCGGCACCGCAACAGAGGTCACTACGGGCACAACAGCATCAACAAGCACGCCACTACTATCAACCGCACCCACTCCCAGAGCCAGATCATTTCCAGCAGCGTCCTGCAGGGTCGCACCGTTAGCCACTAGGTTGTTTACGGAAATGCCGTCACTATCCAGGTCACCAGCAGTCACGGTATAGGTAAAGGTCATATCTGTGCCGGAAGCACTTACCATGGATGCCTGACGGACTGTAGAGCCAACGACCAGTTCAAGCGAAGGCGTGCCTCCAGAAATGGTCAGTGCTTCGGATGCAGTAACCGTAAAGGCAAGCACATCCCCCACGGCATAGGTACCGGCAGCAGGTACAGTGACACTGCTGACAACGGGGGCCACACCGTCAACCAGAATGCCCGCGGTCGGGCCACGGCCATTCAGTGTCAGGTCCATCGCATTGCCCGCGGCGTCGGTCAGTGTTCCACCGTCCAGGGTCAGAGACAGTACTTCGATACCATCGGTGTCCAGATCGCCAACAGCGACCGTCGTACTGAACACCAGTGACTGGCTGCCGGAACCACTGCTGTAAGTAACTTTGCGCGGAGTGCCGCCAATCATCATATTGATTGCCGGACTGCCGCTGACGTTAACGGCTTCGTCAGTGTTCACCGTGAAACTCAGTACATCGCCAACACCGTAGGTCCCGTTGGTGGGAACGTCGACTGAAGTGACGGTTGGCGGCGTCAGGTCAGACGTTACAACGAAGGTACCCAGCGGCAATGTAGTGGCATTGCCGTTCGTGTCTTCCACGATCAGTGTACAGTCACTGTAGGTGCCATCAGCCAGCGGCGTAGTATTGTCGGTCTGCGTCAGGCGAACGGTGTACGTTCCGGGAGTTTTCAGTCCTGCATCTGCCACACCACACGAACCGCCGCCTGACAGGTAACCGGCTTCGTTCGAGGAGTAGGTGACTTCCGGACGGTGATCCGTGGTCGGTGAGGCAACCGGCGTGTTCAGAGTGAGTTCCGGAGCCAGAGTGTCGATGCTCAACGTCACCACAATAGGTGCCGAGGTATCTACCCCACCGTTGGCGGTACCACCGCTGTCGGTCACCGTGACGGAGTAGTAAGCGTAGCCTTCCGCATCCACCGCCGGGGTGAAGCGCAGTTCTCCTGTTGACGTAATGGACACGCCGGAAACAACATTATTTTCATCAAGGGTTTCTACCACCGAATAGGTAAATGTCTGGCCAGCTTCATCAGAACCACCTCCCGGCTGCGCTGTCGCATACCCCGGAATGGACCGCTGCGAGCCCCCTGTGCCACTGACGCGCTGCGTCGACGGAACAATCAGCGTTGGTGCATCGTTCACTGGAGTAATAGTGACATTCACAGCACGACTGTCGGTCGCCGAGCCATCATTGACGGTAACGGTAAAGGTATCACTGCCTGTGGCGTTGGCGTTCGGTGTGTATGTGACCGACGCAGGTGAGGCGCCGGTCGTCGGCGCTGACACTGACCCCGTTGCGCTGGCGGTGCCTTTCGTGGCCCCGCTCGCTGACCAGCTCAGTGTGCCCGTCGCGCCGGTTGCCGCAGCAAAATCCGCAGCGCTGAGTGCGGTAAGCCCGGCATCCTCAAGAATCATCAGAGACACTGCGCTGTCACCGCCGGTCATCTCCAGTGGATCTGGCGCTACACCCGTATCGATAAAGAAGGTGTCACTACGGGAATTACCATTTCCATCGGTAGCCGTTACGGTAATGGTCGCGCCACCACCGCCCACTACATTGTTGATCGCTATGGTGTAAGTATCGATCGCGACCGCGTCACGAGTAATCGTAATATCGGCATCGCGTACCGCGGCCTGGTTACTGGACGCGGCGGTCAATGAAATCGAGCTGAGGTTCTTGTCGGCCATTTCAAACAACTGAGAATCTGAGTTGCCGGGAAGAATCGTCATATCGACCAGAGTTTCCTGGCCAATACCGTCTTTGAAATGCGGGGGTTGCTCGTCCTGACCAGGAATCCAGTTCACGCTATAAGAGGAGGTACAGACAGAACTAAACACAATTGGAAACGTTCCGCCTGGGTAGTAATACGGTGCACCACTTTTCGTGCAACTAAGAAAATGCTTCCGGCCCGTCAAATCATCCAGGTCGCCACTTTCATATCCGGCCCTTTCTTCGCCAGCAGATAACAAGTCATTGCTGGCAAGAAAAGCGAGCGCGTCCTGATCCACTGTTCGTGAAACTGCTCGTGCATCCGCGCTACCGCCAAACGCTGAGAATGCTCTTGCCGCTTCAGGGCGACTGTGTTGCTCAACCTGAGAAACGACTGCACGCTTATTCAGGCCATTTCGGCTTACACTGGCTAAACGCGAAGAGGCATTGGCCATAGATGCAGAAAAAGGCGCAGAGAAAGGCACGGCCATGGCGATCATCGGCGCTATGGCTTTCAAGGGTGTCAACGCTCCTGGTCGTTTCTTATTGGTATTGTTATCCATAATGAATCCTTCAGGTCGGAAGTCCTGGATGAGAAAAGTGGTTCCGCATTCTCGGGTGAGTCGGTTCGATCACTTCCGGAAAGCTGGTGTTATATAAAATGGCGATGTCGTAAATCTGATCAACATTGCCCTGAAATTTAATGGTGCCGATCACTTCGTGCGTATCGAGGTTGAACAGCCAGATACCTGAGCAGGTTTTCTCGGGGTCTTCGGTCACCAGACCGGGGCTGGTCACATCACTTTGACGCTTGCGGGACAGGCCGACAAACATAATGCTGCCGTAAATATCGATTCCCCGGGTAAAGCCCGGCAACTCTGCAATCACTTCCATTTTACCTGTGTCAGGGTGATAGCAATTGAGATGGCCCAGCCCCGAATGACAGAAATACACCCGGCCATTGTGCCAACGCGGTGAGTGAGGCATTGCCAGTCCACTGACCACCACTTCATTGCGTTTAACGTCAATCAGCGTACCCGTATGCTTGTTGCTGTCACGCCACTGTGTACGGTCTTCGTACTGAGAGAAGGTGGTGACATACGCAGGTTCACCATCGCGGAGCGTCATACCATTTAAGTGGCAACGGTCTTCTGGCGTAAGTGCTTCAATAAAGGGGGGCTTCCACTGAGGAATGAAACTGTAAGAAGGATCGATAGTGCAGAGACACGAAAAACTGGAGTTAACCGCCCATAACCCGCTGTTTCCCCATTCGATGTCATGGATGTTAATCATGCCGGTGTAGTGAGCTGAACGGGTAATAAAACAAGCATCGACGCGTGCGTCGACCGGTTTTAATTTTTCAACATAGGCTTTATTCGCCAACCGCTGTTCAGCATCGGCCTGTTTCTCTTCATCGTTTTTGTGAGCACGGGGCGCAGTAATGTCCTGAGCAATATCCGGCAGGGGCTTCTTAATCTGCTCGAGCAGACCGTCTTCCCGCTGGAACTGAATAATCTGAGTAAAGGTACCGAGTATCAGCCCCTGATCTGTTGCCGTCAGGCCCATTGGTCGGGGGAATTCTTTAAAGTTAATTTCCAGGTCTTCGCCGTCGGTACGAACCAGCATCAGACGACCCGCCTGATAGGAAGTAAACGCCAGAGAGATATTCAGGTGCTTGAGAATCGCCGGGATATTGCCCGAGTAGGTAAACGAAAAATCCGTCGCGTTTTCCGCTAAGTCGCTCTGTGAAGCGCCGCTCTGTGAAGCGTCGTTCTGTGCAGAATCTTCCTGCGGCTTCTGTGCTTGAGGCGTATCAGTCATGACTCAGGCTCCAGCGGGCTGGACTGATGTTGAGACAAGCGCTGTTGCAGCCGCGCAACCAACTGATGAAGAGTAAGCGAAGGGTCTTGCGAGAGAAGCAGGGCAAAATAGCCACTGGCCACAGCCGCAGACAAGGAAGTGCCGCTGAAGCGTCCGTAGCCGCCCGGCACCACTGCGGGCGCGGCGTTACCATAAAGGTATGCATCCACTGTCTGTCCATAGTTGCTGAACCTCGTCCTTTGTCCCTTCCCATTGTCTGCTCCGATAACCACAGCGGCCTGCAGCTGAGATTCAGAATCATCTTCAGCCAGATTCATGCCGCTGTTTCCGGCGGAAAATACCACAGCAGAGCCTTTTCCCCTGCGGCCATTTTGCGCCAAGTCCGCAACAATATCAGCCATAGGCTCCAATAACCATTGAGAGCGCCAACTAGCGTTAACAATGTCAGCTTGAGACAGTTTAGAGAGGTAGAAACTGAGGATCGTATGACTCGTCCAGGTGTCTGGCTGACGGATGGCGATCAGGCTCGCCTGCGGCGCGATTCCGTCAATGCCGACGCCATTGTGAGCAGCGAATATCGCACCCGCGACTCTGGTTCCGTGCGAGTCATCAGCTCCACCTGGGCTTACATCCTGTGAACGACTGGCCGTGTCGTAACTGAAAATCACCTGAGTGTGCCGGAGCTCCTCATGGTTCAGATCAAAACCATCATCAATAACGGCAACGCGAACGCCGCGCCCCTGAGTAGCCGGCCAAAGCTCAGGGATACCAAGCTGGGTAAGATAGATGGGAGTTGTCTCCGCGAGGGCCTCAGCTGCATGCTTCTCCCGCAGTTGCAGGATATCTGGCTGCACCAGACTAACGCCCTGAACCTCCGATAGCGAACGCATCACTACGGGTAAACGGTCTGTTACCCCGACATTAACGGAGTAATAGACGGCATCGTCCATGAGGTAAAGCTCGCTGACCGCCTCAATGCGGGAATCAAGTGCCTGCAGGGATTCGCGAGTAAAGCCATTTGCCCGGACAATCAGGCGATCAGACACACGTACCTGCAGATCTTTGCCGCTGACCCGGTACACGCCCGACTGGGAGTCATTGGCAGCAGGCACTAAGCACCATACCTTGCCGAAATTCGGAAATGGCAATTCGCACCCCATAACAGGGGCCGAAAATATAACGAGCAACAGCAGTAGGTTCCGCATTAATTCCATAACCAACCAAACCGAGAGAGGGGCCTCTCTACCCCTCTCTCGTATACACATCACTTATCGTGATTAATCCTCGCCGTTAATCCTGGCCATTAGCTGCGACTTGGGTAGAGCCCCATCAGCGCAATACAAAAATTCATGCCCATTAAAGGCTGACGGTTTTCGTGCGCCTGGCTTCCCCCCATCGTACCGATGGCCTCCGTTGCCATGACCGTATTCTTCGTCGATGCGGTGTTCAGATACACGATATTGTCGCCAGAAGCCGGCCTGTCTCTCGCCATCATTCTGGTATTCGATGGAGACGCCTCTGTCCCCGCCGTCTGAGCACCGTAAAGGACGTGTTTATGGTTGGGAAGTTCAGCCTCTGTGAGCGTGACTTCATCGACGCCGGTTTTTTCCCCCAGGCGACGCGCCGTCAAACCAGGACCTCGTCCCGGGTGCATCGGTGCACGGCCCTGCAGGTCGGGCAAGGCAAGTGTCGTACGACCGTCACCACCATACGTTGTGCCCAGAATTGAGAATAGTGCTGTATTCTGAGCGATGGGCAGTAATTGCCCCTGACAGAAGGCCCAGCCACGTGGGGCAAAGTTGCAGCCAAAAATACGGATTTCTCCGATAAATGGTTCAGACATAATAAAACTCCTTTTCAGTGCCGCGAGGGGTAAATACCGACCAGGGCCATAATGTAATTAATGCACAGTGACGGCATCATATTCTGGTGCGCTTGTGAGCCACCCGTAGCACTGACTGCATCACTACTCAGGCTTGTGATTTTGTCGACTGACGGCACATCAACATAAGGAAGGTCGCCATCATTATGAGACGCTACAACATCACTTGCCGGGTTGTTGCTATCAGCGATATTGGCTGATCCCAGATATTCGTGATTGTGGCTGGGGATCTGATTGATGGTCAGGTTCACTCTCTCACTGCCATAACGCGCACCCAAGCGGCGAGGGCTTAACCCCGGTCCTTGCCCCTGATGAACAGGCAACCGACCACGCATATCCGGCAGAGCGAATGTAGTGCGACCATCACCACCGTAAATGGTCCCGATCAATGAAAAGAGGGCATCATTCTGGCTGACAGCCAGTAGCTGACCATCACAGAATGCCCAGCCACGCGGAGCGAAATTTCCGGCGAACATTCGAATTTCGCCAACAAATGGTTCTGACATAACTGGCTCCTTAATTACGCGATGGGAAAAGGCCCTGCATCGCGATGCAGAAATTAACGACGAGGGATGGCTGTTCGTTGCTATGCGACATAGAACCGCCAATATAAGACACCGATTGCGATGCGAACGAGACCAGATTCTGAGGCTCTGCATAGTAATCCGTTGGCGACCCACTATCGACAGCCGACGCTAATATATTACCGTCAAAGGACTTGGTCGTTCCCGCTTCTGTGGTCGCATTCACTGCATGACGGTGCACTGGTATATTCGCATCCGTCAGGGTCACGTTTTCTACCCCCTCACGCTGGCCCTGGTGCAAACTTGCATCCATTCCCATTGGCGTCCGGCTGCGAAGGTCAGGCAGTGCAAATGACGTACGCCCATCGCCTCCATAAGTCGTACCCAGCAATGAATACAAAGATTGATTTTGATTAATAGGTAAAATCTGGCCATCGCATTCCGCCCAGCCACGCGGTGGCCAGCCGAATCCGAACATGCGGATTTCACTCAAAAAAGGTTCTGCCATTCTGATCTCCCTCTGTTTACTTTATTCGTGGTTTTACCCACACTTTCTTTCTAAGAATGATCCCGGTAATCAAGGAACTACCAATGACCAACCAAGCTTGGGAAAGCCGTATTGCACTTCGCCCTGCCAGCGACAGTGATTATTCGTTTATGGAGTCGTTATACCGCACTACCCGCGAAGCGGAGCTGGCGATGACGCCCTTTAACGAACAACAAAAAACGCTTTTTATTCAGCAGCAGTTTTCGGCGCAGACACAGCACTATCACAGTCATTACTGCAGCGATCATTTCTGCATTATTGAAATTGATGGTCGACCTTCCGGTCGTTTCTTTATTGATTACTGGAGCGATGAAATACGCATTGTTGATATCGCCATTCTTCCTGAATACCAGGACTCTGGCGCGGGCAGCTACCTGCTGCAGAACATAATCGAAGAAGGTAACGACAAAGGCCTGCCGGTAAGAATTCACGTTGAGCAGAATAATCCGGCCAAAAAACTCTATGAGCGCCTTGGCTTCAAGGAGGTCAGCCGCTTTAATGAGGTCTATGTTCTGATGGAGACGACGCCCGAATTGATGTCTGTCTGATCTGCATCCATGCATAGATAGCTCCTAGCGCTTCCTGCTGATCACGGCCTGATACTCAGTCGGGCCGTGCGCAGTAATAAAGAGCTCGCCACTGCCAATCGCTTCATGCGTGAGCCGATACATACCCTGCGGCACCCGAAAATCATCCTGCCCCTCAAGCGAGACCGCAAACGCTTCCCAGTCATCACCATCCAGCGCAGTACGCTCAACCTCTGAGATGGTCAGTCGCACGGCATTGTCAGCCTGGTCCGATAAAGTCACTTGCTGGCCGAGCAGAGATTCCATTGAGTCGTATGTGATTGCTTCCATAAATACGTCCTGTAAAACACAACACAGGTATCAGACGCACTACGACTGAGAGTGTCAATGGACGACAGATGACGATTGTCCACTGCGATGCGATATCCACCACGATGCAAAGCTTTATCATGCCACAAGCATACATCTGTCTCATACGAACTAAGCATATCCACTTGTATATCACCCTGGCCGGATCACTCGGTGAAACGAACATGTGCAACGGCCAACAATTGTCCGTAGTGCATGGAAGGCGTACACTGATCCCAGATTTACGCCGAAGCCCGGCAACCTTCATCCCACATGGATATGGTTGACGGGCCGCGACCCGGACTGAGGAATCCGCCTCAGCTCTGCAGGTTCGCCGGGTTCGTTGGGAAACTGACGGGCCTCCCGCGCTTGGAAAGGTGTACCCATGACATTGCAGGACCATCACGGTCGGCGCTTTAACTATCTGCGCCTGTCGGTGACGGACGTGTGCAATTTCAGCTGCAATTACTGTTTGCCAGACGGCTACCAGTGCAGCGATAGCACGCCCCCGTTGTCGGTGGATGAGATACGTCGCGTCGTGACCGCATTCGCCCGCCAGGGCACCCGAAAGATCCGCATTACCGGCGGAGAACCCTCCGTGCGCCGCGATCTCCCTGAGATTATCCGCACTGTTGCAGCCGTTTCCGGCATCGACGACATCGCACTGACCACCAATGGCTGGAAGTTACCAACCTTCCTGCCTGATTGGATTGATGCCGGCCTGACACGCCTTAATGTCAGTATCGATAGCCTCGACCCACGGCAGTTCAAGGCCATCACGGGTCATGATCGCCTTCAGGATCTGCTCGATGGGCTGGCGATGGCTCATGAGATGGGATTCAACGACATCAAAGTAAACGCTGTACTGATGCGTGGCCACAATGCCGACCAGCTACCGCACTTTCTGAACTGGATCAGGACAACGCCGGTGTCACTGCGCTTTATCGAATTGATGCAGACCAGCGACAATCAGGAGTTCTTCGAAGAGAACCATATCAGCGGTGACAGCATCAAAGCTCAATTGCTCGATTCTGGCTGGCAGTCCGTACTGAGAAAACTCACCGATGGCCCCGCGCAGGAGTTCTGGCACCCGGACTACGCCGGGCGCATCGGCCTGATCATGCCCTACAGTAAAGACTTCTGCTCAAGCTGCAACCGACTCAGGGTGTCAGCGAACGGACAGCTTCATCTATGTCTCTTTGGTGACAAGGGCTACGACTTCCGTCACCTGCTCGGCAGGGACGAGCAAATCACCGACGTCATCGCATTCCTTCAGGAGAGCCTGAACGAGAAAAAAGCGACACATGCCTTGCACGATGGTGATACCGGAGTGCGAACGCATTTCGCGGGCATTGGCGGCTAAGTTGATGGCTAAGTTGGCGGTTAAATTGGTGGCTGAATTGCCAGTTAAGCTGAGGGCCCACAAATGAAACAAATAGCAACTGCAGCCAGCGAGCAGATTACCGCCGTTATCCTTGCAGGTGGAAAGTCAGAGCGGATGGGACGCGACAAAGCGCAGCTGATTCGGCCTGACGGCCGCTCGCAGCTGTCATTTACCGCCGATTGCCTGAGAGAAGCTGGCATCGAAGATATTTTGGTCAGTGGTGCCGGTTTGAGCGGACTGAAAAGTGTCGAGGATGTCTACCCTGAAAAAGGGCCTCTTGCAGGCATTCACTCAGCCTTTGCTCATTGCAAGCCAGACACAGACTCCCTGATCGTTGTTCCGTGCGACATGCCTCTGCTGAAGTGCGGTGTATTCTCCCGCCTGCTTAAAAGTAGTCAATCAACTGCATTTGACCAGAGCTTTTTCCCAATGATCATTCGCAATCTGGAACAAGCAAAAAAAGTCGCCGAAAATATATTATCGAGTGACCAAAACCCCTCAATTAGGTTTTTTCTGAAAAATATAAAATGCGATTTTATATCTTCAGAAAATACAATCGAACTCAAGAGCTGCAACACACCAGAATCCTGGGATGATGCATGCGATATACTAAATAATTATAGGAATTAAATGATGGTAAAAATGTTCAACGATGATTTTATACGTCTTAATATTTCTGTACTCACAGTGTCTGATTCACGAACAGAAGAAAATGATACAAGCGGTGATTTTTTAGTCGATTCAATCAATGGTTCAGGACACAACTCTGTTGAGAAGAAAATCGTTGTCGACAACATTTATAAAATTCGCGAATCGCTTTCCACATGGATCGCCGATGACCGGACACAAGTCATCATCGTCACTGGAGGTACAGGCTTCACCGAGCGGGACTCGACACCCGAAGCCGCAGAACCTCTCTTCGATAAAAAGATCGATGGATTTGGAGAACTGTTCCGCCAGCTTTCCTACGAAACCATCGGCACCTCGACCATTCAGAGCCGGGCAACAGCAGGATTGGCCAATGACACTCTGATCTTCTGCGTACCAGGCTCAACGAATGCCTGCCGTCAGGCCTGGGAGCAGATCATCTGCCAGCAACTCGATAGCCGCCACAAGCCGTGCAACTTCGCCATGCGCCTGAAAAAGGTAACCAATGATGACTGAGTTCTCCCACGTTAATGCCCGCGGAGAGGCCTCTATGGTCGATGTATCGGGCAAAAAGCCCACCGTTCGCGAAGCCAGAGCAGAGGGCTATGTCACCATGCAGCCAGCCACATTGCAGGCTATCGTCGAGGGTAATCATCACAAAGGCGACGTATTTAGCGTAGCGCGTATTGCAGGCATTCAAGCAGCAAAGCAGACCAGTCAGCTTATCCCGTTATGCCACCCATTGATGCTTAGCAAAGTGGCAGTGGATTTTGACGTAGAGCCAGATAACTCGCGGATACGGGTCCATAGTCTTTGCCGGCTAACCGGGCAAACCGGCGTAGAGATGGAAGCACTCACTGCGGTTTCAGTTGCAACATTGACCCTGTTTGATATGTGCAAAGCCGTCGACCCAGAAATGATCATCGAAGGCATAAAAGTACTTGAAAAATCAGGCGGAAAGACCGGTCACTGGGAGAGATCCTGATGATACGTATATATTTTTTTGCAAAAATTAAAGAAGAACTTTCTCTTGATTTTTTTGATCTAGATATAAAAACTCCATGCACTGTTTCTGACATAAGAAATTCATTGGTTTCTGAATTTAATAGTCACAAATATTTGTTCAGCACCGAATATTCAATATGCGCAGTAAATCAAGAATTATCCGATGAAAAAAAATGCGTAGAAAGTAATGATGAAGTTGCTTTTTTTCCTCCGGTCACAGGAGGTTAGAATGAACTACAAGGCAACTACTGAAAACATTAAAATATCTGTTCAGGAAAATGACTTTTCGATAGAAAAAGAAAATCATTTTTTGAGCAACCAAGCACCTAAAACCGGGGCTGTCGTCACCTTTACCGGACGGGTTCGCGAGTTCAGCGAGCAACCTGATGTCACCGGGCTCTTTTTAGAGCACTACCCCGGTATGACAGAGAAATCATTAAAACGCATCATAGAACAAGCCCAACAGCGCTGGGACATTCAACGTATCAGAGTCATTCACCGAATCGGCTCACTGGCCGTTGAAGATCAGATTGTGTTCGTTGGTGTCAGCAGTGCGCACAGAGAAGCTGCTTTCGAAGCTGCCCGTTACATCATGGATTACCTGAAGACTGAAGCGCCTTTCTGGAAAAAAGAAATCACCCGATCTGGTGAGCATTGGGTTGAGGCAAGAGAAAAAGATCAGACAGCCCGGGCGCGCTGGAGCAACCCGGACTGAAACCAAACATCGGATCAGTCCTGCAGACGCAGATTGCGCGTCGCACCTTCTAATCTGTCGGCGTTGGTTTCATTGCCCAGTTTAATCATCAGGCGCAGATCGTTCGGCGAGTCAGCATGGGCGATCGCGTCTTCATAGGTAATCTCACTCTGCTCGTAGAGAGCGTACAGCGCCTGGTCAAAGGTCTGCATACCCAGTTCTGTCGAGCGCGCCATCAGGCTCTTCAGCTCGTGTACATCGCCTTTACGGATCAGGTCCGACACCAGAGGTGTATTCAGTAAGACCTCGACAACAGCACGACGACCACGACCATCAGGCGTCGGAATTAACTGCTGCGCCACGATCGCTTTCAGGTTCAGAGAGAGGTCCATCCAGATCTGCGAATGTCGCTCCGGTGGGAAAAAGTGAATGATGCGATCAAGCGCCTGGTTCGCGTTATTACTGTGCAGAGTGGCAAGACACAGATGACCTGTTTCAGCAAAGGTAATCGCGTGTTCCATCGTTTCAGCAGAACGTACCTCACCGATCATGATCACATCCGGTGCCTGACGCAGGCAGTTCTTCAGCGCAACTTCATAGCTGTCAGTATCCAGGCCGACTTCACGCTGAGTAACAATGCAGGTTTCATGCTGATGGATAAATTCGATCGGGTCTTCGATGCTGAGAATATGCCCCTTACTGTTGCGGTTACGGTAGCCAATCATCGACGCCAGCGAGGTCGATTTACCCGCCCCCGTTGCACCTACAAACAGAACCAGGCCACGTTTAGCGAGCGATAACTCTTTAATAACTTCAGGTAAGCCGAGCTGATCAATGTTCGGAATCCGGGTTTCAATCCGTCGCAGCACCATCCCAGCGACATTGCGCTGGAAGAAGGCACTGGCACGGAAACGACCAATCCCCGTCGCATTGATCGCGAAGTTCAGTTCTTTCCGTTCTTCAAACTCAGCCTGCTGTCTGTCATTCATGAGCCCGTAGACGATTTCTTTCGCCTGCTCAGCACTGAGAACAGTTTTGTTGAGAGGAACCAGCTTGCCATGGACCTTCATGGACGGCGGAACACCGGCCGTAATGAAGAGATCTGACGCGGTCTTTTCAACCATTAACCGCAGAAACTTATCCATTGACACAATCAGTTACCTCAGAAGTTTTCTGGCATTTTTGCCTTTTCACGGGCGATTTCACGACTGATCAGGCCTTTGCTGACCAGGCTTTGCAGACATTGATCCATGGTCTGCATCCCATGCGCAGCCCCAGTCTGAATGGCAGAGTACATCTGCGCAACCTTGTCTTCACGAATCAGGTTACGAATCGCCGCCGTACCAACCATAATCTCATGGGCTGCAATCCGGCCGCCACCGTTCTTTTTCAGCAGCGCCTGAGACACAACGCCTTGCAGCGACTCAGATAACATCGAACGCACCATGGATTTTTCTTCCGCCGGGAATACATCGACAATACGGTCAATGGTTTTCGCCGCGGAGCTGGTGTGCAGAGTACCAAACACAACGTGGCCTGTTTCTGCGGCGGTCAACGCCAGACGAATGGTTTCAAGGTCACGCAGCTCGCCCACGAGAATCACGTCAGGGTCTTCACGCAGCGCTGAGCGTAGCGCTTCATTAAAGCCCAGCGTATCGCGATGCACTTCACGCTGGTTAATCAGACTCTTCTTCGATTCGTGAACAAATTCGATCGGGTCTTCAACTGTGAGGATATGGTCGAACTTGGTCTCATTAATGTAATCGACCATAGCCGCCAGCGTGGTTGATTTACCTGAACCGGTTGGGCCAGTCACAAGTACAATGCCACGGCTGATCATGGCGAGATCTTTAAACACCTGCCCCATGCCCAGCTGATCCATAGTCACAACTTTTGACGGAATGGTACGGAACACGGCGCCCGCACCGCGGTTGTGGTTAAAGGCATTCACACGGAAACGGGCAACGCCAGGCACTTCGAACGAGAAGTCAGTTTCCAGAAATTCTTCGAAATCTTTTCGCTGCTTGTCGTTCATAATGTCGTACACAAGGGCGTGCACTTCTTTGTGACTCAGCGCTGGTAAATTAATACGGCGGACATCACCATCGACACGGATCATAGGAGGCATATCTGCCGACAGGTGGAGGTCAGAGGCCCCCTGCTTCGCGCTAAAGGCCAATAACTCGGTAATATCCATGTGATCCTCTCTATGATCTCGGGCCAGATGCGCCAGCTCAGCCAGACAGCCCTATAAATGCCAATATATTAGTGATGCGACCAGTCGGATGAAGCGGTCAATCCCTCGACTGGTGTATGATGTAATGTAATCGCTGTTGAACAAATTTCTATGAACAGCGTCACTACAGCAACAATCAAGTTAATCCTAAACCAAGCAAGCGTAATGTCTACTGTCGAACAGAACTATCAACGGGTCCGTGAGCGTCTTAACGCGGCCTGTGCAAACGCTTCACGCGAGCCTGAAAGCATTCGCCTGCTGGCGGTGAGTAAAACTAAACCCGCGAGCATGGTGCGCACCTGTTATGAACTGGGTCAGCGAGCCTTCGGTGAGAATTACCTGCAGGATGGGCTCGACAAGATTGAAGCCTTGTCGGAGCTGACCGACATCGAGTGGCATTTTATCGGCCCGCTGCAATCAAACAAAACACGCCCGGTCGCCGAGTACTTTCATTGGCTGGAAACGCTGGATCGTGAAAAGATCGCCCGCCGCCTGAATGAACAGCGCCCTGACGATCTGCCGCCGCTGAACGTACTTATCCAGGTCAACATCAGTAACGAAGAGCAGAAGAGTGGCATCGCGACAGACAGCGTCGCGAGTTTTGCGCAGAATCTCCTATCCTTGCCTAGACTGAAAGTTCGGGGATTGATGTGTATCCCGGAAGCAACCAGCGATGAGGAGCGACTGCGAGATCAGTTCCTCAAAATGCATAGGCTGTGGCAGGAATTAAAGGAACTATGCCCGGACGCAGACACGCTGTCGATGGGCATGTCGTCCGATCTTGAACTCGCGATTGCATGTGGATCAACGGAAGTTCGTATCGGCACAGACATATTCGGAGCGCGGGACATCCCGGGCGCTCAGTGAAGGTATTCAGAAGCAGGAACCAACAATGACACAGATAGCATTCATCGGCGGTGGCAATATGGCCACCAGCATCATCGGCGGCCTGATCAGAGAGGGTGCAGTCAGCCCGGATCTGATTCACGTCAGTGACCCAGGCGCAGAGCAACGGGAACGCCTCACCCGCGATTTTGGCATTGTGACCCATGAGTCCAATCTCGACGCTATCAGCAGCGCGACCGTGGTTATCCTTGCAGTAAAGCCACAGATGATGAAAGCCGTACTGGAACCGCTGCAGGCCACGCTGAACACCCGCCAGCCGCTACTTATTTCTGTTGCAGCGGGTATCAGTCTGCCAACGCTTAAAGAATGGAGTGGATGTACAGCCGTCGTACGCGCAATGCCGAACACGCCTGCGCTGACAGGTTTCGGCGCTACCGGGTTGTTTGCCAGTGAAGAAGTGTCGCTGGACCAGCGTAATCTGACGGATACCTTGCTCGGCGCCACAGGCCTGGCTATGTGGGTACAGACCGAAGCTGAAATTGACGCGGTCACGGCGTTGTCTGGCAGTGGCCCGGCTTACTACTTCCTGCTGATGGAATCCATGATCGATGCCGGTATCAAACTCGGGCTGAGCGAAGAAACCGCACGTCGTCTGACCTTACAGACGGCGCTGGGCGCAGGAAAAATGGCGAGCAGTTCGGATGTTGCCCCGGATGAATTACGTCGCCGGGTAACGTCTCCGGGCGGTACCACTGAACAGGCAATCGCGACGTTCGAAGGCGCGCACCTGCGCGATATCGTTAAAGCCGCCATGGACGCCGCCGCAAGAAGAGCCGCTGAGCTCAGCGACGAACTGGGCAATGGCTGAATCCTGACTCAGCAGGGGGTGAAATTTTCTCAGGCGTCCCCATCTGAGGTAATAAGTATTTGAGAATATAAGCACTTGAGATAACAAGTGGGTTAACAAGATCGTACCGTGCGGCCCAAAGGCCGCTCAATTTTAACTGGAGTATTCATGGGTTCACCACTCACACAGGCGGGTCTGCTGCTCGTCAACGCCATCGGAAGCCTTGTCTTGCTGATCGTTATGCTGCGCTTCCTGCTTCAACTTGTCCGCGCTGATTTCTATAACCCCCTGTCACAGATGATTGTGAAGTTCACCAATCCACTGCTTATTCCACTGCGCAGAGTGATTCCCGGCTTCGGCGGACTCGATATGGCGTCACTGGTACTCGCGCTGGCCATCCAGTACGTCATCATGGCGTTGATTCTGATGCTCGCGGGTTACGGAACAGGCATGCCCTTTGTCGCCATGATCGGCTGGGCCGCTGTCGGTATTATCAAGCTGCTGATCAGTATCTATTTCTGGGGCATGCTGATTATGGTGATCGCCTCCTGGGTTGCTCCGGGGTCGTATAATCCGGCGCTGATCCTGATCAACCAATTGCTTGAACCGGTCATCCGGCCAGTACGCAAGATCATGCCGGACATGGGTGGCCTTGATCTGTCACCACTGGTAGTCATCCTTGGCATTCAGCTCGCTGAGATCCTGATTCTGTATCCACTGAAACAGGTTCTGCAGGTGCCTTCGGGCTTGATCATGGGTCTGTAAGCTAAGATTTTCTACGCGGCAACAGGCCTTCTGTTGTCGCGTAACTGATGTATAAATAACCAACCGTGAACCTCAGTGCGAATGGCCCTCCCCCGCCAACGCACCATTACCTTTCCCGACAGGCACAGCCAGTGCCAAGCCAGCTCTAAGCCTGATAAACTTGCTGTATTACTAGCTTGCAAATGGATACCTGACTCCGATGCCGGACGTTATTCCAGAAAACTCGGTCGGACTGGTCACACCCAAGGTTCAGCACTTCGACACGCCCCTGACATTACGCAGCGGACGAGTGTTAGAACAATATGACCTGATCTACGAGACTTATGGCGAACTCAACGCCGACCGCTCCAATGCTGTCCTGATCTGCCATGCTCTGAGCGGCGATCATCACGCCGCAGGCTATCACAGCATGGACGACAAAAAGCCCGGCTGGTGGGATACCTGCATCGGCCCCGGTAAGCCTATTGATACGAATAAATTCTTTGTCGTTTCGCTGAACAACCTCGGTGGTTGCTCTGGCTCCACTGGCCCGGTCAGTATCAACCCAGAAACCGGCAAAGCGTACGGGCCCGACTTCCCTATCATGGCGGTCCGTGACTGGGTTAACAGCCAGGCTCGCCTTGCCGATGTTCTTGGTATTGATGTCTGGGCTGCCGTTGTCGGCGGCTCTCTCGGTGGCATGCAGGTGCTTCGCTGGTCTATCCAGTTTCCCGAACGCCTGAAACACGCCGTTGTTATTGCTTCTGCCCCCAAACTTTCAGCGCAGAATATCGCCTTTAACGAAGTCGCCCGACAGGCCATCGCCAAAGACCCCGACTTTCACGATGGCTGGTATCAGGAGAAAGGAACACTGCCTAAAGCAGGCCTGATGCAAGCGCGGATGCTTGGGCACCTGACGTACCTTTCAGACGATGCAATGCGGCAGAAATTTGGCCGGGAATTACGTGAGGGTAAGCTGAACTTCAGTTTTGCTCCTGAGTTTCAGGTAGAAAGCTACCTGCACTATCAGGGCGAGAAATTCAGTACACGTTTCGACGCCAACACTTACATGCTGATGACCAAAGCACTTGACTACTTTGACCCGGCACGCGACCACGATAATGATCTGCGTAAATGCCTGAGTCAGGCGAAATGTCGTTTTCTGGTCGTATCCTTCACAACCGACTGGCGTTTTGCTCCGGCGCGCTCAGAAGAAATCGTGAATGCACTGATCCACGCCGACAAAGACGTCAGCTATGCCTGTATTGAATCTGACAACGGCCACGATGCCTTCCTGCTTCCTATTCCGCGCTACCTGGATATCTTTCATGCGTATATGGAAGGTGTGGCAGCACGTAGTTTCGGAGGTAAGTCATGAGTGAACTGCGTCCTGATCTGAGTATTATTCAGCAGTGGATTCGACCAGAAAGTGAAATCCTTGACCTTGGATGTGGCGAGGGAGAATTACTCAGCTATTTGAAGAATGAGAAAAACGTTCACGGCTATGGTCTGGAGATCAATCCGGAGAAGCTGACAGCCTGCATCCGTAATGGCGTCAATGTCATCGAACAGAACCTGGATAATGGTCTCGGTAACTTTGAAGATCAAAGCATCGATACCGTTGTGATGACTCAGGCACTGCAGGCGGTGCAGCGACCGGATGAACTGCTCGACGAGATGCTGCGTATCGGCAAAGAAGCCATAGTGACGTTTCCGAACTTTGGTTACTGGAAAACACGTTTCTATCTTTTACTGAAAGGTCGCATGCCGATGTCGGATACGCTGCCGTACAACTGGTACGACACGCCGAACATTCATATGTGCACCTTCCGCGACTTTGAAATTCTGTGCCGTGAAAAAGGCATACGTATACTTAATAAAACCGTAGTCGACGATCAACACCGCGAACACTGGAGCATTCGCCTCTGGCCAGCCATGCTGGGTGAAATCGCGGTTTACCACATCACCAGGAGATAAGTATGAACGCACTGAGTAAGATCAACGCTATCCTAATACTGGCTCTTTCTGTCGTGTCCCTGCAGGTATCTGCAGATCGCGGTGAACAGAAGCAGGTGTTCGGCGACTATGAGGTTCACTATATCGGCCTCAACTCCAGCTTTTTGCCTGAAGATGTTGCCGAAGCCTATGATATTCCGCGCTCCCGTTCGCTGGCGTACCTGAGCATTTCGGTACTGAAGAAGGTCAAAAATGATGTGCCAGCTCCAGTCACCGCAGAACTGACAGGCACGATCAAAAATCTTATTGGTCAGAGCCGCAGTATCGAATTCCGGGAAATCAAAGAAACCAATGCGGTCTATTACGTATCGACCTTCCGCTTCGATAAAAATGAAATATATCGCATTGATCTGGACGTCACCCCAGACGGTAGCAACCGTACTTTTGACGTGAAGTTCAGCCAGAAATTTTATCAGGAATAATCATGACCCGAATCGTTCTTGCCAGTGGAAACAAAGGCAAACTGCGTGAATTTTCAGCCATGTTTTCAGAACACTTTGCGAATGACAACGTTGAGCTGATTCCGCAGACAGAACTGGATGTCTCTGACGCCGACGAGACAGGCCTGAGCTTCGTTGAAAATGCCATCATAAAAGCACGTCACGCCTGTCAGGTCACTGGACTGCCCGCTCTGGCCGATGATTCGGGCATTGAAATTGATGCACTTGACGGTGCCCCAGGAATCTACAGCGCTCGCTACTCAGGTGAAGGCGACCAGGCAAATAACGCGAAAGTCCTGGAAAATATGAAGGGTATTCCAGAAGCGCAACGTACCGCACGCTTTCAATGCGTTCTGGTGTATATGCGTCATGCCGAAGATCCGACCCCACAAGTATTTCAGGGGGCGTGGGAAGGCATTATTCTGACCGAGCCATCGGGCACTGAAGGCTTTGGTTACGACCCGATATTCTATGTTCCGAGCGAGCAATGTAGCGCAGCTGAACTGAGTCGTGAACGTAAGAACAAACTATCTCATCGCGGTCAGGCCATTCAGCAACTGCTGGCCCGCTGGCGCCCTTAAAGCGATCAATGACTGCTAAAACATCACAAAGAAGAACACCGTGAACATGCTTGAACAACTCGAACAGAAAATTCTGAATACGGTTTCTGCACTGCAGGAAACACGGAAAGAAAATAAAGCCTTACAGGCAACCACCGAAGAATTAAATAATACGATCGCTGAGCTACGTCAGACCGTTCTGGATGCTGAAGAGCGCCTGCAACATCGCGACACGGCCATTACCGCACTGCAACAGCAGTACGAGTCCGTTAAGAGAGAAAATACCCGCCTGTCTCATGAGAAAAATGAGTGGGAAGTAAAAGTATCTGCGCTGATGGAAGCCATTGACGAGACAGAGTTTGAACTCGAGTCGCCTTCTACAGGGTCTTCTTCTATCGAGCCTTCCTCTCCCGAATCGTCTTCAGCGACCGGAGTCGCCTGAAAGGATCATGACACTGCCTCCTCTGAGCCTGTACATCCACGTTCCATGGTGTGTACGCAAATGTCCTTACTGTGATTTCAACTCTCACGAGGCAGGCAGCGATATTCCTGAAACAGAGTATATTCAGGCGCTTCTGAATGACCTTGAACAGGACCTTCACTGGGTACAGGGACGGCCCATAGAAAGTATCTTTTTTGGTGGAGGCACCCCAAGTTTATTATCTGCCAGAAGCTACGAAGCGCTCTTCACCGGACTGACTGAAAAACTCACGTTCAGCCCGGATATAGAAATTACCCTGGAAGCTAATCCCGGAACGTTCGAAGCGGATAAATTTAAAGCCTATCGCCAACTCGGCATTAACCGCTTATCCATGGGTATTCAGAGTTTTCAGCCTGAACACTTAAAAAAGCTTGGGCGAATTCACGACAGAGCACAGGCACTCGCGGCCATTGAAACAGCCATCAATGCCGGATTCAGTAATTTTAATCTCGACCTGATGCACGGCCTGCCCAACCAGACGCCAGAGCAGGCGCTCGATGATTTAAATACCGCGCTGTCGTTTCAGCCACCTCACCTGTCCTGGTATCAGCTGACGATTGAACCCAACACCGAATTTTATAAGCGTCCACCGGTTCTGCCTGAAGACGATACCCTATGGGATATTCAGGAGCAGGGACAAGAAAGACTGGCACAAGCCGGGCTGAGTCAGTACGAAATTTCGGCGTATTCGCAGCCTGATAAGCAAGCCAGACACAATATTAATTATTGGCGCTTCGGTGATTATCTCGGCATAGGTGCAGGTGCACACGGAAAAATCACGACCTCTGGGCCACAAGGGCTGACCATACTTCGCACACGCAAAACGCGCCTTCCGAAAGACTACTTAAATACCGAAAAACGTTTTCTTGCAGGGCAAGATCGCATCGCGCCTGACGACACAGCGCTGGAATGCATGATGAACGCATTACGCCTGCATGAGGGCATCCCTGTCAGCGACTTTGAGGCCCGTACCGGTATGACGCTGAGCAGTATCGAAGCCCCAGTGAGCAAAGCGCGCTCGCTTGGATTAATTGAATGCGATACTACTATCCGGGCTTCTGAGCGCGGCCAGCAATACCTGAATGAACTGCTTGCCCTCTTTCTGACCGATTAAATAACGTCAGGAAATCAGGCGACCGACACTATCCGCAAGTCTGGTTGCGGGGCATACAGCTCCTCAAGATAAGTACTCGCCGCCGCGACACCCATGTCGTAACCATCCACCAGCTTTTTCTCATTCATACACAGGCGCGACACAGCAAACTCCGGCGGTGGAGCAATAACGCGTACCCGGCAGCCTTCTGGAGGCGAGGCAATAAAATCGAGGCTCTCGTTATATTGTGCGGTGCGGAATTTCATGGCATTCATCAGGCCCGCTTCACCCGCAAACATTTTCTCAAGCAGCCAATGGCTCTGACTGTCTTTTTTACGAAAACCCAGAGGCTGTGAAAGCACCACCGTAATGTCGTCAGCCCCCATGTTCCAGGCCTGGCGAACAGGGATGGAATCAGCCACGCCACCATCAACATAGCGTTCTGAGTTGACGGTCACAGGCGAACGATAGAAGTAAGGGATTGCACAGGTTGCCACCATGGCGTCATGCACTGTGTTTCCTGTGACGGGCAGATAATGCGCCTGTCCTGTCTCGACATGCGTCGCAGTGGCATACAGCTCCATATCACCGACGAAATCTGCCAGAGGAAGCTGCTGGTGCGTGTAATGCCACAACCAGTGCACATCAGTCATATGCCCGCCCCGAACGAAGCGCACCGGACTAAAGAACTCTTTCTGACGTGCGTATTCCATGATCGCCGTGCGTGCCCGTCCGGGCTGCCGGGACAGGTATCCTGTCAGGTTGGTGGCACCCGCTGAGACGCCGATACCAAAATCAAACTCGTGATAACCTTGTTCGAGAAAGTGATCAAGCACGCCACTGGCGAATATGCCGCGCATCGCACCACCTTCGACAACGATCGCTTTCTTTGACCCACCAGCCGTATCGTTGCTTGCCGCACTGTCTTTTGCGCTGTTGCTTACAGTATCGTCGCTTGCCATATCGATCTCCGCTTAGTTCCAACCTTCGTGGCAATCACTTATACCGATCTTATTGCTGATCGTGCATTGCCAACATATTTCAGAAGGGTGACACCCACTTTGGTTCCATTGAAATGAATTTTTCCAATTCAACCAATAGGCAAAAGCTTGCTGACTGCGACAATCAGGGCAAACAAAAAAGCCCGATGCAGTGCAACGGGCTTTTATCGAGGAGTAGCTATCAAGGCTGAATCAAGATCAGGAAGACAACTGAGTCATTGCGATAAACTCTTCCATATCACGTAATTTTTCGAAGCTCGGATCATGAGCAGCCTGCTCGCGCAAGGCCTCCGATGTTTCAATTGCCTCAGAAAGGTCGCGCAACGCTTCTTCAATGTAGCCACTTTCAGCGTGTGCACAAGCACGTTGGTACTTCGCATGACTGTTTTCAGGGTCGATCGTCAGCGCGCGATTTGCCAGAGCATTGGCCCACTGGTTCTGACCAAGCAGCAAGGCCGCATCCGCCTTGTAAGTAATCGCTTCAACGTCATCAGGTCGCAAAGCGAGAATCTGATCGTAAATAGCGATTTTATTCTGCGCACTCGACTCCTGAGAAGCTTTCAGCCAGAGAGAGTGGACTTCGTTAGTCAGCTCAATCTCTTCCTGAGTCGCCGCAATATGACGGGACTTGCTGTGAAGCTCACGCTCAAGTTTCTCAAGACGTTCTTCATAGGAACTGGTAATCCGGGAGATCTCGTCATTGGCGAGGGCACTCGCTCTGTCTTTAATCTCGCGTAAGGAATTCCAGCCAACCAGTACCAACAGAGTTGAGGCACCAGCGATAAGATAGAAAAAATAGGTAACGGTATCGGTCGCGTACATCAACGCTTTATCAGCTACACCAAGCTCGCGATCCGTCATTTTCTCGGTGACTTCGACACGGTGGTCGGCCAGCATCTGACGAAGCACTTTGACTTCATCCAGCAGGTAACGCTCGGTGAACGCAGAATAAAGAGGCGCATCAAGCGCCTCTATCGTTTTTTCAGCCTTGGCATAGTTTGCCTGTACTTCTTCGGCCGATTCAGCAGTTTCAGTTGTTGGGGCGGCGTTGACCCGCGCCGGTAGAATCACCAACGCTGAGGCGAACACCATCAGGGACAAAAATATATGCCAGACGGTTCTTATCATGCGGACTGTACCGCCTCCCAATCACTGTTGTTCTCGATCAGGTCAGTATGCAGTGCTTTTACTGCGGCAGCATAGTCCTGGTCGGCAACAATGAACATCATATCCACCTGACGCATCGCCTGGTGAACAGAAAGAATATTCACACCCGCGTCAGACAGAGCGGACGCCGCGGACTTCAGCAGGCCCGGCACCTTCATGTCACTACCGATTGCACTCACCATTGCCATCTTCTCAACCCGAATATCGGCATTAGTGTAGTTGGCCTGCAAACGATCCATCAACCAATTGATGCGACGCTTGTTGCCCTTAAGGTAGAAAGTCACGGTGTTAGCGTTAAAGTCTTTAGTCAGAACACGTACACCAGATTCAAATACCAGGTCGTTCATCTTCTGGCCGTAAGACGGGTCGCCTACCATGTCCTGATCAAACAGTTCCATCGCCCAGACGCTGCGGGTACCCGCAATGATCTCAACCTTTGGTGTTTTACTGCTGTAATCACTGCGGATTTCAGTACCGCGATGCTCAGGCTCGAATGTATTTTTGACCCGAAGCAGGATATTACGCTTGCGCAGGCCCGCCGCTGCACGTGGGTGGATTGCTTCCATACCCAGGTTAGCGAGCTGGTCGGCAACGTCATAATTGGTCAGACCAATCGGATGAACGTTCTCAGCACCAACCATCTCCGGATCGGCCGTACTCAGGTGATATTCTTTATGAATAATCGCTTCGCCGGCACCCGTTACTGTCGCTACCTTCGAAAAGGTCATTTCACTGTAGCCACGGTCGTAAGTTTTCATCAGGCCTTCGCGGCACTGGGTATAACCGGTCACGATAGGCATTTCCTGAGTAAAGTCGACATCAGCAAAGGCATCGCTGATGTGATCTTCCAGGGTCTGCTGACTGTCCGAACGCCAGTTAGTCAGGTCAATGAATCGTGCGTTGATATCATTCAGCTTCAGCAGCTGAACCGAGTTGTAAGCACTGTGAGCTTCGCCCAGCGCACTCAGCATCTCACGCACACGGTGCAGATGATCATCCAGCTGGAAGTGGCCGAAGGTACAGACATTTTCAAGATGCTCAAGGCACTGTTTAACATCTTCAATACGGCTACTGATAAATTGATCAGCGCGACGACGAACAATATCCTGTCCTTCGAACATCTCTTCATTCATGGCCAGCATAGCGGCCTGTACTTCGTACAGCTTCTGCTGCCATGGACGGTTTTCGTCCATCTCGGAGAAGAGAGCATAAACACCGGGCTCACCGGTCTTTTTATGTTCAAGAAGACCGTTGGTCATACCGGCGTAGGCCGATACTACAAAGGCACGCTGGTATAAGGTTTTTTCAGTACCACCGTGTGGTACCTGCGGGCGCTGCCAGATATTTTTCAGAACGTCGTCGTAACGGCTCATCGAAGTGCCGCCGATTTTTTCTACACTGTGCTTAATCATGTTATTCCTGCTGATTCTGTAAGTTAGTTGGATTGGCCCGTTTCCAGGCCATCACGCGAATCAGTCTTCGATGGTCTCGGCTTCCAGTGCGTAGACACCATTCTCATCGTGGACTTCCTTGCCGTTCAGTGGCGGATTAAACACGCATGCCATGTGCATATCTTTGGTCGCGCGCAGTAAGTGCTTATCGTGCTTATCCAGAATATAGAGAGTGCCCGGACGGATCTGGTAAATTTTGCCGTCTTCTACCGTCTCAATTTCACCTTCGCCCTGCATGCAGTACACAGATTCGAGGTGGTTCTGGTAATGAATAGGCGTTTCAGTACCCGCGAAGATAGTGGTGATATGGAATGAGAAACCCATGTTGTCGTCTTTCAGCAACATGCGCACGCTTTCCCAGTTGCCACCATCAATAGCGCGACTACTGTTTTTGCATTCTTCGAGTGTTCTTACGATCATTTTTGAGTTTTCCTGAATTTGTTAGCGTTAAGAGTTTAGAGGAGGCTTCTTAAGAAGCCTTACTCACCTGCTCAGACATTACCTGGGCAACACATTTCTCAAGAATATCGAGACCCGCACTCAACTTGCTTTCTTCAATGGTCAGCGGTGTGAGAATTTTCACAACCTGACCGTCAGAGCCACTGGTCTCAATGATCAGATTATGCTCAAACGCTAATTCAGTAATTGCATCGGCGATGTCACCGTTAGCAAACTCGAGACCCTGCATAATGCCACGACCTTTGTGCTTCATCTTAGAGGTGCCACCGTTTTCTGCCTGAATCTCTTTCAGACGACGACGGATAACACTTGCTTTGTGCTGAATTTCTTCAGCAAAGCGGTAGTCGCTCCAGTACTCTTCAAGTGCGCGACGTGCAGTAACGAACGCATGGTTGTTACCCCTGAAAGTACCGTTGTGCTCACCCGGGCCCCAGATATCGAGCTCTTCTTTGAGCAGAACAACCGCCATCGGCAGACCGTAGCCACCCAGCGATTTCGACAGAGTGATTACGTCAGGCTCGATACCGAATTCTTCAAAGCTGAAGAAGGTACCTGAACGACCACAACCCGCCTGAATATCATCAACGATGAGCAGCATATCGTGCTTCTTACAGATCGCCTGCAGACCTTGCATCCATTCTTTAGACGCAACATTCAGACCACCTTCACCCTGGATACACTCAACAATGACACCGGCTGGATGACCCAGACCTGATGAACCGTCTTCGAGCGCTTTATCCAGATATTCGAGCGTATTGAAATCGCCAAGGTAACCATCATACGGCATAAACTGAACACCAGTTGTTGGCAGACCACTGGCCTTCTTGTAGTAACCGTTACCGGTAACCGCTGCAGAACCCTGAGTCACACCGTGGAAACCATTGGTGAACGAGATAATGGTCTGACGGCCGGTATTTTTACGAGCTACTTTCAGAGCCGCCTCAACCGCGTTAGTACCGGTTGGACCAGTGAACTGAACTTTGTAGTCCATGTTGCGTGGCTCAAGGATCAGGTCACGGAAAGTCTCAAGGAAGGCAGCCTTCGCATCGGTATGCATATCCAGACCGTGAGTCATGCCATCCGCTTCGATGTAATCAATCAGAGCCTGTTTGAACGCCGGGTTGTTGTGACCGTAGTTGAGTGTGCCTGCGCCACCCAGAAAATCGATGTATTCGTTGCCATCGCTGTCGGTCACGGTAGCGTTCTGCGCCTTAACAAAGGTCACAGGGAATGAACGGCAGTAACCACGAACGTTTGACTCAAGATCTTTAAAAATACCCATATCAGATTTCCTCTGTATTTGGTTTAAATTCTGTTATTGCGCAGCGCTGATATCAGCACTACCGAAAGGACCAATGTGGACGAGCATTTCTGTTTCATGCTGTCCTGCAAAATGCTGTTCTTTATCGAACATAACGCGTTCGTTCAGCGGTGCATCTAATTTGCGGGCAAGCCTTCTGAATAAATTCCATGAAGCTTCGTTACCCGGCGTAATGCTGGTGTGGAGATGACGAACCGTACCTTCGTGACGGGAAAGCAGCTCAAGCAGCATTTTGCTGGCAAGACCCAGACCGCGAGCTTTGGGGCTGACAGCTACCTGCCAGACAAAGAGAGTGTCTGGTTGTTCAGGCAGAAGATAACCGGAGATAAAACCGATCGTTTCACCCTGCTCTTCAGCAAGCACCGCGGTATCGCGGAAGTGAGAACACTGCAGGTTGTTGCAGTACATTGAATTTGTATCCAGAGGCTTGCAGTTTTCCACAAGATTATTCACTACAGAGCCGTCTTCCGGGTTTGGCTTGCGCATTGTGATTAGGCGTTGAGACTGATCTTTTTCGTTGGGCGCTGCCTGCGCCAGAATCTGATTCATTTCCTCTTCGAGATCCGCGTACCGGCGTAAGCCATTACGTCCTCGTCAATTGCTAGGGTTAGTCAATTACTTTGAACTCTAAACATTATAGCCAATCGAAAAATATATACAACTCTAAATATATTTCATCCGATCTCAGACTTTTCGATTGAGAAGAACGCATTTTTTTGTACAATAAACGAACTAAATAGGCGTATTTTGTGTGATTTCCACCAATCCCTCGAGAAAAATATATAGAGATCGATATTTTGAGATCTAAACATAGGACGGGATGCGCCACCCGGATTAGCGGTCAGGAGGCCCCCTTATGAATATTTCGTACTCTATTGATCAGCAACAAGGTAAACTACAGGGCAAGAATCACGATCCTCTGCTGGAAGACGAAAAATCTATGAACCGCTATGACGAGGTGCTTGTTGCACTACGGCGTATCATTCGCGCTACCGATCTTCACTCGAAGCAACTGAGTAAAGTATCTGGTCTGACCTCTCCACAGCTCCTGATACTTCAGACTCTGCGCCATCATGGCGAACTGACTGTCGGAGATGTAGCCCGCCGTGTCAGTCTCTCTCAGGCAACAGTGACAACCATTATTGATCGCCTCAGTAAACGCGGATTTGTTGTCCGCGAACGCGGCAGCACAGACAAACGAAAAGTATTTGTGCACCTCACAGAACAAGCGATCCAGGCTTTGGTTGATGCCCCCCGCCCGTTGCAGGATAGTTTCGTGCAGCAGTTTCAGGATTTAAGAGACTGGGAGCAAAGCATGATTCTGACGTCTCTGGAACGAGTGGCCTATATGATGGATGCGCAGCACATTGACGCGTCCCCTGTCCTTGATCTTGGTCAGCTGGATCGTACTGACCCAGGTAACCACTGACAGTCTGCCTCCTGGTGAGGTGCATTGTCATCAATGTGCCTCCCGCTTATCCGGATCGCCTCCTGATCACGCTCAACAGTCTATACAGTAGAATGGTTGTAGCGCATCAGCGGGCGCTCATCCCGCTTTTCTACTGTTTCTCTGGAGATACACATGACTGACGTTGTCATAGTTGCAGCTACCCGTACCGCTATCGGAAGCTTCGGCGGATCACTCGCTGGATTATCGGCCGTTGACCTCGGCGCCGCGGTGATTTCATCCATCATCGAAAAAACAGGTGTCGACGCAGGACTGGTCGATGAAGTACTTATGGGCCAGGTGCTGACGGCCGCTGCCGGCCAGAACCCGGCACGCCAGTCCGCGATCAAAGCTGGGCTCCCTCCTTCTGTTCCGGCGATGACCATCAACAAGGTCTGCGGCTCGGGCCTGAAAGCTGTTCACCTTGCCGCGCAGGCGATCGCCTGTGGTGATGCTGAGGTCATCATCGCGGGGGGCCAGGAGTCTATGTCCAACGCACCGCACGCGATGCCGGGCTCCCGTAATGGTCAGCGCATGGGACCTATTACCATGGTCGACACTATGGTTGTGGATGGCCTCTGGGACGCATTTAACGACTATCACATGGGTACAACAGCCGAGAACATCGCCTGTGACTACAGCATCAGCCGTGAAGAGCAGGATGCGTTTGCTGCAGCTTCTCAGAACAAAGCCCTCGCTGCGATTGAAGCAGGCACATTCGATGCTGAAATCACCCCGATCGAAATCCCTCAGCGTAAAGGCGACCCTGTCGTATTCAAGGTTGATGAAAATCCGCGCCCGGGAACAACTGCAGAGAAGCTTGCAGGCATGCGTCCGGCCTTCAGTAAAGACGGCTCAGTCACCGCTGGTAATGCTTCATCGCTCAACGATGGCGCCGCCGCCGTTATGCTCATGAGTGCAGCCAAAGCTGCAGAGCTGGGTCTTCCAGTGCTGGCGACGATTAAGGGTTACGCCAATGCCGGTGTCGAGCCTCGCATTATGGGAACAGGGCCGATTCCAGCGACTAAAAAATGCCTGAGCAAAGCAGGCTGGTCGGTTGCTGACCTGGATCTGATTGAAGCCAATGAGGCCTTCGCAGTTCAAGCGCTGTCAGTCAACAAAGGGCTGGAGTGGGATGCTGATAAGATCAATGTGAACGGCGGTGCCATCGCCCTTGGCCATCCGATCGGGGCCTCAGGCTGTCGGATTCTGGTCACACTGCTGCATGAAATGGCTCGGCGTGATGCGAAGAAAGGTCTCGCCACCTTGTGCATTGGCGGAGGAATGGGCGTTTCTCTGGCGGTAGAGCGAAGTTAAGCAAAGAGCCAAACGGGGTGTCCATTGGGATACCCCGACCTCTATACCTCTGTGAACTCTGTTACTTTGCCTTCAATGATTAATACGTAGGGAACGAAGGTTCGATTAAACTCGCTGCGCTCTATGGTAATCATGCCCGCAAATGGATCACGCAGGTAAACGTACTCTTCGTCTTCAAAGTAGTAGAGGTAGAAGCGGTCAACACCTTCCGGGTTGTCCTTCAACAGGAGATAAGGACCATCTTGCTGCTGAAGCTTGCGCTGTGCCAGATCCAGTAACAGATCGTCAGATTTAAAAGCGCTGGCACGAAGTCCCAATGCAGCTGCTGCCTGTTTTATGTCGTAGAAGTTGAAGCCGCGCTGCTCACGGATTCTTACCGGATCACCGTGAATGAACAGCAAAGCAAATATATCGACTTCGCTGGTTTTCACACCCATGCTCTCCTCGAGCATGACAGACACCATATAAGCACAACCCGACGACTCAAGAGCAGCATGCGTCTGCTTATCTTCCAGCGCTGGGGTATCTTCGACTGCGAATGCACACGCAGAGCTGAAGAACCATACAAGCATTGTCAGTACTGCGAATTTCATCTGGGAATATGCTCATGTTGCAAAACGGGCCAAGAATGACGGGACACCCTTAAACTGAACAGGTGATATCCGATCAAGTTCATGTCCTGATATGTCCTATTCAAATTAGTCCATACGAGCCAAACCGCGATACACAGTGACCTGCCTTTTTCTGTTTGGCCGCAGAAGCTCCCTGAGTGGCAGCAGAGTTAACAATCTGCACGTTTGCACTGGCTGACTCTGCTTGCTCGGCATAAGCTGATCTCTCTGAATGGTGAGATCCCCATAGCTCCTCACTGCTTCTCTCATTTTCGCGCGCACCATGCCGCGACACTGCAAAGGAACGCCATATGACAACCGCGCGACCTGTCACCGGGCAAATGTTGACGCAGCCTATGCTGATCAGTGATTTACTGGAATACGCAGCCGCTCATCACGGCTCTCGAGAGATCATCAGCCGCAGGCTTGAAGGGGATATTCACAGATACACATACAAGGACGCGCTACGGCGGAGTAAGCAGCTGGCACATGCGCTGATTTCACTGGGAGTACAACCCGGTGATCGTGTAGCAACGCTGGCCTGGAACGGCTATCGCCACTTCGAGTGCTACTACGGGATATCGGGCATCGGTGCCATCTGCCATACGGTGAACCCGCGCCTGTATGCGGAACAGGTCGAGTACATTATCCAGCACGCTGAAGACTGCTATGTCTTTCTCGATGCCTGTTTTGCCCCGCTTCTGGAGCCCATCGCCGACAAACTCTCCAGCGTTAAAGGGTTCATTCTGATGATCGACGAAGATCAGATGCCCGACACATCACTGCCGTATGTTCACAATTATGAACACCTGCTGGCTCAGCAACCAGATATGTACGAATGGCCCCGTTTTGAAGCGGATACCGCTGCCTGCCTGTGCTACACCTCTGGCACCACAGGCAACCCCAAAGGCGTTCTGTACTCACACGCATCCACCGTTCTGCACGCCTACGCCAGCCGCAACCCGGATGCCCTGAATGTCTCTTCCGATAGTGTTGTGATGCCTGTTGTCCCCATGTATCACGTATGCGCCTGGGGAATGCCGTACATTGCTCCTATGTCAGGTGCCTCCCTCGTACTTCCAGGGGAGGGAATGGATGGTCCGGACCTGTATGAGCTGATTGATGTTGCTCAGGTCGACATGATGCTCGGAGTACCGACAGTCTGGCTGCGCCTCATCGATTATCTGAAAGCCAACGACCTCACCATTCCGTCAGTCAAAACCGTGGGCGTTGGCGGCTCCGCCTCGCCTCGTTCTCTGGTCGAAACACTCGATAAAGACTTCGGCATTTATCTGCTTCCAATCTGGGGGATGACTGAGACATCGCCACTGGCAACGCTTGGAGCACCGACCAAAGCCATGGCCAGTATGTCTGATGATGAACGCTACCGGATTCAGACAACCGCCGGTAAGCCCATGTTTGGTATTGACCTGGAAATCTTTGATGACGACGGAGAGCCGCTGCCACACGATGGCACCAGTCGCGGCTTCCTTCGGGTCAGAGGCCCCTGGGTGCTAAGCAGTTACTACAAGACAGAAAAGCCCGACGCGTTTTTCACCGATAAAGATGGCGGTGTCTGGTTCGACACCGGTGATATTGCGGTGATCGACGAGCAAAGCTACCTGCAGATCGTCGACCGCGCGAAGGACGTTGTTAAATCAGGCGGTGAATGGATCTCCTCCATCGATCTGGAGAATGCTGCGGTCGGCCACCCAGAAGTCGCAGAAGCCTGCGTTATTGGTGTGAAGCACCCCAAGTGGGATGAACGGCCTCTGCTGTTTATCGTCGCACTTGAAGGCAAGACCGTCACAAAAGAAGACGTCTATGCCTATCTCGATGGAAAAATCGCTAAGTGGTGGATGCCCGACGATATTCTCGTGGTGGACGAACTCCCTCATACCGCCACAGGGAAGCTACAGAAACGTAGCCTCCGGGATGAGTACATCAACTATCTGATTGATAAAAACTGAACCGGCCCTGAGATAAAGCCAGACTGAACACCTGAAGTTGAATGCCTGTCTCAGCCTTCAACTTCGGGTAATTTTATAGCCATCCAACTACCCGCCATCCCCATAAATGACAGTATCAGGATAACGCCACTGACACCTATCAGCGGCTCCAGCAGGCTGATAAATCCTGTCATCAGCAACATAACGCCAATTAGTGTGTTGCCCACAGAAACATAGTCCGTACGCTTATTGCCTTCACCGAGGTTAACGACATACGTCTTTCTTCCCAGACGAACACCCTGATGGGCAATGCTCAATACGAAGTACAACAGAGGTAGTACCCATATTTCTGACAGCCACTCTGTCCGGAATGCTCCGACGAGAAATATCACTCCGCCGACAGCCGCAGACATCATCCCCGCACGAACCATGACAAGGCGACTGGAGACATCTGCGAAGCGCCCCCAGAAACGTCCTGACACCAGACTTCCCGCCCCGCTGGCGGCCATAAACAAAGCCAGCATACTGATCGCTGCATTCAGTTCCTGATGAGCAAGAACTACAATAAAAGGCGCAGTAAGCGCTGAACAAAGAAGTAACGAGCGGGACAGTAAAAAACGCCGGAAAGGTGCGTCAGTTTTAAGCAGCGACAGTCTGGCAAAGGCTTCCTTCAGCCCGTTATTCCCACCGTCTGTCTCTCCCGGAAATTCATTAATGCCAGCATAAACGCCACCCGCAATCACCCACATCAGGGCTGCCAGAGCAAAACCACTGGCGTAGAGAGTAGTGGAACCTTCTCCCAGCATGCCGCTGATCAGTAATAGCGCAACCGTCAGCGTAATCAGCCCCGCAGCTGTTTCGGCCCAACCATTCAGGGTGCCACGCCGGGGCTTAGGAATCGTCTTACCCAGAACATCCTTGGATGCCACAGAACTCAGGCCTCGTGACAGACTGAAAATTACGACTAACGCCAGCATCGCCCAACCCGCCACCGCCCCTTCAAGCGAGAAAGCGACGGCTGCAATCCCCAGCACCGCCAACGCCTGAAGTGCACTTCCCAATACCCACATCCACTTACGAATAGCCATGGTGCGCACGACACTGGCGATGGCCAGCTGTGGCAACATTGAGCCCGACTCACGAATCGGAACGAGCCAGCCGAGCATCCAGGCCGGAGCGCCGACTGACTGCATTAACCAGGGTAAGGTAATCTTAGGGTTGACCAGTGCATCACCCAGTTTGGAGAAAAACATACTGAGCAGGGTTTTAAGGAAATTGCCGGGGACTTCCCGGCACGCGCTTTCAGGGATCGACTTACAGGCACGGGCGTCTTCGTCATTAACCAGTTTTTCATAGATATCATCGGTCAGACCTGACCGGTGAGAAGCATCTGTCATGAGCAGTTCATCCTGTAGAACCCGTCACATAGGGAGGCTCATGATAGCAGGGGCAACTGAAGCGAGCCATTGAGCCAGGCCCACGTGGGCCCGGCCGGCAGACTAACTGTGCTTGCTAATAAAGGCCTTAACGGCAGGTGCAATGCTCTCACGGAATTTCCGGCCGTTAAAAATACCGTAATGGCCTACACCCGGCTCCTCACGATGAATTTTCATTTTGTCGGGAATACCCGCGCAAAGATCTAACGCGCAAGCGGTCTGTCCTTTTCCGGTAATATCATCGAGCTCGCCCTCAATCGTCATCAAAGCCATATCCTTAATGGCCTTCAGATCAACAATCTTACCCCGGTACTCCATCGTGCCCTCTGGCAACTGATACTCCAGGAATACCTTTCGGATAGTATCGAGATAATACCGGGCCGGCATATCCATCACCGCGAGGTACTCGTTGTAAAATTCTCTGTGCGCTTCTGCGCTGTCTCCATCGCCCTTCACCAGGTCAGTGAAGAACTTAAAGTGCTTACTGACGTGGTTATCCATATTCATCGACATAAATCCAGACAACTGGATAAAACCGGGATATACCGACTGGCCCCGACCCGCAAAGCCATCCGGCACGTGGCAGATCACATTATCTTCGAACCACTCAAGATCTTTACCCGAGGCATAGTCGTTCACTTCTGTCGGGCTGATACGCACATCAATCGGCCCGCCCATTAAGGTCATGGACTTGGGTACCGCTTTGCTGCCCTGCTCTGACATAACACTCGCCGCGACAAGTGCCGGAACACAGGGCTGACACACTGCCAGAACGTGAGTATCCGGGCCAAGGAACTCCAGAAATTCGATCAGATAATCGACATAATCATCAAAACTGAATTCACCTTTAGAACGCGGAACATCACGAGCATTCAACCAGTCGGTGATGTAGACCTCATGATCTGGTAAAAACTCAGCAACTGTCCCCCGCAACAAGGTGGAAAAGTGTCCGGACAGTGGCGCTACGATCAGCAGCTTAGGCTGTTCAAGGCCACGCTTCCGACGGCGGAAATGAACCAGATCGCAATAAGGCTTTTCAACGACACTGCAATACTCGATGCCCACTTCACGGCCATCAATACGTGTCGTATCGAGTCTCCATTCCGGTTTTTCATAGAAATCCGTTAAACGCTCAACCAGTTCAAGCGAGGCACGAACAGTGCGCAGATACCAACCATAATTCATCGGGTTCCAGGGTTGGTAAAACATCTGCCGGGACAGGCGTGCCGCCACATGCATCGGGCGTAGCGCATTCATTACGTGGGCATTGATTGTGTAGAGCATTCCATTCCACCTCGTCATCGCACCAGAATTTATCCGGGTCATGCCCCGGATCAGGGAAGACTTCCAGCATAGCTGAAGGTTCAGATGTGTCTGTTCATTCATTGAAATTTAATCTGAACCAACCGGACGATCAGGACGTTTATTTTCCTCTGGGGTCAAATTGTCTATACTGTGAGTTAAGTTTGCCTCTTTATGGCCCGATAAGTTCGGGATTTGGCGCACCGCGCCCTGTGGGTAACACTGGTAATGACGTTATTTTGCAATGTGCGGAAAACCCGCCTGCCAATAATAATAACGAGGAGAGGTGGCCATCATGAGTACACAAACAAAAAACAGCGAAAGCGCTGTCAGCAAAGATCACAGATTCACGAGCTTTAGTGAGTTTTATCCTTATTATCTCTCTGAGCATCGGAACTCCACCTGCCGCAGCCTGCACTACATTGGCAGCTCGATTGGCTTGGGTGTTCTGTTGTTTTCACTGACCAGTGGGAATTTCCAGTACATTCCGATGGCTCTGGTAGCTGGTTATGCCTTTGCCTGGATCGGACATTTCTTCTTCGAACACAATAAACCTGCCACTTTCCGCTATCCTTTATGGAGCTTCATGGGTGACTGGGTAATGCTGAAAGATTTTTTGCTGGGACGTATCGACAAAAAACTACCTCGCTCCTGACAGAAACGATCGATTGCAGCCCAATGTGGAGGCGATGATGAGACGCGCGTTATCCATCGCAATGACCGCACTTACCGGTGCACTAAGTGTGTATCAGGCCAGTGCAGACACCATCAGCCTGAGAGCCGATATCTGGCCCCCCTACAACGCGACACCCGGCAGTGATAAACCCGGCTACATCGTCGAACTCGCGAACGAAATCTGGAATAGCGAAGGTCATCAGGTCGATTACTCAACGATTCCCTGGGAACGGGCCATCAGTGAAGCTCGTTCAGGAAACATCGACTGCATACTTGGTGCGTTACCAGAAGAAGTTCCCGACTTTGTATTTCATTCTCTTTCACTGGGGCTTGATCAGAGTACGTTTTACACCCGCTCTGGAAACCCGTGGACATATCACTCTCCCAGTCAGCTGAGCAACATCCGTTTGGGCGTCATTGGCGGCTACTCCTATGACCAGGGTGCTGTCGATGAACATATAGCAATGGCCATCCGCGACGGCTCTCCCGGTAGCCGGGTGCAGTTAATGAAGGGCGATAACGCACTGGAGAAAAACCTGCAGAAACTTCTGTCTGGCCGTATTGATGCCATTGTGGGTTCGGCCACTGTGGTCAACTACACAGTCGCTACGCTCGGTATGGAGGGCGCAGTACAACCCGCAGGCAACATCGGCGTTGCCGATGAGTTATATATTGCCTGCTCACCTGCGACGCCTGACAAGTCTGAGACATACACTCGCCAGCTGGATACCGGCATCCGACGCTTGCGAGAGTCTGGTCGACTTGCAGAAATACTTGAGCGTTACGGACTTCAGGACTGGAGCTCTGAAACACCCCGAAACCTTGATATGTGAACTATGAAGTATTGAACCTGTCATAGTCACTCGCTATTCTGCAACCGAATACAGTCGTATCAAGGAATATCCAAATATGCTTCGTAAGCACGCACTGGTAGCGGCCATCGTTATCGCTCCAACCGCAGCAATGGCTGCAGAACCTTCGTGGGATGGCGCCGCCGAACTCGGTACCATTTTCACTTCAGGTAACACAGACACCCAGAGCATCAACGCTAACTTCATGGCAAAGCGCACCGGTGAAGTCTGGGATACCACATTGAAGTTGGAAGCCCTGACCAGTGAAGAAGACGGTGTTAAGTCAAAAGAAAAGTACAGCGCTCTCACTCAGTTTGACCGTAACTTTACTGAACACTCCTATATGGCCATCGTTGCGCAGCAGGAGCGTGCGCGCTTCAGCGGTTATACGTACCAGAGCACAGTATCGGTGAACTATGGTTATCGCGTTCTGAAAAACGACACAATGGAGCTGAACCTTGAGGCCGGTCCGGGTTATCGTCGCGACAAACTGAAAGAAAGTGATGAGATTCAGGAAGAAGCCATTGGGCGTCTGGCTCTGAGCTACGACTGGCAAATCCGCGAAGGCGTAAGCTTTATTGAAAACTTCACTGCAGAAATCGGCAGCGACAATTCTATCTACAAGTCAGAAACGGGTCTTCAGAGCCAGCTCAGCGGTAGCCTTGCATCGAAGCTGACTTATAAGGTGAAGCATGTGGAAGAAGTGCCGGAAGGTACTGAAAACACCGATACTGAATTCGGCGTTACCCTGGTTTACAGCTTCTGAGGTTTGCAGCTTCTAAGCACTGAAGCCTGAACAGTAAACCATTCACCATTGAAAAGGGGCGTTAACCGCCCCTTCTTATATTATTCGCTCTTGAGTTACTCACCCTCTTCCTGATCTTTCTCGCCGCGCTTGTCCTTAAGGCGATCCATGTCGTGGTGACGCCACTTATCCCGCTCTTCACGCTGCATCTTGCGCCATTTTTTCTTCTGCTCGTCTGTGAGAACCGACTTCACTGCTTTTTCAAAATCACGGCGGTCTTTCTCGCGCATTTTCATACTGACTGGCCATTCTTCTTCAGAGCAGGAAGATAACTTTTCTTCGAGCTCTGATTTCTGCTCACTCGTCAGGTCAAGTTTCCGGGAAAGGCGTTCAAGGTGCTCTTCACGACCTTCTTTTTCACGCTTGCGAACCTGCTCTTCCGCGATGGCTTGTTGCTCGTCAGTCAGAACCGAACGGATTTCTTCACGCATCTGTACGTAGAGGTCCTGACGCTGCTCACGGCGCTCTTTGCCTGCGGCCTCACTGGGCTTCATCTCACGAAAGCGATCCCGATACTTATCTTCAATCGCATCAATCTGCTCCTGCTGCTCATCGGACAGATTCAGTGAGCTTTCCCAATCGACCTTCTTCTGACGATCGTCAAACCCCCAGGCTTGAGCAGTCGTCATAAGTACACCGCAGGCAACAAGGCTCAGGGAGCGTTGAAAGCGGGCAATGGGAGTGGGCATTTTCATAAATCGATCCTGTGATGCGGTGCTTATTATCAGGTTATACTAGGCGTCACAGCCTAATATTTGTGTCCGACATTGCAAAGATTTGTCGCTGCCCCGGAGGATGTAAAAATGACTGAAGAAGATGAGCTCTTTCTGCAAGAGATGCAGGGGGTCAAGAAGCTGCAAACGCAGGAGCGCGTCCCCCTTCGTCGTGATCAGAAAGACAACAATGTTGCTGCGCGCCGCTCAGCGGCTGTATCTCAGGAGACAGCGAGCGACAAAAACCACCTGCGTGCCAGCGAGGTTCCAAGAGTGGGCCCGCACGATGTGCTCGGCTTTAAACGTCCGGGTATTCAGGACGGCGTATTCCGAAAGCTACGTTTGGGAAAATACGAAATTGAAGCCCGCCTCGACCTCCACCGTCGAACGATCGAAGAGGCCAGGCGAGAAGTCTATCGCTTCGTTAACGACTGCATAGGCGCCGATCTCAGAAGTGTCCTGATCATGCCCGGTAAGGGCGATCGCAATGAAGGTGACCCCGCAGTATTGAAGAGTTATCTGGTTTTCTGGCTTGAAGAGCTGGAAGACGTTCAGGCCTTCCATACCGCTCAGCCGCAAAATGGTGGCGCAGGTGCTTTCTATGTATTGCTGAAAAAGAGTGAGCGTAAGAAGCAGCAGGCACGAGAGCAATTCAGCAAAGGCAGAGTCTACTAAAGGGCTACCGCCCCTGCGCTATGTCTGCATCCATCTGATCGATCTGTGCTGCCATGAGGGCCTGGACCTCATCGGCAAGGCGCTTAGCATCGTCGCGGGTCAGGCCTTCGGTGCTGATCGCCGGTAGCTGCACCAGACGGCACTCACCTGCGCGCCAGCGCTTCAGGTCGATATTTTTATGAGTGCTACTTGCACAGACGGGAACAATCGGCAAACCGGCCTCAATTGCCAGAATAAAGGCTCCACTTTTAAAAGGTAAAAGGCCTCTGCCATTGCTACGGGTGCCTTCTGGGAACATATACACACTGCAGCCCTTTTCGCGAACAATCGTTGCGGCTTCTTCCATCGCTCCGCGCGCTTTGGAACGATCGCCGCGATTAATAAAGATATTGCCCGCCAACCAGAACAATACACCGAACAAAGGAATGTACATCAGGCTGTGCTTACCAAGGATCGCCATGTCATCCGGCAGGCTTTCGCCGTACATGTACATATCAAGGGTGCTCTGGTGATTCGCAACGTAAATCCCTTGAATGCTGTCCTCAGGTCGGTTGCGAACATCCACACGAACATTCATTACGAATCGTGCCCAGGAAAATATTATGGCAATAATACGACTGTTATTCCGGTTGAATGGTCGAATAATACAAATCAGAAGCCCAAGCAGGCACACAATAGGGAAATAAAGGGCTAAAAAGACGATTCGAAAAGCAGCTAACATAAAAAATCCGGCTTGAGGCAGCAGCGAAGCAGTCTAAACTCCTCTGCCAGCCCCACAAGGTGAACTTGTATCACGACACTGGCGTATTAACGCAAAAAGCGCTGATAAGCCGTATTGTCTGTCTCATCCCAGTAACGATAGCCGAGTTCTTCAAGATATCCCTGAAGCTGTTCACGTTTATCATCAGAAATCTGCAGGCCGACCAAGACACGGCCGTAAGCAGCACCATGATTGCGATAGTGAAACAGTGAAATGTTAAAACGCTTACCGAGTTTTTTAAGGAAGTTCAGCAAGGCCCCCGGGCGCTCCGGGAACTCAAAGCGATAGACCCGCTCATCGGTAACAGACGCAGGTGCGTGACCACCGACCATATGACGGATATGGTATTTCGCCACTTCATCATCGGTAATATCCATCAGCGTATAGCCCTCAGCCTCAAGGTCCGAGACCAGTGCTTTACGCGAACCCGGCTCGTCAGAGACTTTTACGCCGACGTAAATCTGCGCCTCATCATCGCGACTGTAACGATAGTTAAACTCGGTGATTGGTGATTTCCCCAGAAGGCTACAGAAACGCTGAAAGCTTCCCGGCTCTTCGGGAATGGTGACCGCAAGAATAACTTCACGACCTTCACCGATCTCAGCAACTTCCGAGATGTAGCGCATACGATCGAAATTCACGTTGGCACCGCTGAGGATGGCAACCAGATTTTTATTCTTACACTGCTCACGCTCGATGTACTTTTTCAGACCGGCAATCGCCAGGGCTCCGGCAGGTTCGCTGACGGCGCGGGTATCATCAAAGGTATCTTTGATCGCTGCGCAGATTTCATCCGGTGTGCAGGTGATCACCTCGTCAACATAGTCTTTGCAGACTTCCCAGGTATTTTCTCCAATCTGTGCGACCGCGACACCGTCGGCGAAGATACCTACTTCAGGAAGAACCACGCGACTGCCAGCAGCAAGTGCAGCGGCCAGACAAGCCGATTCACTGCTCTCAACCCCTACGATGCGGATTTCAGGAGCCAGCGCTTTGATGTAAGCGGCAACACCTGCAATCAGCCCGCCACCACCGACAGGAATAAAGATCGCATCCGGACGAACCGGCATCTGCCGCAGGATTTCCATACCGACCGTTCCCTGTCCAGCGATGGTCTCCGGGTCATCGTACGGATGGATGTAGGTATAGCCTTTTTCTTCGACCAGCTTCTGGGAGTACTGAAAAGCTTCATCAAACGCATCGCCATGCAGAATCACGCGAGCGCCACGTGCTTTTACAGACTTCACTTTAATTTCAGGTGTTGTCCGCGGCATAACAATCACGGCTTTGATGCCAAGCTTTTTCGCAGCCAGCGCCAGACCCTGAGCGTGATTGCCCGCCGATGCAGCGATCACTCCACGCGCTTTCTCTTCGTCAGTCAGCTGCACAACCTTGTTGTAAGCACCACGAATTTTGAACGAATACACAGGCTGCTTGTCTTCACGTTTAATCCATATCTGGTTTTCCAGTCGCTCACTGAGAAACGTTGCAGTATGGACAGGCGTCTCTTCAGCAACGTCATAGACGCGGGAAGAGAGTATTTTTTTAAGGTATTCGTTTAGCATGCCGCTGTTCCAAAAAAATCGAGAGCGAACGCGCATTGTAGCGCATGAAGCCTTATAATTCGCGAAAGCATTTCACCCGGATACAGACATTATGAATCAGGACGAACTCAAGCAGGCGGTTGGTCAGGCCGCGGTTGATTACATCAAGCCCCAGCTCGACGAAGACAGCATTGTTGGCGTCGGTACCGGCTCAACAGCGAACTGTTTTATCGACGCTCTCGCCGCCGTAAAACACCTGTTCGACGGTGCAGTTGCAAGCTCCGAAGCATCGGCTGAGCGCCTGAAAAGTCATGGTATCCCGGTGTACGACCTGAACAGCGTCGATGGCATGGATTTCTACATTGATGGTGCTGACGAAATTAACGAGCACCTTGAGATGATCAAGGGCGGTGGTGCTGCTCTGACCCGCGAAAAGATCGTTGCGGCAGTCGCAAAGAAATTTATCTGTGTTGCGGACGAGAGCAAAATGGTCGGCATGATGGGCACGTTTCCATTGCCTGTAGAAGTCATACCGATGGCCCGTTCACACGTTGCCCGTGAGTTGGTGAAACTGGGTGGTGACCCGGTCTGGCGTGAGGGAGTGGTCACGGATAACGGCGGCCAGATCCTTGATGTTCATAATCTGAAGATTCAATCACCGATGCAACTTGAGTCCGACATCAATCAGATCACCGGCGTCATTACCAACGGCCTGTTTGCGCAGCGTGGCGCGGACGTTCTGCTCCTCGGTACTCAGGACGGCGTTAAAACCCTGAAAGCCTGATACGCCGCTATGAGTGAGCGCAGGGAATCAGATCAACAAGCGCCGGCTCTGATCCGGCGAGGCTGGTTTCAGGGCATAGTGATCGCCCTTTTGCTAACGGGCGCCGCGATAGTGGCGCTCTATTTCTCGATCGTTCCTCTGCTGAACAACTGGCTTCCTCCGCTTCTTGATCGCCTGGTGGCTCCAGGCAGCCACCTCCAGATACGCAGCCTGACGAGCCAGCAATTCGCTGTCGATGAGCTGGACATTCAACCGGCGCCCGGCGTCCTTATTCAGATTCGTAACGCCGAACTGAATTACCACGGTACTGGCTTACTGCAAGGAAAGGCTGACAGCCTGACCGCCGAAACCCTTCGGGTTCATATCACTGCTGTCGATGACGCTCCTTCGCAGCCTTCATCGACTCTGAGTCCGGGCTTCGACGTTGACCTGCCTGTGATCACAGAACTAATGACACTGCCGGTCGACGATATCCGGGTCCAGACATTGGAGATCGATACCCCCGACATATCTGCCCGCCTGACAGGCTCTCTCCGGCCTGACCACTGGGGAGTCTCCGGTGACCTGAGATTGCCGCATATTCAGGAGTCAGTGACCGTCAATTTACAGCTGCAACGTAATGAACAGGGCAATGCTGAACTCCTCGCAATGCTCTCCCAGCAGGAAGCTTTGCTGGCACAACTCTGGGCCGGCCTGACCCAGACAGATGACACCAGCGATGCCAACATAAGACTTGAGGCAGACCTCAGCAAGATCCAGAACAGCCTGCCACAGATGGCTGACCTTCCGGTGAAAGGGCAGAACGTACTATTAGAAGGAACGCTCAACAGTCCCGCTCAGGCGCGATGGCCTGACGAACTGATAGCAGACCTGACCACCACGCTGACCACACGCAAGTCAGTGATCAGTGACAACATGTCGGTACAGCCCGCCGGGGTAGCTTTTTCCGTCAGGCGCTCAGCAACAGATGACGACTGGAGTCTGTTTTTGGCAACCCAGCCAATTGCAGCCTCAATCAGAACCAGCACTGACGGTCAGTTCAGCGACTGGAAAGCCACCACGCCGGGGCAGGCGCTGACCGCCACGTGCTCTCCTGGCGCTGACAGCTGCCAACTCGAAGGCTCGCTCTCCGCGCAGCTCTCTGGGTTATCAACGACCCGTATCACGCTGGAACCTGAAGGTGTCTGGACAGCAACGGGGGCGTCCTCCATCACACTGCCAGTCTCAGTCAGTTATCAACAGCCGGCACAGCAGGAGTTACCAGAATGGAAAATGACAGGTAACGGGCGTTTCAATGCAGAAATCAGCGACACAGGACAATGGTCGATTGCTTCGGACGATGGGCTGGTTCTCAATACCGAGATTGCTCCCTGGCAGGGCTGGGCTGTATCACCGCTGACTGTTTCTGTATTGCAGAACCTGATGGTCAAAGGCAGCCTTGATGACAACCGGCATGTACAAGCCAGAGACCTGCGCCTGAAAATAGCGCCTTTCACAGCGATATCGAAAGAACAGGATGCCCGCCTGCGGTTTGCGCCGTCACATCTTGGCTGCGATCCGGGCGACATCGACCTTCAGGACCTTGCAAACGGTCTGCTGGGTAACTGCACGCTCTCTGCGCGCCTCAATGATTCTGACTGGGGCCTATGGCCAATACCGGACATCAGCCTCAGCGGCCCGGTTACCATCACGATGGACGAGATCCGTGAACGAGTGGATGCGTCACTTGATCTCACCGCTGCGAACGGAGAGATTCATTTCCGCACCCGGGCTGAGCATGACCTGCTGTCCGGCAATGGTTCTCTGCAATGGCATCTGACCGATGCGAGCCTCGACTGGATGGCGCTCGGCCTTGCAGACATGGCCAACCTGACCAGCGTTCAGCTACTTAATGGCCACCTGTCAGGACAAGGCTGGCTGGACTGGCAAAGCAGCGAAAATGGATTCGAGCTGACTCCCGATATGATGCTCAGAGCTGATGGCGTAGGCCTGATTTACGACAACAGCATCACCCTCGAAGAATGGAATGCCATGCTTGCCCTGCGCCGCCCGCAGCAGGGCGAATACCAACTGGATGCACAGTTGTCTGGCAGCAAGCTCGACAGTGGTATTCCATTGACCAACCTGCTTGCCCGGACGCAGACGCGCTTCCCGGAAGATCTCAGCTATTTCGAAGTGGATGTTTACGAAATCCACACCGACTTATTGGGTGGTCGGATCTATGCACCTGAGATTCACTATGACAGTCGCAAAGACGTCAATGCCTTCGGTGTTCGTCTTGATCATCTGCAGCTCAGTCAGATTGCCGCCATTGAGAAAGAAGCCGGTATCAAAGCCACCGGCTTGCTGGATGGTATGTTGCCGATTGTGCTGACCAAAGAGGGTCCTATGGTACCGGGAGGCAATCTATTCGCCCGGGACCCGGGTGGTACCATCAAATATCAGGACGAAAGTGCCGATGCCCTCGCTCAGGCAGACCAGAGCGTCGGAATGGCAATGAAGCTGTTACAGAATTTTCAGTATGACGAGCTACAGTCAGGTGTGCGCTATCAGCCGGATGGACAGTTAAACCTGTCACTACAGTTTGAAGGCAAAAACCCCGACTTCTTCGATGGCCAGAAGACCCATCTTAACGTCAATCTGGACTACAACCTGCTTGATCTTCTCGAAAGCCTTCGGATTGCCAATGACGTGATTGAAAAAGTCGAACAGAAGTACAAATAAAAACGCCCGGGCAGCAAAGCTGACCGGGCGTTTCTGAGCGAGTAAGGACTTATTTTCCCTTACGCATCGAATCAAAGAACTCGTCGTTGGTCTTGGTCTGACGCAGTTTATCGAGCAGGAATTCAATGCCCTGTACGTCTTCCATTTCAGCCAGCAGGCGACGCAGAATCCACAGACGCTGCAGATCAGCTTCGTTGAACAGCATATCTTCACGACGAGTGCCTGAACGACGGATGTTGATCGCAGGGTAGATACGCTTCTCGGCGATCTTACGGTCGAGGTGCAGTTCCTGATTACCGGTACCTTTAAATTCTTCGAAGATAACTTCGTCCATTTTAGAACCAGTATCAACCAGCGCAGTCGCGATGATGGTCAGAGAGCCACCTTCTTCGATGTTACGTGCCGCACCGAAGAAACGCTTTGGTTTCTCGAGGGCGTTAGCATCGACACCACCGGTCAGTACCTTACCTGAGGAAGGGATAACGGTGTTGTAAGCGCGGGCCAGACGGGTGATAGAGTCAAGCAGAATGACCACGTCGCGTTTGTGTTCAACCAGACGCTTGGCTTTTTCGATGACCATTTCAGCAACCTGTACGTGACGGGCTGGCGGCTCATCAAAGGTCGACGCCACAACTTCACCGCGTACAGAACGCTTCATTTCTGTTACTTCTTCCGGACGTTCGTCGATCAGCAGGACAATCAGCTCACACTCCGGGTTGTTGCGGGTAATAGACTGCGCGATGGTCTGCAGCAGCATGGTTTTACCAGCTTTCGGTGGCGCAACGATCAGGCCACGCTGACCTTTACCGATTGGGGCGACCAGATCCAGTACACGGGAGGACAGGTCTTCAGTAGAGCCGTTACCAGCCTCCAGAATCAGACGTTCGTTCGGGAACAGCGGCGTCAGGTTTTCAAACAGTACTTTATTTTTCGCGTTTTCTGGCTTGTCGTCGTTAATCTCATTAACTTTCAACAGCGCGAAGTAACGCTCGTTGTCCTTCGGAGGACGGATTTTACCGGCGATTTTATCGCCCTTACGCAGGTTAAAGCGACGGATCTGGCTCGGCGACACATAAATGTCATCGGGTCCGGCCAGATATGAGCTGTTCGCACTGCGTAAAAAACCGAAGCCATCCTGAAGAATCTCCAGTACGCCATCACCGTAGATGTCTTCACCACTCTTTGCGTGGGTTTTCAGAATGGCGAAGATGATGTCCTGTTTACGGGTACGGCTGACGTGCTCAATTCCCATATCGCCGGCGATTTTCAGCAATTCGGGGACTGATTTGAGTTTCAGGTCTGAGAGATTCATAGGTATAGGTATATACGGTTAGGTTATTTGAATTAGATAGATGCTGGATCTGAAGAAAACCTGGCAGAATCGCCATGGAGGGCAGCGTTGATCGGAGCTATGGCCCGCTTTCAATGTTGCGGAGTCAATATAGACAGATATAGGGGGGTTGTCCAGCACTGCGGGGACATTTGTCCCCATTTGCAGTGCGGAATACAGCTGACAGGGAGATCAGATCGCCTGTTCGATGAACGCAGCCAGTTCAGACTTGCTCATTGCACCGATCTTGGTCGCTTCAGCGTTGCCGTTCTTGAACAGAATCAGAGTCGGGATGCTGCGGATACCAAACTTAGGCGCAGTGGCTTCGTTTTCATCAATGTTCAACTTGGCAATTTTCAGCTTACCTGCGTAGTCATCGGCGATTTCTTCCAGAACCGGCGCGATCATTTTGCAAGGGCCACACCACTCTGCCCAGAAGTCCACCAGTACAGGAACGTCTGAACCCAGCACGTCAGCGTCAAATGAATCGTCGGTTACGGTGATAATGTTATCGCTCATGAAATTCCCCTGCAGAAAAGTGCAATCAGTTAGAAAGGGTTATTGTACGCCACATTGATGCGGAATCAATTGGATTATTCGACTGGACGCCAGAGACGCCGGAAGGCATATTCATCATAGGGTTATTGGAAACAGATAGTTATGTCAGAGCAGTATTCAGCAGAGGTCGAATCCAGCCGTATTGCCGCTGTCGATCTCGGATCAAACAGTTTTCACATGATGATCGCAGAAGAATTTCAGGGTGAAATACGTACTCTGGAAAAACGCGGTGAAAAAGTTCAGCTGGCCGCTGGCCTGGACAATCAGAACTATCTCAGCGAGGAGGCCATCCAGCGCGGCGTCGATTGCCTCGCTCAGTTTGGTCAGCGCCTTCAGGGCATGGACCCGGACAGAATCGTGGTATTCGCCACCAACGCACTGCGCGCTGCCCGTAACCGTCGTGAGTTTATTGATCGCGCTGAGGAAGTGCTGGGCTACCCCGTCGAGGTCATCGCTGGCCGTGAAGAAGCCCGCCTCATTTATCTCGGAGTTGCACACACTCAGGCAGACGATGGTGGTCAGCGTCTGGTGGTCGACATTGGCGGCGGCAGTACCGAATTTATTATCGGTGAACGTTTCGAAGCGAAAGCTCTGGAAAGCCTGCACATGGGCTGTGTGTCTTTCACCAAACGCTTCTTTGCTGATGGAAAGATCACCCGCAAACAGTTTAAAAAAGCGGTGTCGGCTGCTCAGCAGGAACTGCTGAATATTAAGGCCCAGTACAAAAAGCTGGGCTGGAAAAGTGAAATCGGTTCTTCGGGCACTATCCGCGCTGTCGAACAAGCCATCATCAGTAATGGTTGGGGCAATGAAGGTATCACCCCAGACGGCCTTGAGAAATTAGTCGATCACTGCCTGGATTACGAAACCGTTGAAGACGTCGACATTGAAGGCGTGAAACCCGACCGTCGTCAGGTATTTATTGGTGGTCTGGCGATTCTCACTGCCGTATTTCAGACGCTGGATATCAAGCACATGCGCTATTCAGATGGCGCATTGCGCGAGGGCGCACTCTGGGATCTGGTCGGCCGCTCAGAACATGAAGATGTACGTAGCCGCTCTATCGCCTCCATGCAGGAGCGCTTTTATGTGGACACCGCACAGGCTGACCGTGTTGAAGCGACAGCGCTTGCTCTGTTCAATCAGATACGCAAAGACATTGGCGCACGCAAAGAGCTCGCCCAATGGTTAAGCTGGGCCGCCCGCGTCCATGAAATTGGCCTGAGCATCGCTCACAGTGGATTCCACAAACACGGCGCTTATCTGCTACAACATTCTGACATGCTGGGTTTTACCCGTCAGGGGCAGATGTTACTGGCCCTGCTGGTTCGCAACCACCGACGCAAAATCCACCCGGAAGAACTCGAATTACTGCCCGCCCGACAGCAAACCATCGCGCTCTGGTTGATACGTATTCTGCGCGTGGCCATCGTGCTTAATCACAGCCGCGAGGCCTACGACGTACCCCTGCCGGAGGCAAGCATCGACAAGGATGCTCTGCTGCTGAAGCTTCCCGAAGGCTGGCAGGACAACTTCCCGCTGACGTCTCAGGATATGGAAGAAGAAGTAGAATTACAGAAAACCGCCGGGCTGGTGCTCACCATAACCTGAGCCAGAAGCCCGGAAAAAGAGAGTCCAAAAAGCACAAAAAACGGGGCATTGCCCCGTTTTCTATTTGCCTGCGTTTCTGCTCAACTTGCGCTTGGCGTTCCACTGCTGGCAGCCAGTTTATCAAGCAACCAGCTTTGTGCAGAAATGGTCTCATCGTCAGGCCCTGGTTGCGCCCGGACATAAGAGCCATCTGTTTGCAGAATCCAGGCCTGTGTGTTGTCCCTCACATAGATCTCAAGCTCTTCTTTCATCCGCTCTTTAATCTTGTTGGTTTCCACCGGGAACGCGGTTTCAACGCGACGCAGCAGATTACGCTCCATCAGGTCGGCACTGCCCGCATAAATTTCATCGCTTCCGCCATTAAGGAAGTAATACACGCGAGTATGTTCCAGGAAACGACCAATAATTGAGCGGACTTCAATATTCTCAGACACTCCGGGAATACCAGGGCGCAGGCTGCACATACCACGAATAATCAACTCGACTTTAACCCCCGACTGAGAAGCACGATACAGCGCACGAATCACTTTAGGTTCGGTCAGGCCGTTGGCTTTCATGCGGATTAATGCAGGCTTTCCGGCATCCGCATGTTCACGCTCACGATCAATCAGCTGAATTAAACGCTTATGCAGAGTAAAGGGCGCATGAAACAGCTTTTTCACCCGCATGACTTCACCCATGCCGGTTAATTGCTGGAACACTTTATGAACGTCTTCGCAGATTGAATCATCGCAGGTCATAAAGCTGTAGTCGGTATACGCCCGCGCGTTCCCTGCGTGATAATTGCCCGTGCCCAGATGTACATAGCGGCGATACTGATTGCCCTCTTTACGCACAATCAGCATCATTTTGGCGTGTGTTTTATACCCCACTACGCCATACACGACGACGGCACCCGCCTCCTGAAGGCGGTTCGCCAGATAGAGGTTTTCTTCTTCGTCAAAACGCGCGCGCAGCTCAATCACCACAGTGACTTCTTTGCCGTTACGGGCAGCATCTACCAATGCATTAACAATTTCTGATTTAGCACCGGTGCGATACAACGTCTGTTTGATCGACTTAACACTAGGGTCTTTCGCAGCTTCGCGTAACAGGTCGACCACGGGCGTGAAGGACTCAAACGGATGCAGTAACAGAGTATCCTTCGCGCGGATGCTCTCGAAAATACTCTTTTTAAAATTAACGTTTTTCGGCAGCCCCGGCGTAAATGGCGGGTAACGAAGATCCGGACGATTAATCTGATCAATCACTTCAATCAGGCGACCAAGGTTCACCGGGCCGTTCACTTTAAATAAGTCAGACTCATCAAGGTTGAACTGGCGCAGCAGAAAGCTGATCAGTTCGTCAGGGCAGTTGTCCGCGACTTCTAAGCGCATTTCTTCACCGAAATTACGCGAGTGCAGTTCGTCCTCAAGTGCCGAGGCGAGGTCGGATGTTTCTTCGTGGTCAATATCCAGATCGGCGTTGCGCGTTACACGGAACTGGTAACAGCCTTTCACCGTCATCCCCGGAAAGAGTTCATCGGCGTATTCGTGAATAATCGATGACAGGAAAACAAAGTGATCTCCGCCCTCCTGCACCAGCTCATCCGGTAAGCGCAAAGTACGCGGCAATGAACGCGGCGCAGGAATGATAGCCAGACCAGTCTGGCGCCCGAACGCATCTTTGCCATCGAGCGCGACGATAAAGTTCAGGCTTTTGTTCACCAGTCGTGGGAACGGGTGCGAGGGGTCCAGACCGATCGGACTGATCAGTGGCTGAATACTGTCATCAAAGTAATCACGTATCCAGATACGCTGCTCGTCGTTCCACTCAGCACGTCGCAGGAAGTGAATATTCTGCTCTTTTAATTGCGGCAGCAGAGTGTCGTTAAGAATTTCATACTGACGTTCGACGGTGGTACTGCAGAGTGAGTAGATTTCGTCCAGCACCTGAGCCGGATGCAGACCATCTATCCCCGACTGCTCCCGATTAAATGTCAGCTGGTGAACCAGATCAGCAACACGCACTTCAAAGAATTCGTCGAGGTTTTTACTGAAAATACACAGAAAGAACAAACGGTCGAGCAGAGGATGCGCTTCGTCGAGCGCCTGCTCCAAGACGCGGATATTAAACTGCAGGTGGCTGAGTTCACGGTTGATGTAAAACTCACTGCTGTTGAGATCTATATCCTGTACGTCCGTCATGGATAGCTCCGGCGGCTGTTCTGCTTTGGTCTGTGTATTTTCAGCGATTGTCATCAGGGTACCTAAAAATCCTGCTTTAAGGATAGCGCCTGATCAGACGTCCCCTAATTCAGCAAACTGTTTCGCGAAGTAGGTCAGGATTCCATCTGCCCCAGCGCGTTTAATGCACATCAGTGATTCCATCATGACGGCGTTGTCGTCCAGCCACCCTTGCTGTGCCGCGGCCTTATGCATGGCGTATTCGCCACTGACCTGATACACAAAGGTAGGTACTTTAAATTCGTCTTTCACCCGGCGGACAATATCGAGATACGGCATGCCAGGTTTCACCATGACCATGTCGGCCCCTTCTGCCAGATCCAGCGCCACTTCATGCAGTGCCTCATCCGTATTAGCAGGGTCCATCTGGTAGTTTTTCTTGTCGGCCTTGCCCAGATTACCGGCAGAACCCACCGCGTCCCGGAACGGCCCATAGTACGCAGACGCGTATTTTGCGGAGTACGCCATGATGCGCGTATTCACAAAGTTTTCCTGCTCCAGTGCCGCACGGACTTCGCCAATACGACCGTCCATCATGTCCGACGGAGCAACCACATCCGCACCGGCTTCCGCATGAGACAGTGCCTGACGTACCAGGGTGTCTACGGTGCGGTCATTCAGCACATAACCTTCCGCATCGATAATTCCGTCCTGGCCGTGTGTCGTGAAGGGGTCGAGCGCCACATCGGTAATCACACCCATCTCTGGCACGGCATCTTTGATGGCACGAACCGCGCGCTGCGCCAGACCGTTCGGGTTGAACGCCTCCTCGGCCAGTTCAGACTTGGCATCCGCCGGCGTCACCGGAAACAGCGCTACCGCAGGGATACCCAGTTTATAAAGGTGTTTAACCTCTTCAATCAGCAGATCAATCGACAGGCGATCTACACCCGGCATTGATGCCACTTGCTCACGCTCCTGATGCCCTTCAAGCACAAACATGGGGTAGATCAGGTTGTCGACACTGAGCTGGGTTTCGCGCATCAGTCGTCGGGAGAAATCATCCCGGCGCATACGGCGCATACGGGTTTCCGGGAAAAAGCGTTGAGCATCGTTTAAAGCCATGAGATTTACTCCTGAGCCGGCGGGGAATTTTCAGATCGATTGTAACCCGCCCGAAGCACCTTTGGCGCCCGGAAATCACAGGGTTGCAGAGTATCGGTCCGATATATGACATTTTTATGACAAGGCAAGGTTATTACCGCAATGCCTCGTATTGTTCGTCGTCAGACAAAGAAAAAAGCCGCTCATTGAGCGGCTTTCGAACGTATCTTGCGAAGCGATAATTACGCCAGTACCAGATCAGTACCAATTGCGTTCTTCAGCTTCTTCATCGCGTTTTTCTCTAGCTGGCGAATGCGCTCAGCAGATACTTTGTACATATCAGCCAGCTCGTGAAGCGTTGCTTTCTCTTCGCTCAACCAACGCTGCTGCAGGATAGTACGGCTGCGATCATCAAGATCCGCCATCGCGTCTGCCAGACGGCCATTCGCATCCTGTTCGTAGTTATCGGCTTCGACCAGCTGAGCCGGGTCCTGACTGTGGTCTTCAAGGTAATAAGCAGGCGCCTTGTACGCGCTTTCGTCATCGTCGTCCGCACCTGCATCAAATGCAGCATCGTGCGCATTCAGACGGCCTTCCATCTCAAATACCGTTTTGGTCTCAACACCCAGGTCTTCTGCAATCGCAGTTGCTTCGTCCTGAGACAACCAGCCCAGTTTTTTCTTCTGGCTGCGCAGGTTGAAGAACAGCTTGCGCTGCGCCTTGGTGGTCGCAACTTTGACGATGCGCCAGTTGCGCAGAATAAACTCGTGAATCTCTGCTTTGATCCAGTGCACAGCAAAGGACACCAGACGTACGCCCACCTCAGGGTTAAAACGTTTTACCGCCTTCATCAGACCGACGTTGCCTTCCTGAATCAGGTCGCCCTGGTTCAGGCCGTAACCCGAGTAGCTACGTGCAATATGTACCACGAAGCGCATGTGCGACATCACCAGGTGACGCGCTGCTTCCAGGTCTTCTTGATAATGAAAACGCTCTGCCAGATCTTTCTCTTCTTCTGGCGTAAGCACAGGAATAGCATTAACAGTCGAAATGTAGGCTTCCAGGTTAGCACCCGGAGACATCGCGTATACTGCTTGCAAACCGTTGTTCATCTCTCACTCCTGAAGGAATTCTGTTGCTCAATCAGCAACTTACAGCGACCTGATTACACTCGTAAGTCATGTTTTCAAACGCGTGATAATCAAAATCGAGCGCTAAGTTTAGCACCACTATTTAAGACCGCAAATGGCTGGATAAGTTCCCTTCAATGCCATTCACCGTTCTTTATACGATCATAATAGCGCCATTACTCTTACTATTGTGTCGATAGAGTGTCGGTAAACGTAAAGCTCACGGAAGACCCACGTAATACGCAGCTATCAGGGCTCAATCCGGTGCAGATGCCTCACCACAGACCACCAGGCGCCCAGCCAGCCGAGCAGCATAGCGCCCAGCAACAGCACCAGTGCAGCGCCTGCAGAAAGAGGCAGCAAGCGATACTCGGAGCCATAGAGTGCAGCGAGATCTTCTACAGGCCCGCTCACCAGAGCCCAACCGATTGCCAGCAGTATCCACGATACCAGGCCACCGACCATGCCAAACCAGAGACCGGTATACAGGAACGGCCTGCGAACCCAGGCATTCGTCGCCCCAACCAGTTTGGTCACACGAATCTCATCAACCCGCGCTGCGATCGACAGACGAATGGTATTACCGACCACCAACAGGATACCGAGTGCGAGTAAGGCGCCCATCACCCAGACAATCCGCTCACTCAAAGCCAGCAGTGCATGCAGGCGATCAAGCCAGGCGGTGTCCAGCTCCACACTATCAACGCGGGATTCACTCCGCAGCGCATCCGCCAGTGCAATCACGTCCTGCTGCGGCAATGCCAGCTCAGGCTCCACCACGATCACGCCCGGCAAAGGATTCCCGGGCAGCAGGTCCAGCGCTTCGCCCAATCCTGAGCTGGCACGGAATTCCGCAAGGGCTTCATCCGCGCTAATAAAACGTACATCGGCGACACCGTCCATGCTTTCAATTCGGCTCAACAACTGTTGCGCCTGATCATTCTGAACCGCGGTTTTCAGATAAACGCTCATGCTGCCTGACGCCTGAAAGCGATTACTCAGCTGACTGAGGTTATCCAGTGTCATCCACATGGCGCCGGGCAGAGTCAGTGAAATCGCGATCACCAGCCAGGTCATGATGCTGCCCAGCGGTTTCGTCAGCAATCGCATCAGGGTTTCAACAGCCACCAGCTGGTGTTGCTGGGCCCAGCCATTGAGGCGGTCTTTGATACTGATCTCGTGTGTTGAAGCACCGGCCTGAGGTTTACGGGGCGCATTCGCTGTCTGGCGTTTTGGAGAATCAGGTGCGGACATGGTCACCCCGCTCAAAACCAGCGCGCGGACCGCTGTCGTGAAGAGTGCCGTGATCCAGGATCAGGCGCCGGTGGCCCATGCGTTCAATCAGGGCGATATCGTGCGTTGCAATCAACACGGTGACGCCCACCTGCTGAAAACGCAGAAAGAGCTTCATGATTTCTTCAGAAAGCTCAGGATCAAGGTTACCGGTCGGCTCATCCGCCAGCAGCAACTGGGGTTTATTGACCACAGCGCGGGCGATACCAACCCGCTGCTGTTCACCACCAGACAGCTCAATCGGGTTGCGACGCTCAAAGCCGAGCAACCCCACTGAGTCGAGGGCGGCACGAACCCGGCGTGCGGCTTCGGCAGGTTGATAACCCGCAATTAGAAGAGGCATGGCAACGTTATCGTAAACAGTGCGATCGAACAGTAGCTGGTGATTCTGAAACACCACCCCCACCTTACGACGTAGAAAAGGCACCTGAGAGCTCTTCATGGTGTTGACGCAATCACCGTCAACGAACACCTGACCTTCTGATGGACGCTCCATCTGCAACATCAGTTTGAGCAAGGTACTTTTACCGGCGCCACTGTGCCCGGTCAGAAATGCGAACTCACCGCGCGCCAGTTCGAAACTGACCTTGCTCAGAGCTTCTTTACCGCCGGGGTAGCTTTTACTGACCCCATCGAAGCGTACCATTGGCATAGAAAAATCCGTCAGTCGTCGCTGATCCGGAACAGCGCCCGGGTAAAGTCATCCGCATTAAACGGACGCAGGTCTTCGATTTTCTCACCGACACCGATGTAACGCACCGGCAGGCCAAACTGCTTCGCCAGTGCGAAGATGATGCCGCCTTTTGCTGTACCATCGAGTTTGGTCAACGTCAGGCCGGTGACGCCCACCGACTGTAGGAAGGTTTTGGTCTGGTTAATCGCGTTCTGGCCGGTACCCGCATCCAGAACCAGCATCACTTCATGCGGCGCGGTGTCGTCGATCTTTTTCATAACACGAACGACTTTCTCCAGCTCCTGCATCAGGTTGTCTTTGTTGTGCAGACGACCGGCCGTATCGGCAATCAGGATATCGACGCCCCGGGACGTCGCTGCCTGCACGGCATCAAACAGCACAGACGCTGAGTCCGCACCGGTATGCTGGGCGACTACGGGCACATTATTGCGCTCACCCCAGACCTGAAGTTGCTCTACTGCAGCAGCACGGAAAGTGTCACCCGCCGCCAGCATAACGCTCTTGCCGCGCGCCTGAAACTGCTTCGCAAGCTTGCCAATCGTCGTCGTTTTACCCACGCCATTGATACCGACCATCAGAATCACGTACGGCTTTTTGCTGCTGTCGATCACCAGTGGCTTCTGCGACACCGCGAGCATGTCCTGAAGTTCTTCAATCAGAGCCTCGTACAATGCGTCTGAATCACGCAATTCTTTACGACCCACACGCTTGGTAAGACGGTCGATAATTTCGGTCGTCGCTTCGACACCTACGTCGGCCATGATGAGCTGGGTTTCCAGATCTTCCATCATGTCGTCGTCGATTTCTTTTTTGCCCAGCAGCAGAGTCGAGAGGCCATCGGTCAGGTTAGAGCGTGTCTTGCTCAGGCCTGCCGCCATGCGCCCGAAGAAGCCTTTCTTCTCGTCTTTGGCTTTTTCAGGCACCGGTACCATCACGTCTGGATCGGCTATTTCTTCTGGCTCGACTGCAATATCATCAGCAGCAATCTGCGATGCTGCAACCTCTGCTTTGATCTCAGGCTCTGAAGGCTCTTCTTTTTCCGGAGCAGCCTCTGTCACTGGTTCTGGAACGGGCTCCACAGCCTTCTGAAGGATCTCCTCAGTTTCACTGACCGGAGCATCCGATTGAACCAGCGGCGCCTCCGGTACCAGATTGGCAGCCTCGGAAGCTTCCGCTACATCATTCGTTTCTTCTACCTGTTGGGGTGCCTGCTGGTCTGCAGGCTGAGCATTCTCAGGGCTTTTCTTCTTACGTTTAAAAAAATCAAACATCGGCGTCTCTGAATCTGATCAGTCAGGATGGGCGCATGTGCGCTGATGGGGTGCTATCCTAACACTATGAGTTGTTTACAGGGAGTTCTCCTTAGATGTTCCATGGATTAAGCCGTCGCACCCTGAATGCTCTTATCATCGGCTGCCTCCTTATCATCACGGTCATCAATCTGAGTTTTACCACCAGTGAAGACTCCCCCCTCGAACCTTTAGACGCCCCACCGCTGGCAGATACCGGCTGGCACCTGTGGCATAGCAATAAAGGTGTCCCTGTCTACTGGCAGGCCACGGCATCGTCCAGTCTGCAGATATCCATTACCGGCGAAGATCACTACGCATTCAGGACTCAGGTTCCCGCGAGTGAGTGGGCGTCTCATCTCGCAACCCAAATCACCCCAATAGCAGCACCGCGTCCTGCAGGACTCGCTCTGCAAGGCCCGCTGACCGACGTTGAAATGCAGCAGGCTGCTTCGTTTATTATTCAGAAACTTTCTCTGACAACACCCGACACGCCTGAGAAAGAAACCTCTGCTTGTCAGCAAGCACATGCAGCAGGCGCGTTATGGTGGAACCGGGAACGCGGCGCGGGCGTAGCACAACCCGCCGCTTCGGGGAGCAAACCTGCCCCAAGCAGAGAGGCATGGGCAAGCTTCCGGGAGAACGAAATTAAACGCCTGCGGCGCGAGTGGCTGAACCCGGTTTCGGCCATCGACATTGCTGCAGAACTTGCCTACCATCAGCGGTCTGAGGAGTATTTTCTCCAACTGTATCAGGCACTTGCCGTATCGCAACGCACTGAACCAGAAGCGTTTGCGCAGTGTCTTACAGAAGCGAATTCATCTGCACCACGGAGCTCTGAGTGAGCCGACAATCTCATCACCAATTACGCATTATCGGTGGCCAGTGGCGTTCTCGCCGACTGCGCTTTCCCGCAATTGATGGCCTGCGCCCTACCATGGACCGTGTTCGCGAGACCGTGTTTAACTGGCTGCAATCTGATATTGAGGGGGCTCGGGTACTCGACGCGTTTGCTGGCAGTGGAGCGCTTGGGTTTGAAGCGCTTTCCAGAGGCGCAAAAGAGGTCATTTTCCTTGAAAAGCACGCGAAGGCTGCGTTTCAACTGAAAGACAATCTCAAGCAGCTTGACGCCCGCAATGCCCAGGTCTGGGCCGGAGATGCCCTGATGTGGCTTGACCAGAACCCAGAGCCCTACGATCTGGTGTTTCTCGATCCACCGTTCGGCAAAGATCTGCTACAACCTGCATTAAACAAACTGACGCTGTTACCGGGCGCTCTGGTGTATATCGAACACGAAGCCAGCCTCGAGCCTGAATTTCCTGCTCACTGGGAAGAACTGAAGAACAAGGGTACGAAAGAGTTCGTGTTCCGCCTGTTCGAAGTGGGCGATACGGCCTGACGCCCTGCTCAAGGGAGTGTAATAATAGCTTCTGCACCGCCGCCAGCGGCATTCTGCAGGTCCAGAGTCGCTGGCTTCGCCGGTGTAGAATGGTGAGCGACGATCAGTTCGGTGAAATACAAGCCCATGCCTGTTCCGCCTTCTTTGTCGCTGTCGCCGTTACCGTCAAGAACATCATCCGGGTATCCCGGACCGTCGTCGCTGACGCGCACCAGGAGTCCGGGGCCTTGTTCCTGCGCGGATACAGAGATGGTCTTCGCGCCCGCCTGAGCACTGTTGTTCAGCAAATTCGTTAACGCCATCTGCATCAGTGAATCGTTGTAGTACCCCTGACAGTCTGGATCGATCTCAACATGCACTTCAACATCTGGCCAATGCACCTTAAAACACTCAATCGCGTGTTTTACCGTATCTGCCGGCCAGGCATCATCTGCCGGAAAGTTGCCGCGCTCCTGCAGCCGGTATAGCGTCACCAGCTGCATCGCATCCTGATGAACCCGGCGACTGCGGGCAAATACGGGGTAGAGCTTATCCCGATATTCTTCTGGCATATCCCTCATGGCCTTTTCACCCTCCAGCAGCACAGAGTGCAGCTGATTCTTAAGGTCATGAATGATCGCACCGGCAAGATCTTTCAGGTTCATACTCTCCCCTCCCCTAAAGGCCCGCCGATCGACGTAGCCGCTCACAGGTTTCTTTCAATCGTTGGTAGCGATCATGTCTTTCATCAAAATGGCCAACACTGCCTATACGGCGAAGTAAGCGGTAACAGTCTTTGAGCTGGCCAACATCCAACTCTTCGTTTTCGATATAACTGACCTTTGCCTGAATCGCATTGAGGAGCACACTGATTCCCGCCTCTTCAAACCGGGTCGCCTGATCAAATGCCGCAATCGCTTCTTTAAGTTCGCCCCGCTCATAATGAGCCACGCCTTTCTCGTTCAACTCGGCTGATTTCTCGCGAGCATTGATGTTCGACAGGCGCTCTTCGATTGCCCCCAACCGTTGCAGCAACGTACTGGCGACTCCCTGATCCTTCATGGTCTGAACCATATTGACGGCTTTCTCAGACTGGCCGGTGTCAATATACACCTCCGTCATCGTCAACTGTTGCTCACCAGTGGGCTCTTTTATGCGAGCCAGTACGCCTTCGGCTTTATCTGCACTACTCCGGGCTTTGTTGTCATCCTCAACCGCCTGATAGGTGCGACTCTCTGCGATCGTCGCATCGAAAACTACCCCCATGTTACCGGAGAACTCCTGTTTCATCTCATCAAGAGCCCGTAACGCTTTACTACACAACAAGCGGTTCTCTTTGGTCTGCTCGGCATCAAGATTATGCTGCGCTGCCTCAACGAACTGTTGATATGTCGAAGAACTTTTATAGCAGGAGTAACGCGCCAGTCTCATGGCCTGCTCGAAGGCGTCCTGTGCGACGGTGTAGCTCTCATTGGTCAGCGCCAGCTGGCCTAACTCAAGCTGCCGTAACACGGCCCGCGGAGAGATCTTTACCGCCGCCTCAAGCTCCTGCTGAGCTTCTTCGCCCTTGCCCAGGCCGACGAGTATTTTCGCCAACCAATCATGACACTGAACATACAAGGGGTGATCGAGAAGAGTTGCCCGAATCAGGGATACGGCCTGATCAGTGTCACCGAGAAAATGGAAACACACGGCCTGACCGAGCCGGGCCCAGGAAGCCGGGCGACTTTCCAGAACCCGGGTGTAGGCTTCAAGCGCATCCTCATAGCGCTCCTGCTTCAGGCACAACTTACCTTGCAACCGGGAAACGGGCAGTAACAGGCGAGGGTGCTCGACCCTGATCTGGTCTGCAATTTCTATCGCCCAGTCGATCTGTCCCTGATCAATGGCTCTGTTCATCGGCAACAGAATTGTCTTAAGAATACTCAGGCGATACAGGCGCTCTCGTAGAATACTGAGCGTAAACGGTTTGGTGACGTAAGCATCGGGATCGTATTCAAGTGCACCCATGACCCGATCTACCGCATTCTCGCCCGTGATCATGACAAAAGATGCCGTCGCGCGCAGACGGTTGGTGTAACGGGCTTCCTCTAGTATCTGCTGGCCGTCTTTGCCTTTACCAAGGTTGTAGTCGGACAATACGAGATCAAAATCGTGTTCCATGATGTATTCAACGGCTTCGCGTCCGTCAGTGGCGCTATATACATCATCAGCCCCCAGCACCGTCAGCATACTTTTCAGTGCGCTGCGCGCCTCGACGAGGTCGTCAACGATAAGAATTTTCTGTCCCTGCAGATTAAAGCTCGCTTCCGTCATAACGATGACAATCCCGACTGCTACTTATTAGTTATATGGCGTAAGTTTGGCTCCCCATATCCTGCAGGGATTATTTAAGCTTAGCAGAGGCTCAGCAAGTGACCGTCAATGGCGTAGGTTGTACACTTTGGGCACTCTGATGAAGGTGAGAAATGTGAATAATCTGATTGGCTACCTGATGATTGGTGCGATCAAGCTGATGGGGCTTGTGTCGTTGCCGACAGCTCAACGTATCGGTCGTATGTTAGGAAAACGACTGGCATCAAAGCGGACCCGATCACGCGAGGTCGCCCGAGTGAACCTGGCAATGTGCTTTGCCGATAAAAGCGAAGACTATCGCGAAACCCTCCTCTACGACACGCTGATTCAGAACGGCATGACCGGTGGAGAGATGGGGCCCATGTGGGGCTACTCGCATGAAAAACTGTTGACGATGGTCCGGAAGGTCCACAATCAGGAACTGTTAGAGCAGAAGCTTGCCGATGAGCGGGGCTTGCTGTTTATGTCTCCGCACCTTGGCAACTGGGAGATCGTCAGTGCCTGGCTGGCCACCTTAACGTCGGCGACCATTATGTATCGACCCGCAAAAGTTAAGAATTTCAGCGATTGGATGGTCTCCCGAAGGGAGGCGGTCGGTGCGGAACTGGTGCCCACGACAGGTGGCGGTGTTAAGGCATTATTCGCCACTCTTAATGCAGGTAAGGTCGTTGGCTTTCTGCCAGATCAGGAGCCCAAGCGTGAGCGGGGGGTGTTCGCACCTTTTATGGGCGTTGAAACCCTGACACCAACACTGCCGCATCAGATGATCCGCGAAACCGGCTGTCAGGTGATTTATGCGTTCGGCGAACGCCTACCCAATGCCGAAGGCTTCGATATTCATTTATTCGACGCCCTGCCGGAGCAGTTTGATCCAGACCCCGTAATATCCGCAACGGCAATGAATCAGTCTATCGAGAACTGCGTGCGTCTATGCCCGGCTCAATATCAGTGGACCTATAAACGCTTTAAGCGCCGCCCGAATGACGGAATTAACCCCTATAAAATCGCGAAGGTACCTTGATGCGCAGAACGAACTAAGGACAGACAGAAAGATCGAGATGTAGGACAGGAATAACAGGGCCGCTATAAATCAGCGGCCCTGCTTGTTTCAGGCATGCGCTATTTCAGTTGCGATTCAGGAAGCGTGAAACATAGTAGTCAACGCTGGTATAGCGGCCACCGCCGGTAAACAACAAGGTCAGCAACATAACAAAATAGGTTGCTGCGAACTCAATACCGTTGTTAAGGACAACGAGGGAGCCACGCCCGGTAAGCCAGCTGTAGTTTCCATGCTCCTGCAGGATACCTTTTGCCCGCTCGAGACGTTCCGCCGATTCCAGCACACGCTCATTGGCCAGCCACGAACTACTGTCTGCAATGGCTAGCCAGCCATATTCCAGATGCACCGTCAGGGCCGCGACGACCATGGTCGCCATCAGCGGGATACTGACCAACCGCACTGCAATGCCCGGTATCAGCAGTGCACCGCCCACCAGCTCGGTGCCTGCTGCCAGCACAACCATCAGCTCAGGGAATGGCAACCCAAGGCCCCAGTCAGCGTTACCAAACCATGCCACTGTACTGTCGAACGACTGGAATTTCGTCCAACCCGCCTGCATCATCACTGGCGCCAGATAAAGCCGAAGCAACAGAGGTGCAAGACCATCGAGATGCAGGATCCGCTGAAGTACAGCGTTATAGTGTTGAGTCATTGTTCTGAGCATAGGTCAGCCTTTTTCTGCCAGAGGACTCTTATTTAGAGCCGCCGCATTTGCCTTCGCCGCACTTACCTTCAGATTCAGACTTGGCACCGCCACACTTGCCTTCGCCGCACTTACCTTCGGCTTCAGACTTAGCACCGCATTTGCCTTCACCGCACTTGCCTTCAGATTCAGACTTAGCACCGCATTTGCCTTCGCCACACTTACCTTCAGTAGATTTTTCTGCATGGTGGCCCGCAACCTGATAACCAGATTCCAGCGACTGTGATGCAAATGGATTTTCAGCAGCACTGACTGTGGCCGAAGCGGCACCAAGAAGCATTGCAGCAGATAAAGTTGTCATGGTCTTTTTCATTTTGATTTCTCTCTGATTAATAAATTAGCAGCGGTTCTGCCGCACATAGAGTAAGTCGCACCTGCCGACACTTTTCTTACAGGAACAGAAATTATTTTTTACCGGACGCAGGCCCAGCGTCTTTTTCTTCCTGAATCAATGTTCTTAGCGAGCCCAGCTGACGACCAAATTCGCGGCAGCCGGAACACATCGCGGTGTGCACTTTCAGGTTCATTTTTTCGGGGAAGGTTAAAGTGCGGTCCTGCCCTTCGGATAATAAACGGGTAGCTTGCTCACAGCTCAACATAGTCAGGCCTCCCTCTCGAACCAATGATCAGATAAACATGCCCGCAACTTCAGGCGTGCACGGTGCAGAAGAACGTGAAGGTTACTCGTCGACACTTCAAGCGAGGCGCAGATTTCTGCGGAATCCAGCTCAATAAATTCACGCATCATAAACACCCTTGCCTGCTCTGCGGGCAGTGCCTCAAGACAGATATCAAACACCTGCCAGAACTGAGTGTTATCAGCCAGTTCATGCGTGTCACCCCAGCGCCGGGGGGTCGCTCCCGCCTGCCAATGCCCACGTCCATCAAAGAGTTCGTCGTCGTCCGTGCTGCATTCCTTACAGGCTTCGCGCACCGGTTCCCGGTATTGCCCACGTAGTACATCCGCAATTTTTCTTCGCAGAATAGAGAAAACCCAGGTTTTCAGAGTCGATTGGCGGGAAAAAGAAGAGGCATTTTTCAACGCACCGGCCAGAGCTTCCTGCACCGCATCCTCGGCCAGATGCTCATCATCGAGCTGCAGTCGCGCAAAACTGAGCATCTGCTTGCGCAGACTTTCTATATCTTCGTCACGAAAGGTCACGTGCAACTGGTTTTCTGCTGCCATTGCTGAGATCCTAGAAGTAGTCGTATATGACTATACTAAAAGATCCCGATAAGAGTTCGCGAAAAGATTCGCCCTGACAACCTACGCTAGCGACTGACCGCAAACATCAGCTATCCCGAACATCACCTGCGCTGGTGATGATGCTGCTTGTGCTGATGTTGCAGAATCTCGCTCCTTTTAATGAAGTGACGGATGTCTTTGCTGCCGATCCCAACGCCTCAGACATTGCCCATCATGATGCCGCCCACCATAGCGATCATGAGCATCAGGACCATACAGCAGAGGACGCTTGCCCGGAAACTGGTCACGCAGGTTGTCACAGCCACCAACACACAACTCCTACCACGCTGCCTCAGCGCTGGTCGGTACCACAACTGAGTAGTGTGACTATTAAACAGTCCGGCCCTTTTGTCCGGCCACCGCACTCTCCCGTCACTGGGATCTGTCGCCCTCCGATTGCCTGAATAGCTGAACGATAACGCCACTCGTTGCCGGGCTGCCTTATGGCTGCCCGACAGATCAGCTATTCAGGAAATTTTATGAAATCACCAATAACACGCGGTGCTGTGGGCCTGATTGTGAGCCTCAGTACCTTGTGGTCAGTGCCATCTCAGGCCCTGACCCTCGATGAAACCATTCAGCGCACGCAAGCGGCGCACCCACAATTCAGAGCGTATTCGGCCCTTAAGCGTGCCAGCAAGGCCAATGTCGATACGCAGGCGTTAGCTCCGCCGCTTATTCTCAGTGGCGAGGCCGACAACCTTATCGGTAATGGCAGCTACCAACAGGCAGCACAGGCTGAGTACATCCTCGCCCTGTCGTCGGTTATCGAACTGGGCGGGCAGCGCAGAGCCCGCCGCCAACAGGCACTATCGGCCTACGAACTCACAGAAGCTCAGAGTAAGTCCCGGACCTTATCGTTACTGAGCGATGTTACCCGCGCCTACATAGCGGCGCTTGCCTCGCAGGAAAGGCTCAGGATTGCAGAAGTAAGCCTGCGCCTGAATAGACAGGCGCTGGCGGTCGTTGAAAAACGCCACCAGCGCGGCGCCGCTCCGATGAACGATCAACTTCGCGCTGAAGCGGCACTGGAGCGCTCAGCCTCTGCCGTAGCGCAGGCCCGCCTACAGCTGGATAACGATATTTACCGACTCACAAGCTATTGGATGACACCCGGGGAGCCCCGCGGAGAGCTCGGCTTGACAGGCAACCTGTTCGATCTGAGTACCCCGCCCGGTCAGTTTCCTCAGCTGCTGAGCGCTGTTGATGATGCGCTGGTCCTGGAGATGTATGCCAGCAAAGCACGGCTGGCAGAAGCCGACTCGACACTGGTACAGGCCCAGAATGCCGGCAGCGTAGAGTGGCGGGTCGGCGTTACTCACTTTGCAGAGAGTCGCGATGAGGCTCTGAGCGCGGCCGCCAGCATCCCTCTTTTCAGCGGTCGTCGCGGATCATCCGCAGCCACTTCAGCCCGCCAGCGTGCCGTCGCGAGTGAATATGAATACCAGGCCCATAAACGAGAAGTAACCCAAAGACTTCACACCGCCTGGAGCGCCTTGCAGCAACACTCCGCCAGCGTGATTACCTACCAACAAAAAATCATCCCATTACTTAAACGAGCCATGGATGAGGTCGGGCAGGGATACGCCCAGGGTCGTTACCGCTATCAGGACTGGCATATCGCTCGGGAAGAACTGATTGAGGCTGAGCGCCAGCTGATCAGCAGTGCCAGCGCCGCTCTGATCAGCCGCACCCTGATAGAAGAATTAACCGCCCGGGCAGTAAGTAACCAGACAACACAGGACACCCCACAATGATGTATCGACCACACTCTCTGGCTATCTGCCTGCTGCTTAGCCTGTCTTTAACAGTACACGCATCTGGCGATCATGAGCACGAAGAAGGCCACGGGCATAGCCATGAACAACAGCATAGTGATCCCTAATGAGATAAACCTACAGGGACGTGTGCAATAAATGCGGGATTTAGTGGGAACGATCGGGAAGTATCGGGAACGTTTCTGCAAATCTATTGCAGTCTACGCAAACGCAAAGTGGGCTCGAATGATGTCCAGTAACACGTCTTCATCCTCGTTTGATAACCCAAGGAACGGTCGAGCTGGAATGTCGCCCCACGGGGTACGCTTTCCATATTGACCTTTCTTCGCACCGTAGTGGAATGTGCCCGCGTATTTCAGTGGTGACCCCAGCTCCAGCACACCGCTACCAACCTGTTTGTAGATTGCATCAGACAAAGTACCAGTTTCACCAATTCCGGGCTTCTTGTTTTGCAAGCGACTTATACGGGCGCGCTTAGTTTTGAAACGACTGGCATAGTTGAGCAGCGTCACCGGGCTGTTGTCTTTCCAGCGAGATCCGTCCGGCGCTTCTGATTTAATAAACCGCTGCTTGGTGCTGTCGATCAGATAGTCACCGATCTCTTTCAGTGCTGGATCGACGTTTCCGATCGCGTTCTGCAATGCGCCCAGCGCTGACGTTATCTCGCGGTTGTTGACTTCGATCTTCACAGGAAACGCTCTCCCAGAGCTTTAACCAGCGCCAGCTTAAATGCAGTCGCTAGCGTCTCGTGCAGGCTGATCTGTTTGGTACCAGCAATCTGCCGCAGCTCATGATCGACACTTTCACCCGGCGCGTAGTCCCAGCCGTCATCGATGTCACCGTCCAGATCGGGGGCGGGCTCGTCGAAGTTGCCGCCCATGCGCCGTGCCGTTGCTTCGGATACAGCGATCACGTAGCAGCTGCAGCCCCAGCCGTTTGGCGTGTAGTGCGTACGCCACCAAGGGTGGTCTGCTGGCAGTACAGTTTTGTCCCACTTCAGGTGTTCCAGTCGCGGTTCTGCGCTGCCGCCATGACGATACATGCGCAGGGGCGCGACTTTCTTCAGCTCTGGGTCGTTGAGCTGTGCCAGTCGGCCTGCGTGGTAGGTCGACTTCATGTTGGTGGAATATATGGTGCGTGTGCGCCAGTTTTTCTCGCCTGTGTACGACCAGCCGGTTTTCTCAATGATGCGATCGAAGTCCGCGCGGAACTCGTCGATGGTACCGCCCGTTTCGATCGCTTTGGTTACTGCTGTGGCGAGGTCATTCAGAAGGTCTGCTTTCATAGCACCAGCGACCACGAAGGCGCGATCGTGTGCTGATCGCTGAATGTCACTCCAGCGTTCTGTTGGTACCAGGTTGCGTAGACGCACCTGCAGCGCTGCGAGCTGCTCATAGAATGCATCGCCTGGTTCGGCAAACATCAGTAGATCCTGTCCAGCTTCGCGGGCAACGTCTTCTGCTCCTCGAGCTTGAGCAACGGTGAATGCTACGTCCAATGCGGCTTGCATGGATACGTCCGGTAAATTTCCGTATCCGTTGATGAGCTGCTCGTGCAGATCGGTGAGGCTTTCAGCGCTGGCCGCCATGCGCTGAATTCTGCTGGTCCAGTCTTGCAGTGGTTCAGCTGCCGACTTGATCAGCTCGGTTGTCAGGCTGTCGATGCGCTTGCCAATATTCTCAGGCTCACCCTCTGCAAAATTCACATCCGGTACCGACGGTATATCCGTCGACGTAGACGCATCTGCATCTTCGATATCATCCTCTTCCAGATCATACGATCGCATCCAGTACGCTTTAGTGAACTTCACTCCTGCTCGGCTCAACGTCTCGTCTCGCTTGGCTTGAGTATCGTCGACGTCTTCTTGCTCAAACATTGTGAGCTTCGGTGCTGGGCCGCTGATGCCATTTGCGTACATTATCCATTCGATCAAGGTGTTCACTGTGCTCTCAACGAGCGCTGCATCGCCGTCGCGCAAGTCTTCGGCAACCTCAAGTCCAGCTGTTGCGCTAGCGTTGGTGCTGTTGCTTTCGGTGGTCTGATTCTGCCCCAGGAGCGCAATGCTGATTTCTGAACGGCAATACTTCAGCAGTTTTTCGTAGGCTTCAGCTGCACCGGTTTTCGCAGCTGCTTCGACGATCTCGACCGATGAATCGTCTGGTACCACAGCAATAGCATCCTGAATCATGCCTTCCAGGTCTTCAGCAAGAGCATCTTTCACCGACTTGTTGGTGTTGCGTGGAACCTTACCGATCAGCCACGGTGTTCCGTATTTCTCAGCGAATTGAACCCAGAACCGCAGCCCGCCTTTCATAAAGGTAGCGGGCCAGAACACCATCGCCATATCTGCGTTACCCCACGGGTTTTGATAGGTCGCATCATTACGTGGCAGCAGGAATTTATACTCTGGTAGCTCTTCACCTTCGATCATCGACTTACGACTGCGAAATCGCAGTTGGTTTTCAGTATTGAACAGAAACCACTCTGGCGGCTTTGCGATCAGTTCACCTGGTGCGGTCCAGCGCTGGCCTTTTGCCCATAGAATTTCGATCGGCTGATAGCCATATAAAGGTGCCTCTAAAATATCGCGCTGCAGCTGAACCATATCGATGTCGTCCAGCACTGCTTTGACGTTCGCAGTTGCGCGGGCATTGGCGTTGCCACGATCGAGGTTCCATTCCAGAGCCGTGACTGCCGCTTTACGTCGACGGATTGCACCGCCAACTGCAGGATGGCTGCGCAGGTCGCGGTAGATCTCAACACTTTTTCCCTTCGCTCGTAGAATCGGGTCGGGATTTGGAAGATAGCTGCCCAATGCGGAAAAATCCGGGCTGCGATCGCGCGTAACGATGTGATCAGTCAGACGATCATTCTTTTCAGCGAATTGAACGAATTGATTGGGCGACACCCAGATTCCATTATTCATGCATCATAACCCTCTAATAATCCGCCCGACTTTCTGCGGTGGCGGCTTGAAACTTCGACCGGGCCTTGGCGCATTTCAATGCTGGCGAATACCGCCAGTGCCAGAGCTGGTGCAAAGTCGCCGTGACGATATGTGTCGGGATCTTTCAAATCTTTTCTGCGTGGTTTTGCGACCATTGGAATACCGTCGACTTCTTCAACCGCTCGCAGGTCGTTGGCGAGATCCTGATCTTTCGGTACCTGAATGGTTCCGTCTTCGAATTGCTGAATCATTTTTGGCATCCAGCTGCCATACCAACCACGATTCAGTTTTACCTGGGCGATAATACCTATGCCAAACTCATCAGCAGTGTATTCTGCGAGCGTTTCACCGGAGCCGGTGGCATCCGCAGCCCCACCGCAGAAACGTGGCAGTTTTTTGAGGATGTACCAGATGATCTGCTCTTGCTGCCGGGTTGGCACCTTGTGCATTTCCAATACAAACGGGCAGTAACGATGCCGCCCCGGTTCGATTGCTAGTGGCGCGAAAATGGAATAGTCGCGGTGACGTGCGAAATCGTGACCGTAGACATGTAAGTGCTCTGGATTGCACAACGCGAGCACCGGGTGGATGTATTTTTTAATCCAGTCTTCACACCAGGACTCACGCTCCTCGACAGCCTTGGTTGCAAAATCATCTGCCAATTTCAGGCGAACTACTGGACGATGCGGTAGTTCAGGCATGGCATTATCAATCCAGATGCCAGGCATGCTGGTACCGGTACCGTCTCGCGGTATTGCATCCAGCTCTTCGCGCATTTGCGCCTTACGAGGGCCATACGCATTACGGATCGTGGCGTACCATTTAGCTTTACCTTCGATCGTCGCTTTTTCGCCCTTCATCATACAGACACGTTCGTACAGCCCATTCGCTACGGCATTATCAAATGAACAGGTATAGACCTCAGCACTGTCGCCATAGCGTTGATCGTGAATGTCTTTGATCAGGCTGTTAAATGCGTTGGTGCGACCGTTGTGCGTACTGATAATAGAAACGCGACCGCCCCAGATCAGCAGTGCAGTCGCAGCATCAATCACCGCCGCAACGTTCCGATGGAATGCAGCCTCATCAATGATGACCTTACCCTGCAAGCCACGAATATTGGCGGGGTTACTTGATAACGCGACGATTTTAAAACCGGAGGCGTACCGAATGCGGTAGCTGGTGATGTGTTTAGTGGTGCCGTCTTCCTGCTGGTCTTCAAACAAAAATTCTTCAATCTCCGAGATCCCGCCAGCCTGAGCCTGAGCGATTGTCTTAGAGAACTTCGCGCAGTAGCCGATGAACTCCAGGCCCTTTTCTTTGGTGTCACCGATGTAATACACATCCATGCCGCCAGCTTCTTTCGTTGCACCAGCAGTCAGCGGTGCATCCAAGCCTTCGGCAAATGTAATCCCGGTACGACGACCCTTGCTACATACCTTGATCGGTGCAGTGATTCGCAACCACTCCACCTGGTGCTGCATCAATACGCCTTCAGCCGACGGGTCGAAACCGTCAGGAATCTCGCGCGCCCGCGCTGGCAGTTCTTCCCATTCAACGCAGCGTACAGTATCGCCCAACGGCTTGATGGCCATGATTAAACACCCAGCACTTTGTTACGCCAGAAGGTGACCTGGTCTTCGTCCATGCCTTGTGCCCGCGCAGCGCTTTCTGCATTCTCGGCAGCTTCTTCCAGCGCTTCTTTGCGTGCGGCTTCTTTGATTTTCGCTTCACGAGCGGTGGTTTCGCTGACGGCTTTTTCGAGTTTTTCGTGGGAGTACGACAGGTCTTTAATCATCCGCACCGCGCCCGCGATCACTTCAGGGTCGTGTTCGCCCATCGTGATCTTTTGAATAGCGAGTGACAGATCGATCAAGGAGTTGCGAATAATCTCAGACGTGAGGTTGGCCACTTTGCTTTGCGGGGCTGCCCCCAGCTTACCAATCCAGATCTCGGCCATTTCGCGTGATTCACGGATAGCCTTGCCGACCTGGTCCATGCTGAGTTTGTATCGGTTTACCGCGCTTTTACTGACGGGATCTTCACCCCGCTGTACAAGCAACGCATTAATCTGTTCCGTCGCATCCAGCTGATTAATACGAGGATCACGCAGCAACTCATTCAGTTTTTCAACGATGTCGGGGGCGAGCTGTTTAATAGATGACTGTCGGCCCATATCACACTCCCGGCATGCGTCGAGCAACGCCGGTAACGACCGTTTGACCCAATGCCACATCAAGGCCACGGCTCGTGATTTTTACGACCTTGCCAACGCTCTCAACGTTATCAGATGTGACCAATGCCGCATCACTTAGCCAGTCGATTGTTGAATGCAGCGCTGCGGTACTGATTGCATGCCCCATTGCTGCGAGACCTGACTTCAGCACGGCTTCGTTATGCGAATAGCCGGCGTCCTGTTCTAGCATCTGCAGAATCAGCAGTCGTTGATGCTCTGCGACCAGGTTTCCAAAGCTCATTTGCTTTCTCCTTTCTGACTCAGCAAGTGTTGATATATAACACCCGTTTGATTTGCCATCGCAGATGTCGCGCCCTCCACTTTCGAGAGCGTGCGCGACATGCCATTCATGCGGGTATAAATGTCTTTCAGATCATCATGGCCGGGTTGACCTTTTACTACCGCCTCGACGGTTGATATGCGTTTATCTTGTTCTGTGAGCCTGTCGCGGACATCGGAATCCAGATCGTTAATCGATGACGACAAGGCCTTGGTAAATTCTTCGAAATCAGAACGGCTGACGGTAGCCTGACGAAAACTCCACGCGATCCACAGAAAAAATCCATTCATAATGAGCAGTACGAACGGCCCCCAGGCTTTGAGCTGATCCAGAAATTCCATTGTTAAAATCCGAAAAAGAAAGTAGGGTCAGTTTACGCGTGCCTCCCTCCCGATAATTTTAAAGCCCTTTAAAAGATCGCCCGTCACTGATCGTGCAATATGACCCTATCGATTAATTCAAATCTGAATCAGCAGAGGATGGGGTCATGTAATGCAGCGGATTCAACTTAGTGAAAACTTCTTTCTTGACGAATTCGAGCGCAGCCAGACTGCGGCTCGCTTTGGTATCGATAATTCGGTGAAACTAAACAGTGTGGTATTCAGTAACTTGAAGCGTCTGAGCCGAGACATCCTGCAGCCACTACGTGACCATATCGGCAAGCCGATTACAATTAGCTCCGGATATCGCTCGAAGAAACTAAACAAGAAAATTGGTGGTGCTAAAAAATCACAGCATCTGCACGGCCTTGCTGCGGATATCCATGTTGCAGGAATGAGTGATCTCGAGCTTGCGAATACGATCAGTGCCTTGTTTGCGTATCCTCATGACTTTGACCAGTTGATACTTGAGTTTGGCCAGTGGGTGCATATTTCAGCGCCTGCAAAATGGAACGAAGCCCGAGGCGAGACATACACAGCAGTAAAAGTGCCTCGCTCACTGAGGCGATCAGCGACTGTATATGTGCCGGGAATTTACTCTCAGGACGATGCACTTAAACAAGGAAGGTGGCTGATATGAAAACACTGCCATGCTTGCACGACAGCCGTGGAGCGCGCAGCCACACACTTTTCTTCGTGGCGGTTAGCTGGGCGGTACTTATTATCAAATTCGTGCTCGCTGGGCTAGATACTCCGGTCGGAACCGTACCAGATATGAATGCAGGTGATTTTGGCCTTGCTGTTATCGGCGTACTGGGAATCTGGGTTGGGCGTGAATACACCGAGAAAAATAAACCTCAACTGAATCAACCACCAGAGGACGGCCCACTATGAGTAACTGGGCCAGTCGTTTAGTGGGTTGGCTGGCTGGATTAGGTGCAATCCTGGTCATGTTCTTTCGAGGCCAGACCTTGAAAGAGAAGGCCGAACGAGCCGAAGAACGTGCCGACCAGGCAGAGGCCGCGACCAACACATATCAGCGTATTAACTCGGCACGTACTCAGTTGAAACAACAGCAACAGAACGAGGCACAGGACGATGATGAGGCGTTCAAAACTGGCGATCGCGATCATTTTAATAACAACTGGCGCTAGCGGCTGCACGCACACTGTCTACCAGACAGTACCACTGCCAATCGTCGAGCGACCTCTGTTGCCTGCAATACCGGCGCATGAATTGACGTGCCTATCTAATGATACGTACCAGGTATTGTATCAGCGAGAAAATGCGATTCTGGATTACGCGGAAGAACTCGACGCGATTATTCGTAGCACCCACGTGGAGTACGAATAATGCTGAGGTCGCCATTAGCTAACCCCATGACCACGCCAATGATCAACCCGATACGCACTGGAATATCGAAAATCACCCGCGCCATTATGAACTTCAACGGTACTCAGTATGCGACGTTGAGTGACGACATAGAGTTCCCGGATGCGTTTCGCGTAGAAGCATTAGTGTATTTCGGTGACTGTCCGGAAGGCGCTAGTGTGCGACTCTGGGGAAATGAATCTAAGAATGGCCTTGGTTTCCTGAGTTACTCCCGAGAAAGCGGGAACCTTGTTGCTCGTGATGCGAATAGCTGGATTCAGGTAGCCACCTTATCTTTGGATTATTCAATCCATAGGATCACAGTTAGCAGACCGCCGGGCAGCTCCACAATAACCGTAGAAGTAAATGGAGTTCCTGTAGGTAGTTATTCTTCTGGGGGCTTGTACCGGATTAGATATTTAATGCGAGCGTACGGATCTGATATATCAACTTGGGGCAGCTCAGCAGCCGGTACGATGTTTAGTTTTTTAGCATGGAGTACAGAGACCCCGGATGAGGGTTTTGTCGTTGCCGAATACCGTCTGGATCAGTCTGATACTATTTATCAGCGGAATTATGCGTCCCCGATTGCTGACGAGAATGATCCTGACTGGTCAGGCGCAATTCTCGAAAACACATTACCCGGTGATTGGGAAATTATCACTAAAAAACCTAGCGATGATTTCTGGGTGGGTGACGGAGATAGAGTTATTGAGTACGCAGAGGGCGCGCTATGAGTTTAATGAACGCAGCCGATTTTCCAGATCATAAAATGGTTTCTGTGGTTATGCCGGGCGTTAATTCCGACTACGCGAACCACTCGCCGCTGTCTGTGTTGGATGTTTCTCAGGGCGGCCAGACGTTCACCGTTCACATCTATCGCGGCAAAAAATTCAGCGACGGCGATGGTGAGTCATTTACTCCGCTTGGCTATCTTACGCTTCGAGAGTATCAGCTGTTTAAGCCTCTGCTTGGCGGAATGGATGAGGCTGGCAACGAGATCCCGCGACGTCTGTTTATAGAGTGGCAGAAAATCGACTTTACCATCACGTTTATGCGCAAGCTGGAAAGCAACGAGTTCGATAATGCGGAGATCGCTGCATCTGTGCCTGAGGAAATGACAGACGCTGCAAACCTGGCGATTGAGCTGATATTCGGCCCCACCTGGAACATTAATAACCTACCGACTTACCCCAACAACTCATACGAGGAGATCGCTGATGAGTAATTACTTGCACGGCCTACGGACTGTTTTCTCAGCCCTGGTGTTAATTTTACTGATCGCATTGTCGCTGCTGATCGTGCCAACGACAGCGCCGATCGCTGGCATCATTCTGGTGTGTTTGTATGCACTTCCGCCGACGCGACGATTTGCAAAAAATAAGGCCTATCACTTGTGGCGAGGGTACGACTGCTGGGCGAATGCGTACCTGTGGCATGACAGCAGAGAAACTATCAGCTCGCGTCTCGGTAAATCGTTGCTGCATGGACATCCCGCCGTGTTTGTTTGGCGCACGATCGACCGAGCCGTCGCCTGGTTATTGGATGCGGTCGATCCTGGGCATTGCACGAACGCGATCGACTGGCGCGTTGGTCGGCCTTTCGATTGGCAAACAGGAGGACAGCCCTATGGTCTCTAAGGCATTCACAGGTGCAGCAGATGTCGCCAGCGCAGTAGCAATCAGTATGACCGAGGGAAATTTGTGCCCGGTTGATGTAATTAATGTTCAGAATACTGGTACAGCTGCTGCCCAGGTTCACGTCAAGCTGAGTGGCGCGTCTGATTACTCGGTACTGGAAGGTGAAGTACCAGCTGGAACGCTGGTCATCATTGAAGGTCTGCGAAACGTCGATTCGCTAAAGATTGTGGGCACTAATTCGGCGGGAGTTATTACAGCCTGATCCTTCCGGCGGAGCGCCCGCTCTGCCATCCTCCCGCCACCGCCCCGGAAACGGGGTTTCTATAACAGTTTCATCGCTTCATGAGCTGCAAGAGTGTCAAGGTTGTTAGCTGCGATTCTGAACGATTTAGACGCTTCACTCAGTCTCACCTCGACGTTTGCAGCCGGGTCGGTATCGTTGGTCATGCAGGAGTAGATTTCGTAGGTGGTGCGCAACAACAGTTTTGCATCTTCTTTCATTCCAGGGAAATACAGCAACGCCAGTACGTGTACTCGCCGGGCTGAGGAGCAAAGCACCACGGGCTCTGCACCCTCTATTGCTGCCATGCACCACTCGCTGGAAAGGTGAACGCAGTCAGCCAGTTCTTCCAGTCGCGCCCGAAGCTCTTTGTTGCGTTCCTGGGATTTGTTGAGGCGGGACAGAGCGAGTCCGCCAAATTGTGCGATCGCTACGCCACCGATCGCGGCTGTGGCCGTAAGTAAGCCAGTAATGAGTTGGGTATCCATTCCCGTGGGTTCCTTGTCAATTATTAGTGTGAAAGTTTCTTCGCTTCCTTTGAAATTCTATCCAACAGAGCAGCCATACATTCTTCCAATGACTTCATATCTCACAACGTTCAATTTCTGATAGGGCTGATTTGAAATCAGAGTATTTGATTTTCTGGGTGTCATACTTCTGATCGTACGGCCAGAATCTGAGCCGAACCTGTACATCTTTTGACGTCGAAAGTTGGGATATAAGTAAAGCGCTGATTGTGGGGTCATAGCCTAAGCTATCCTGTCCAATCTTAAAGTTGAACTCCTGGAAACTATTGTCTCCAACCTTAATGCCGAGCCCGGAGATATTGTTGTGGATGAGTGGGTGTTGTTGCTCAGTAGCTACCGCTAAGTATGCTTGGCCTTCAAACTTGAAAATCGCCATACGTGCAAAGACAAAGTCGTTGCGAACCCTACCTACGTAAAATCTCATTGAAGCCGAACATGTTTCTAGTCCTGTCATGGAGTCAGTGGAACGTCGAAAACCCCAACGTCGTGCAGACGAATTATTACTAGGCATTCTGGTTTCTACTTTTTCTACCTCAACCGCCATGCCATTACATGGCATGGCTTGAAACGATTTCTTACCGTTTGCGTCAGTGCACGAATAGTACGAGCCTGCCCAGGCACCGGGGGTTAGTGCGAGCAGTAGTGTGAGAGTAGCAATTTTCATAAGACCTCCTGGTTGTCTATAGTTTGTGCTCTTTAATCACAGCGCCTTGTAATTTCATATCCTTCTCCTTTTAAAGTCTTCCACTGACCGTCGCGATACCATAACCAGCGGTAGATGTTGCTGACTTCACTTTTACGCCGTTCACCCATATTTCTGCAGTAACGTCTCCATATTCGCTTTCATTTTGGGCCGATAAATACAAGCTCTTTCCTGATGGCACTCGCATCCACCAATCCCAATCCAGTCGAACGTTGTGTTGCTCCTGGCCTTCAAGGGCTTCAATATGGATACTGGCATTTAGCGCCGACCCAAGAACGCGATATTCAACAAAATACATCCCCATATCTTTCGCAGCCTGGATCTGTTTGCTTCTTTTTTCAGCAGCTTCACGTTTGGCCGCCAATTCCTGCGTTATAGCTTTAGCCCTGGCTTCTTCAGCTGCTTTCAGGCGTTCAGCGCGTATTCTAATTTCTTCCGCTTGACGCAGTTCTTCTTGAGCCTTCTTTTCTGCCGCCAGTCGGGCGGCTTCTGCTTTACGTTTTTCTTCTACCCTTTCTTTTTGTTTTTCTGAGAGGCACATTTTATCGGCAGTAGTTGCTCTTCCCGATTGAGTCGCCGCTTCATAATATTCCAGCGATCTATCGCACAGCCGACCGTCTGTTTTACTCAGGGCGCTGTTACAGGGCCGGTCCTGAAACACTACGGTGCCACCGTTCTTGCACATATGTGTCTGCGCATGCGCCATAGTTGAAAACAAGAAAAAAATAAAAACTGTTCTGAACATTACTCCTCCGTGAATCCTATTTATAACCCTACATCATTCTACAAAAACCAACATTAAGACGCACTTTTAACCCCCTTGTCTTTATTCAGCAAATCCGGTTGCGTTTTCGCCGCGTTCAGAGCCACCCGGTCGATGGCTTGCTGATCCTCCTGAGCGCAGTGGCGGTAGTTATCCACCAAGGCTGCCTCCCGGCGCGATAGCACTGGCTGTTCAGGTGTTCCACGCTGACCGGTCAGAACGTACATCACATCAACACCAATGGCGGAAACTGCCGTTAAATAGGAGGCGTCTGGCTGGCGGTTACCCTTTTCGTAATTTAGCTGCGCAAGCTTCTTTACTCCGCCAATTTCCCCCATTTCCGACTGGCTTAAGCCAAGACGCTCACGCTCCTCCCGCAGGCGCCCACCAAGATCATTCATAAAAATACCTCAAAACAGCTTGACAGTTATTCGTTTGAATACCAAACTAAACCCAACTTAAGCCAATTAACCAAAACTAAAGCGAGTTTACACCATGAGCAAAGCAGATGCCGCAGCCGTTAAACGCGCCCTCTACGATCAGGGGACAACCCTGAAGGCATGGAGTGATGCGAACGGCTTTAAATACAGCACCGTACTTAACGTGGTTGATCGCCATGCTGGAGGGCATGCAGGCGAGCCTTGGGGCCAAAAGACACGCGCAATTCTTCGTGCTTTGGGTGAAACCATTGATCAGAACTTACTGGCGTAAGGGGGTTGCCGAATGAAAACACCACTTACCTGTAGCCGCTGCGGGTGCCAGCGCCACATCAACGAGCTTAACGGCGTCAACCTCACCGCTACAGGCTGGGATGACGATAGTGCGGCGTATTGCAAGCGCCTGGTCGATTGCAAATCTGCAGAGGCTGAAGAGACGCTGGACTGGCTGATTGATGCGCTGGAAAGCGATGAAGAGGCCGTCGCATGAGCACCCATAAATCTGCCGCTGCGATCCTGACGGTGCTGGATCTGTTACTGCGCCATACGGTTCACGGCCTCACGCCGACCGACGTTGTTAAAGCAACTGGCTACAGCGCCCCGAATGTCTCCCGGTATCTGAAAACACTGGAAGAAACCGGCTGGGCTGAGCGCATTCCAGAGACCAACCGCATTCGCGCCAGCCTCCGCGTCGCACAACGAGCAGTGGCGGTAATGAATGATTTTGACCAGGCGCAGAACCGCTTAATGGAAACCCGCGCCCGTATAACCACCAACCTGTAAGGACTATCGACTATGGCACGTAAACCTAACCCCGATGTATTTGAACACCAGGACAAGGAACCTGTGATTCCTGACAGCGTTGGCGAAGCTGCCAACCGCATGGTGCAGGTGTCGTTTGAACAGCAGGAAAACGCAAAGGCACTGGCGCTGGAGCTGCGCTACGACGGCCCGATGCATCCGGATGCGTTGGAGGCGGGTATCGCTGATGCTCGCTCACGTATCGCCGCTGAGCTGTTTGGTATGGGCGCTCGCTTGTTGCTGTTGAAGGAGCAGTGTGAGCACGGTGAGTTTATGGATCGCGTGGAGCGCCTTGGCCTTGATCACACCCTGGTGAAGCGCACCATGCAAGCAACCATGAAGTTTTCAAATAGTGCGATGTCGCACCATTTAGAAAAGCTCAGCAAATCCAAACTCTTTGAGTTGGTCGTACTCGATGACGAAGAAATCAAAGAGCTGGAGTTCGCCGGATCGGTGCGTGGCATCAGTATCGACGACATCGACCGCATGACAGTCTCCGACCTGCGCAAACAGCTGCGCGATGCTAAGCAGCAGAGTGAAGCCAAAGACAAGCTGCTCGCCAATAAAAACACCCAGATCGACGAGTTGAACACCAAGCTCGACGGCAAATCGTCAAAGCTGGTCGAGCCTGACGAATATCTGCAACGCAGCCTGACCGAAGTCACGACCCTGACACAGCAGATCACGACCACCCTGGGCACGGTATTCCGCAAGGCGCTGGTCGATATTTCTGATCACCACGCGCTGCACGGGGGCGACTCTGATGAGATCACCCACGCTGCATTGTTTCAGATGAAGAAAGAAATCCTCGCTCTGGAAGAAGCGTTCCCGAAAACGGGTGATCGCGACTATCTGGACTTCGAAGCAGGCCAGCCGGAGAGCTGATTATGGCGCTGAATGCAGAAATGCTGGTCGATGCCTGGCGTGATGCACAGCAGGCCGGCCACGGAAAGAAGCAGGCGGTGCTGAGGCGCGCCTGCGAACGGTTTGGGGTGAGCATGGCAACGTTATACCGCGAGTTTGAAGCTGTAGGTTTACAGGTGGGGCGTAAAAAGCGTGCAGATGCAGGCAATGTCGCGCTTACCCGTGACGAGGCGCTGATTCTGAGCGGCTACCTGATGCAGGCTTACCGTAACAACAACAAAAAGATGGGCAGCATCAGTGCTGCCCTGGTAGAGCTGCGCGCCAACGGCATGATACGCGCTGAGCGCATCGACGAAAAAACCGGCGAAGTACTGCTGCTCTCAGATAATGCTTGCGCTCGGGCGCTACGCCACTACGGCCTGCATCCAGATCAGCTGCGCCGTCCAACGCCCGCGAAGGAGTTGCGCTCGCTGCATCCCAATCATGTCTGGGAAATCGACGCCTCAATCAGCGTGCTGTATTACGTGCCAGAGAGTGGCCTGGAAGACATGAACCCTGCCGTGTTTTACAAGAACAAGCCCGGCAACTTCGAAAAAATCAAACGTCAACGCCTGACCCGGTATGTTGTGACCGATCACACCAGTGGCGCGATTTTCGTCTGGTATGTCGCAGGTGGTGAAAGCATAGCCAATCTGGCAGAAAGCCTGTTGGAAGCCATGCGAGAGCGTCAGGGCTGCGCGCTGTACGGCGTACCGACGACTCTGTACTTCGACCCCGGCTCAGCCGCGACTAAGACTTTTCTGCGTTTTCTTGTGGCGCTGGGTATTGATTACCGCATCCACGCCGTACAGAACAGCCGTGCAACCGGGCAGGTTGAGAATGCCCAGAATATCGTCGAGACCTCATTCGAGCGCGGCTTTAAATACTGTGACGTACCCACGATCGACTGGATTAACGAACAAGGCCAGCGCTGGTGTGCCTGGTACAACGCAACCAAGCAGCACAGCCGTCACGGCATGACCCGCCTGAATGCCTGGATGAAAATCACGCAGGCGCAGTTGCGCATTGTTGATATAGATCTGGCTCGCGATCTGCTCACGCAAGAGCCTAAGCCATGCCGCGTAGAAGACACCCTGACGGTGCGCTTTAACAACGCCAGATACGACGTTTCTCAGGTGCCGGGAGTACGCATCCGCGAAAAACTCAACCTGACGATCAATCCGCTAGAGCCGGGCCGGGCCTGGATCGTTCTTTACGATGACGCGGGCAAAGAGATCCTTCACCCGGTCATTGCGGTTGAAATCGACGAATACGGATTCAGAGCAGATGCCCCCGTTATTGGCGAGGCATTTTCAGCCCACGCAGACACCGAGCTGGACGTTAACCGGAAAGAGATCCAGCGCCTGATCTACGAGGTAGACACCGATGACGAAGCCACCGCAGCCGCCAAAGCCAAAAAGCTCCCATTTGGTGGTCGTATTGACCCCTACAAGCACCTCGACGATGTACCACAGGTTGCGGTGTTGCCACGCCGGGGCACCGCACACCTGGTATCAACGCGTGCGATGGCCGAGCGCGAACTGAACCACGTAGAGGCCGCTCAGCTGCTGAAACAGCGTATGCACTGGACTGCGCGCCATTTTGATCTGCTGGCCAGTCGCTACCCCGACAACCGTATTCCTGAATCGCACATCGACGCGCTGTTGAGCGAATGGAATGCCGACACCAAGGCCGGAGGCTCTTCATGCTGAGTAACTTAATTAAGGCGCTGCACGGCCTGAGCGTGACGCGTAAAGCCGTCGCTGACGCGATCGGTATCAGCCGCCCTGCGATGAGCGCTATTTGTAATCACGGAATCTGGCCAGCAGGCCGGAAGGAAGAACTGCAACAAAGCATCCATGCGTTGTTGCGTGAATCAGGTGCCAGCGCTGCAACGCTGGCTGTCCTGTTCGAAACCACCACCACTGATGAATCGAAGGACCACGACATGTTACTACGAAAACAGCCGCTGTACCCAGCCACCCGTAAGCACTTCGCGTTGTTCGCTGACCCGTTTGGTGAACTGACCGACGCTAACCAGGTATTCGATGCCGCACCCGATGTTAAGTACGTTCGCCTGGCATTAGCGCAAACGCTAACCAGCGAGCGCTTTATCGCTGTGTGCGGTGAATCGGGCGCGGGCAAGTCAACTCTGCGTCGCGACCTGATGGACCGCGTAATGCGCGAAGAGCTGCCGGTCGTTGTGATAGAGCCCTACGTTCTGGGTCTGGAGGATAACGACAAAAAAGGCAAAACCCTGAAGGCCACGGATATCGCCGCCGCGATCATCCGTACCGTTGACCCACAAGCCCGGATTCGCCAGACCGCCGAGGCGCGTTACAAGCAGCTGCACGACGTACTGCGTGAATCACGCCGTGCCGGGCATCGCCATATTCTGATTATTGAAGAGGCACATGGCCTGAGCATCCCGACGCTGAAGCACCTGAAACGATTTTTTGAACTGGAAGACGGCTTCAACAAGCTGCTGAGTATTGTGCTGATCGGTCAGACGGAACTGACCCAGAAGCTGGCAGAAAACCGCCCAGAAGTGCGCGAAGTAGTCCAGCGCATTGAGATGATCACGCTGGAGCCGCTGAACAATCAGCTTGAAGCGTACATCGCCCACCGCCTGGAGAACGCAGGAAAACGCGTCAGTGACCTGTTTGACGGCAACGCCATCGACGCGCTGCGCGCCAAACTGACCGTGCCTGGTCGGCAGAAATCCAGCACGCCTATCAGCCTGCTTTACCCGCTCGCGGTCGGTAATCAGATCACGGCAGCCATGAACGAGGCCGCAGCCCTGGGCGTACCGAAAATCACCGCCGACGTGATTAAAGCGGTTTAAGGGAGCAGCTCATGACTCAGTTAAATCATCAACTCGTGAACACGCATTACATCGACAGGCTGGGCAACGTCGCCTATGCGGTAGGAAAACTGACAGATCTGGATGTCTGCATTTTAGACATCGACATGAACCGCGTTAAACCCGTGTTGACCGTGCAGAACTGCGCGGCGGTACGATCGCTCGACGGCGTACGGTTTTCACACCGTGGCAGCCCCCAGGGCCGCGTCACACGGATGCAGGCGCAACTCAATAACTGCCGTATTGAATGGGAGGTTCAGCCATGAGCGACACAGCCACAATTTCAGACAACGTCGTTGAAATCACCGACGCGGATTACCGCAAAAAACAGCTGGAAACCAACCAGCAAAACTATCAAATCGCCTGCGGCCTCGATGCTGCGACGGATGCTGTGAAATTGCTGTCAGATTCCGGCGTTGCGATTCACAGTGTTGCGATCGCAGATAACTTCGCTTACATGCAAACGGCCTCTGCGCGCAAAGTGCCTGGCGTAAAAATCATCGGCACCGTCGCTCGCAACCAGTGCACCATGGTTCGGGCCGTTTTGATGGGCTCCGTTCTTGAATGGGAGGAGCTGCTATGAAAAAGATCCCCGCACTTCTTTTACTGATCGGCGCCGTGGTGTTACTGCAGACGCACTCAATCAAATGGTGGAGCCAGTACGACGCCCAAACCGGCTGGCTCTGGGCTGTAGTGATCGAAGCCGGAGCCATCTGGCTCTGGTCTGCGAATAACTGGCTGCGCAACATCATTGCCGCCTGCGCAACCGCGCTGGCATTGATCGCACCGCTGCATGAGCTGGCCTCACCTGTGCTCGAACAACAACAGGCGGCAACTCAGGCCGCAGACAGCCTACCAGCACGCACAGAAGCCGCTCAGGCCCGCGTTGAGTCGTTAGAGGCGTCATTAGCCCAGTACAACGCCAACAGCGAATACAGGGCCGGTTGGCACGGCCTGATCGTCAGTACGCAAGAGCAGCTCAGCGCTGCCCGCAGCGAGCTTGCCAACCTACAGGCTGAACAGACCACGCCGGTACCGGACACGCTCAGCACGTACCTGCCGATCGCGATGCAGATGATCGCAATGGTGCTGCTGCAATGCCTGGTGGTACTGACAACGCGGAGCCTGTTTACGACACAGAATCGGTTAAACACAGCAGCACCCGACGCTGGGGAGACCGCTGCAGGACGCAGCGGTCACTCCCAACCCTTTTGGAAAACACTGACCGAACTCGCGACCGAGTCAGCAAAGAGCATCGCCGCCCGCGCAGGCCGAAACCGAGCGGCGTAATTGATTTAACCCAGGCCAGAAACAGCCATCGAAAAAACCGGAGCCCTCCATGACTACTAACGCAAATATGAAAAGCTGGATCGGCATGTGCCCTCAGTGCGGGCCTGTACGTATTGAATCAGCAGTAGAACCAGTGCGCTGCTCAAATACGCGCACAAGTAACAAGCTCCCGGTGCGGTGTCGGGAAAACCTGACATACGCATTCAGTGGCAAAGAGAAAAAGGATCAAAAATGAATAGCAAGACAGAAATTCCCGCTGGCTACATGCAAAACCAGCATGGAGATTTAGTGCGCGAAGAGAACGTCAAAGAGATCGACAAGCTGAAAGATCAGGCTGCGATCGAACTGGCCGAAAGCGCAAAGGATATTCACATGAACCTGGTGCGATTCAAGCGCCGTGCGCTCGATGATATCCGTGACCTCATCCAGATTGCCGCAGAGAAGTACGGCGAAAAGCTCGGCGGTGAAAAGGGCAATATCAGCATCAGCAGTTACGATGGCCGATACAAAATCCAGCGGGTATTTGCTAGCCGGATCTCGTTTGGCCTTGAGTTAAAAGCGGCAGAGAGTCTGTTCACGAAATATCTGGATTCCGTGACGGCCTCTGTTGAGAACGATGTACGAGTATTGATTGAGGGAGCATTTAAGACCACACGGGGTGGCAACTTACGAACGTCAGAACTGCTGCGCCTACTCAGCTTTGAGATCAAACACCCTGCGTGGATTCAGGCCTGTGAAGCGCTGAAAGATAGCATTTCTGTTGATGGTTCGACGGTGTATGTACGTGCATACGAGCGCGTAAACGACAGCGACCAGTATCGGCCTATTCCGCTCGATATAGCAGCGGTTGGAGGTGGCTATGTCAGAGCAAGCTGAATGCCCGATCTGTGAAGACACAGGTATTGATGATCGCCTGGCGAACTTCCGCGCCTGTGGTCACTGCCGGAAAGGCAAGTTGCTGCAGCTGAATTACCTGCGGATAAAAGCCGCAGAAATGCAGCAAGAGGTGTACAGCGCACAGCGTGAAATTCAGCACCTGGAACAAACCATCCCTGTGATTAAACGTGAGGCCCAGCATGGATAAGTTACTGACTGACAACATTCTCAAAACCATCCGCGCATCTGGTCGCTACCTGTCTGCCCGGCAAATAGCGGACAAAATCTGCGAAGACCAGGAGATGGTGCAGGCCGGGCTTGAAGTACTTGAAGCCGATAACAAGGCGGAACGGCGCGGGCGTCATGTGTGGGGTCTCGTGGGAGAGTATTTCTCCCGCGATCAGAACACGGTAACGATCATTCCTGAGGAAAAGTCGTCCGCCTCATCGCCTACTTCGATAGCAGCGAAGGCGGTCGCAAAAACAGTAACGACACCGAAAGCCGAACCCAAAACTGAAACGCCGTTACCGGAGCCAGAAATGACCACGCCAGCAACGCCGAAAGTAAAAACCCTGGACGACGTTCTTAACCGTATGGAGCAGCGTTTAAGCACACCTCGTATACCGCTGGATAACGTAAAAGATAAAAGCATGGCGCTGCATCGCCTTGCAGGCATGACAGAAGAGCCGCTCAGCAGCCTGCTGCTGGACATCCGTGACGACCTGCAGCGCAGGAGTGTGGGAGCATGAGTGAGCAACTCAGTCTCCACGGCGCCGCCGGTGTCACGAAACGCCGGACACCACGCAGAGTGATGATGCATGTCGTCGATGCCGGTGTATTCCCTGACGGCAAAAACTGCATTGAGTTTGAATGCGCCCGGTGCGGTTATAACACCGGGCACATTTACGACACAGAATCGGTTGCTACGAATAAACGTGGTCGACCATGCCCGAAGTGTAATTGAGTTACTGGAGGTGAAAATGTTTTTTGCTCTGCTGATGCTGGTGTTTGGTACATGGATAGGCTGGGAATGGGCGCACTCAACAATAGCGACAGAGTGCGAGCGTCAAGGTTCGTTCTATGTTGGAAAGAAAACGTTTAAGTGTTCGGAAATCACTGAGCACGAATAACGCCTCGCACACTCGCCGAGGCACGAGGTCGCGTGGTGCGAGTGTGTTATCAATCAACGATTAAAACAGGTTTAAATCATGGCTAATTTAAAAGCCCAAATCCATATCGCGAAAAGCCAGCTCGGCCTCGACGATGAGAACTATCGCGAGGTGCTGAAAGGCGCGACTGGAAAAACCAGCTGCGCAGCCATGAATGAGCGCGAGTTAAAAACCGCGCTCCAGGCATTCAAAGATCGTGGCTTTAAATCCCGTCCGCCCCGCAAACCCAAAGGCAATGCCACGCTGGAAGAAAAGCTGATCGCGGTCTGGCGCGACATGGGCCGTGCCGGTTTGCTCAATAACTCATCTGACGCTGCACTGCGATCGTACGTGCGCCGCCAGACTGGCAACAGGTACGAAGCCCCTCAGTTTTGCGATAACAGAACCCTGATCCGATTAATTGAATCATTGAAGCAATGGCGCAAGCGCCTCGAGCGCGACGCTAAAAAAACAAACGACCAGGCAAACGGAGAACAGCAATGACAGCAGCTCGTAATATCATGCGCGACGCACCTGAAATGCTCGCCGATCTGTTTGACACGATCGCTACCGCAGCAGCTGAAACAGGGCTAAACCAAGAGAAAGCTGACGAGCTCGCGCTGAGTGTGGTTGATCAGTTGGCTGCCGCCTGGTCGGGTCAGCTTCTGTACTTCGGTAAAAACACACACATGAGGCTGCGCCAGCGCGATCTGGATATGTATCGCGATTTTGACGGGCATAACCACGCCGAGCTGGCAGATAAATACAAACTCTCTGTGGTTCGCGTGTATGCAATCATCAAGAAGGTAAATGAGTTGATCAGTGTCGAGGGCCAGCAATCGCTCCTGTGAGCTGTTTTTGGCGAATTGGTACATCGCCCCGACTTTTTTTATAAAATCGCTTTTGACGCGTCATGACGCGCTTCCTGAACGAATAAATCTGCTACGATCCCTGCACTTTCTTTATCCCTAGGAAGTTTACTGGCCAAGAGCCAGAAATCCCCCTCCCTGAAAACCTGAAAATCTTTTAAAGCCCGTTAAAAGACGGCCCCAAAATCACACGCGATACTGGCATCACTCTCAACGCACCGAGTGATTTAGATGCCAACTCCAGTTATTCACCTGTTCCGCCCTGGTACCCACATTGATATGGGTGGTCAGGAATTGACGTTCAGCGAATCTGATCTGACCGCTACCGTGAATGCGTACGACCCCGCACTCCACGAAGCCCCTCTATGCATCGGCCACCCGAAAGATGACGCACCCGCCTATGGTTGGGTGCAATCAATGCGTATGGCGGCTGACGGCCCTGAAGCAACACCGCACCAGGTAAACGCCGATTTCGCGGAGATGCATAAAACCGGTGCATTTAAAAAAGTCTCAGCATCTTTCTATCCACCTAACAGCCCGCACAACCCTGTGCCTGGTGTTTATTACCTGCGCCACGTTGCGTTTTTAGGTGCGCAGCCTCCAGCTATTAAAGGTTTGCGTCCGGCTGAATTCGCTGAGGCGGATGACTGCATCACTATCGAATTTTCTGAAGCGCCTGCCGCTGATCCTGTTCCTGAACCGACCACTGAACCTTCACAAGAGGAAACGACTGTGACTCCCGAAGAAGCTGCGGCTCTTGAAGCCAAAAACCAGAAGCTGGAAGCCGATCTGAAAGCCGAGCGTACTGCTCGTGCGAAAGACGCGGCTGATCGCGCCCATGAAGAAAACGCGAATTTTTGCGAACAGCTCGCCACTGATACCCGTATCGGCAAAGACGATGTGGAAGTCATGACGGCTGCGCTGGACGCACTGCAAGCGTCTGAAAACCTGAACTTCGGCGAAGGCGACGACGCCAAGCCCCTGTACCTGGTACTGAAAGATAAATTGGGTGCGATGCCGCAGCGTGTTGAATTCGGCGAAAGTGCCACGCACGACAAGGCGGCCAGTGCGGATGACGGCGCAGACGACTCTGTGCAGTACGCCGAAGGCACGCCTAAAGAGCTGCAGGAGCTGGATCAGAAGATCCGCGCTCACATGCAGAAAAACAATGTTTCATACGCTGCAGCGGCTCACGCTGTGGCCAGCAAATAAGGAGCTGACCCATGCCACAACGTTTATCTAACCTGCGCGTCGTCGATCCGGTTCTCACGCAACTGGCGATCGGCTTTGGTAACAACATGTTTGGTGCCGCCGAAGCGCTGTTCCCGCTCGTGGAAATCGATACCGAAGCCGGGAAAATCCCTAAGTTCGGCAACGAACATTTCAAAATCTACAACACGCTGCGTGCGCTGCGTGCCAAGTCGAATCGCATTCAGCCGTCAGATATCGATGGCTTCGATATCAACCTCGACGAGCACGATCTGGAATACCCGATCGACTACCGCGAAAGCGCTGAGGCTGCGTTCCCTCTGCGTTCGCATGCAACAAATATTGTGACGCAGGGTATTCAGCTGCGCCGTGAAAAAGCGTGTGCTGATTTGGCACAGAACGGAGCCAACTATGCAGCGAGCAACAAAATCACATTGTCTGGCAACAGCCAGTTCACTGATGGTTCTAACTCTGACCCTGAGGGTGTGATCTCCGACGGTAAAGACGCGATTCGCAAGAAAATCGCGAAAGACCCGAACACCATGGTGATCGGCAACGCCACCTGGCGCGTAATGAAACGCCATCCAAAGATGCGCGAACTGTTGTCGACCGCATCAAAGCGTTTGATCCGCTTGGAAGACCTGCAGGACATCTTTGAAATCGAGAACATCATTATCGGTTCCTCAGTGTTTTCTGCTGACGGCTCTGACGATGTGTCCGATGTCTGGGGTGACAACATCGTGATGGCGTACGTCCCGCAAAAGCAGCAGGACATGGAGCGCTCTATGTATGACGCGGCGTTCGGTTACACCATCCGCAAGAAAGGTTCTCTGGTCATGGACTCCCGTACTGAAGACGGAAAGATCGAACTGGTACGCCAGACCGACATTTACCGCCCGTACCTGGTCGGTGCAACCGCTGGTTACCTGATCAGCGACACCAACGGCTAAGGAGTAACCATGGCTACAACCAAACCGACCGCCGCTCAGAAAAAAGCGGCTGAAGAAAAAGCCAAGGCTGAAGCACAGGCCAAAGCAGACGCTGAGGCCCAGGCCAAAGCAGATGCCGAAGCCGCAGCTCAGGCTAAAGCGGACGAAGAAACCGCAGCTCAGGCTAAAGCGGACGAAGAAGCCGCAGCCAAAGCCAAAGTGACTGAGGAGCTGGAGTACCAGGTACTGGAGCCGCTGCTTCACAACGGCGAGACCTACGCTCCCAATGAGTACGTCTATTTAACCGCGAAACAAGCTGAGCGCCTGTCGGCCCGCAGTGTGATTCGCCTGACTGGAGAACGCGCATGAAAACGCATCACCCAATTCTGGTTTTATCAATCACCGCCGCCGCCGCGCTCACACAGCGCCGCTTTATTGGCATGGATGGCGACGTCTGTGGCGCAGGCGCTAAGGCGCTGGGCGCAGCTGAGTTTAATGCCGATGCTGGCGATCAGGCATCCGTCAATGTGGCGGGACTGATTCTGGTTGAAGCCGGTGGCGCGATCACTGCAGGTACCGAGGTTGAATCTGATGCCGACGGCAAAGCGATTGCGCAGTCTGCCGGTGTTGGCAACGGCTATGCGCTGGATGCGGCCACCACTGACGGTGACGTGATTCGCGTGGTACGGGGTATCTGATGGTGGCGTATGCGACCGTCGCAGAGTTGGCCCAGGTTGCGACTGGTGGCTGGAGAGAGTTGTCCCAGTTAGTCAGTGGCGATCCGGGGTTGACGGGTGATCTGCTGCAGCAGAAGTACAACGGAGAGTCACTCGATGACCCGGCGTTGAGTGCTGCCGCAGACACCACTCTGACCCAGTTGGAAGATGCGCTGGAGTCAGTCAGCCGGTATGCAGATAGCTACCTGAATCAGCGTTATCGCGAACTGGTACCGCTGGCCGCCGAACATTATGAAAACACGGGGCTGCCCTTTGCAGTTGCCGCTCTGACCTTGGGGCGACTGTATGGCCTGGATAAGTCTGACGACATGCGTAAAGCGCTCGCAGAGCAGGAAGGCTACCTGAAAGACTTGGCCGCTGGCCGTGCGTCGTTGAATTACGAGCAGCCCAGTACACCAGACGAACCAGGACGAATGACGGTAAATTCTCGACCTTCCGCGTTTAACTGGGATGGTTACTGATGTTTACCAATATTGAGAAAGAGTTGGTCAACGCGCTGAAAGAGCAGCTGCCTGATGTACATATTCTGACGGCAGATGATCTGGCCGACATCGAGGAGAGCCGCCAACCAACACCTGCGGTGCACGTTATTTATAACGGCTACCGGGTCGTCGGGGATCGCCCCGATAAAAAAGCGGCTCAGGTCGCCATGACCTGGTTGACCGTGGTCGCTGTAAAGAACGTGCGTGATCGCCGCGGTGGCAGTGATGCCCGGCAGGATGCAGTCGCACTGACTGAAAAGATCGCGGGTAAATTGCTGGGCCATCACGTTGCTGGCAGCGTCGGCCCGCTGGCCCTGGCAAATGCGCCAGCCCCGGCAGGCAATAACGGGTTTTTATATGTGCCGCTGGCGTGGTCAGTGGAGACGGTTTTACAACGCACTGATTAATGCACTGACGAAAGCACTGAAAGGAGCTGAGATGAAAAAGCCACAAGAGAAAGTTGAAGTCATTCTGGCAAAGGCGCACACCCACGCAGGTAAGCCGTACGCCAAGGACGACAAAATTAAGGTCCGGCCATCACAAAAAGTATGGTTGGCCGCAAACAATGTCATCGCTGCAGAGGAGTCTAAGTAATGGGCGAACGTGTACAGGTTTATAAGCCCTATCTGGGCTCTGGCAAGGTTTATATCCGCGATGCGGCTCTCGCAAACGGCCCTGCGTATCACATCGGTAACGTATCGGTGCTGACGCTCACTCACGACGAAGAAGTGATCGAGCAGAAGGACTACACCAGCGCCGGTGGCGGTACGCACGCAGAAGTGCGTCGTATCAACGCCGTAACGGCTGCCATCACTATGCATGACCTCAATGCCGACAACCTCGCAATGGCGACTAAGGGCACCACCACTGCGATCGCGGGTGCAGCAGTGACTGACGAAGCCGGTACCGCCCACAAAGGCGCGCTGATTCGCCTGGCACACCCGCAGCCGACCACGGTGGAAGTGACCAGCGATGACGGCAATACCACCTACACCGAAGGCACTGATTACGAAGTGCGCGGTGCGGGTATTTTCATTCTGGCGACTGGCGCGATCGCGACTGAGATTGAAGCCCTGCCAGATGAAACCGTAGGCCTGCCAGTGCTGATTGACTACACCCACGCGGCGTACAGCCAGGTCGAAGCGCTGGTTCAGGGCGGTAAAAACTGGGCGATCACGTTTGATGGCGTCAACGAAGCGGACGGTGACAAGCCGAACATCGTTGACCTGCACAAAGTGAACCTGGGCTCAGCGAATGAGATCTCGCTGATCGGTGACGCGCTGGGGCAGATCAGCCTGGAAGGTAAGTTACTGAAAGACAGCTCAAAAGGCGGCGGCCAGTCTGGTTATTACACCACTCAGCAGGTGTGACAACAGACGACAGCTCCTGACAGAGCTCAACAAAAAAGGCGGCTCTGATAGCCGCCTTTTTTTTGAATCGGTAATTCCGCTATTTACCGAACAGCAGTTTGAATAGCCGGATTACGATGGCTGCGACAAATGCCACGATCGCAACAACAATGGCGCCGATGGTGATAAAGCCGAAGAGCTTTTGAAAAAATAGTCCAGGATCAAAGCCGGTAACGGCGGCAGCAACAAAAAAGGCAATAACGCCAACGATTATCGCTAGAAAGATCATGCCTTCAACAAACTGTTCTTTCAGGCTTCTTTTAGGTTTAGCAGAGTGAGTATTGTCCATGAGTAAAGACCTCGAATTGTCACTTAAACTGCAAGTGGATAAGAAAGAAGGAGAATCTAACCTTAGCGCGTTCCGGCGGGCTTTTAAAGGCGCGATGGAGGATATCGGTAAAAGCAGCGCCGAGGTTGATGAGTTTGGCCAGTTAGTTGCGGACATCAAACTGGGCAAAAAAGCGGTCGACGAACTGGATAACGAAACCCGACAACTGTACGACACCTACAATAAAGGCGCTCAGTTAGCCGCGGATAAAGACATTTTGGGGTTGAAAGCCCACGCCGATATTCAGCGTGAGATCGACGAAACACGCGAAGCCTACCAGCGCCTGAAGACCAGCGGCACCCTCACACAAGAAGAACTCGCGCAGGCGGCGCTAAAAACCGAAGAGCGCATTCGTCATTTAAAACACGAGACCAACGGTTGGAGTGATGCCCTGCAGGATGCCGGGGGCAGTATTGCCGGGCTGGCGGCCAGTGCGGCGGGGCTTGCGACCATGGCAGGCTATGCCATCGACTTTGAGTCAGCGATGGCCGATGTGCGCAAAGTGGTCGACGGCACCGATGAGCAGTTTGATGCCCTGACTGATCGCATTAAGGAATTGACGGGCGAACTGCCGATTACCGCAGAGGGGCTGGCCGCCATTGCTGCGCAAGGTGGCCAGCTGGGTGTACCGATCGAGAAACTGGATCAGTTTGTCACTCTGGCCGCGAAAATGGGTACGGCGTTTGAGTTGTCGGTTGAGCAAGCAGGCAACGCCGTCGCTAAGCTCAGCAACATCTTTAACATCCCGATTGAAAACGTCGAAGAGCTGGGCGACGTCATTAACGTGCTGGGGAATACCACCGCAGCGCGCGAAGCGGATATCCTCGATGTTCTCACTCGCATAGGCGGCACGGCCAGCCAGTTTAAGCTCACGGCAGATCAGGCGGCGGTGTTAGCGGCCACGATGATCGAGATGGGTGCCAAAGCCGAAGTGGCCGGTACCGGCATTAATGCATTACTCAGTAAACTGCAGACGGCCAATGTTCAGGGTAACGATTTTAAGCTGGCGCTTGAGACAATGGGCCTGTCTGCTGAGCAACTGGCACAGAATATTCGCAACAATCCGCAGCAGGCGTTGAATGAGTTTCTCGCCACACTGGCGAAACTGGACGACCAGGCACGGCCTGAAGTACTCACTCGTTTGTTTGGACAGGAGTATCAGGACGACATAGCCCGCCTGCTTAACGGCCTGGATAATTACGAAGCCAGTCTGAACCGTGTGACCGATGCGGGTAATACTGCCGGTGCCATGAGTAAAGAATTTGCCGCCCGGATGGAAACCACTGAGGCGCAGATTCAACTGATGCAGAATGGCCTGCAAGAGGCCGCAATCAATCTGGGCTCGGTGTTTTTACCTGCTATCCGTGCTGCTGCCGTTGGGATCGGCGATGTGGCGCGTGCGTTGGCTGAATTTACCGAAGCGAACCCGGCCATTGCCGCTATTGCAACCTCACTCGGCACCGTCGCTGTGTCTGCCGGGGCGCTTCGCCTGTTGTTTTTGTCGCTCGGTGTGGTCGGCTCGAAAGCCTTTGGAAATATCCGCAAAGAGATATCCATAGCCAATACCGACTTGAAACTCCTTTCTAAGCAGGTTGGAGCAACTGCTTTAGCTATGCGAGTAGCTGGCGGCGTTGCTGCTTCGGCTTGGATCGGCTGGGACATCGGTAAGCAGCTGAGCGCCGAGTTTGTTGAGGTTGAGCGTGCTGGCATTGCTTTAATGGCAGGCCTGACCAAAATTGCGGAGCGGATACGTTTTGTCTTCGATGTGATTGAGACCGGAGACTGGGAAGCCTCGGTAAAACGCCTCGAGGAGCGCCTGCAAAATGTCGATGACATCTACGGCGATATGTTTGCCGACACCTATAAGCCACGTGAAAAACTCGATGAGCTGGGCGATGCAGCACAAAGCGCAGCCATTAAGTCTGCACAGGCTGCCCAAAAAATCCGTGATGAATTCGCGGCGCTGGATCTTACAAATGCCGCCGGTATTCAGAAATTTACCCAGCAGATCGATAGCGCCTCTGACAGTGCCAGCCTGCTCACCGAAGAGCTGAAAAAGTGGATCAGCGAAACCAGTGCGGCGGATCTCACTAAGTTCCAGGAAGGTCTCGTTGAGGCGTTCACGGATGGGAAACTGTCTGCCGAAAAACTCGCCGAATACAACGAGCTGGTGCTGCGCCAGTCGTTCGAAACGCTGGGCCTGAGTGCAGAAGCCGCACTGGGTAAAATCAGCCCGGCTGCACAGGATGCCATCACTCAGGTGGATCTGATCCGCGACACCATGATCAGCATGGGCGAAACCGGCGAGGCACGTATGGTTGCGCTGGAACAGGCGATTCGCGGCGCGGTGGGTAAAGCTGATACGGCAGCGGCAGTGTCAGCTCTGCGCGATCGCGTTGCTGAGTTGGGTGAAAGCGGCGAACTTTCTGCTGACCAGGTAAAGCGCTTGAATGGTGAATTGAAAGACCAGGTCAATGCGCTGAACCAGATTAAGCCAGGCATTGATTCGGTTGAAGATGCCATGCGCTCACTCGGCCTGACCAGCCAGGCCGAACTGCAGAAGACAGCGAATCAGGCACTGGCAACCGTTAATGCGCTGCGTGAGATGAAAGCGCCGCTGGCAGATCAGAAAGCGGCGTTCATTGCGTACGCTGAAGCCGCAGTTGCAGCCAATAAGCATGTTTCTGATGCGCAGCGCCAGGTCGTGGTTGAGCAGTTAAAAGTGCGTGCGGCGATGCTGGGGCTGAGCGATGCGTTGCAGGGGCTGTTGGGCGAGCAGGAAGACCTGGGCGACGCCGGTGAGGAATCTGGTGATCGCGTAGCTGAGGGGGCGAACAAGGCCGCCGATGCAACGAAAAACCTCGGCGATGCGACTAAGCAATCAACGCGCGATGTGCAGGCTGTGGCCGCTTCATTGGCTGACTGGTTCGGCGCAGTACGCAATGAAATGTCCGGCCTGAGTGAGCAGGCCCGCGTGCTGTTTGATGACAAACTTGGCTTGCAGTCGTCAGGCACGGTCACCGAAGTCGATGCGCTGAAAGCCTCCCTCGCGGCGGCCCGTGAAGAGCTGGGAAAAATCGCGATCGACAATCTCCAGACGTTTGATGCAACCGGCATCAATAAGTGGAAAAACTCGGTCCTGAAGGCGAAGGACGAAACCATCATTGCGTATCAGGAACAGAAGCTGAAGTTCCTGGAATACACCAACGCGATTGAATCTGGCTCCCGTCTCAATGAAGGGTTTATTAACCAAGCGCAGAACGCACTGCAGACGATGGACCTGCTGGGTAACGAAGATCTTAGCCAATTGCAGTCTGCGATCGACAGCGCGACCCGCAAACTCGAAAGCATGACCGATGCCGCAAAGTCTGCATTAACTGGCCTGCAGGACGAGCTGGATCGTTTGCAGGGCAATCAAGATGCAATCGATCAACGGGAGTACGAAGAGAAACGCATGGAACTGGCGCAAGCACTGGAAGAAGCCCGTAAGTGGGGAAATGACCAGGCGATCGAGTACTACTCTAAGGCCCTGAAGACCCTCGAAGACGTGCGCCGCGAACGCCAGCAGCAGTCGCGTGAATCCTCCTTGTCAAATAACAGCTCATCGTCGTCGGGCGCTCAGCCTGCGCAATCATCGGGTAGTACGTACAACGTCAACATCACGCTAGGTAATAAGCAAACAACGGCGAGTTTTGACTCTGCGTCAGATAAAGCGACGTTTATGGAAATGCTCGAAGAATTTAAAAACAGGAGTGGCGGATGATGCAGATCGACTCAATCACGTTACCTGAAAACCTCTATTGGTCAGATGAAATGTCATTTAAGAATCACGTGCAGAGCAAAACCCGGTCGGTGACCGGTCGCACTGTTGTTAGCCACCAGTCTCTACTGCACGGACGTCCAATAACGCTGACAGGCGCGTGGGTTTCGCGAGCTGATCTGGCTGCACTGACTGCGTTGGAGAACGCGCCTGATACCCCGAGAACGCTGACGCTGAATAATGGTGATACGCACCAGGTGTTGTTCGATCTTGAACAAGGCGGCATTGAAGCGACCCCGGAGTACCCATTGTCGACGCCACTTTCGAACCCTGACGACAACACTCTTTACCGACTCACTATTTACCTGATTACTGTAGGAGCCTGATATGGCAATTAACGCAGCTGACGTAAAACTGATGCGTGCTGAACGCAATACCGACGAGGCCGATGGCGGCGGTATGATGACGGGCACCGCGCTGGTGTCGGGCGACATCAATAACTTGTGGGCTGACATCAGCCAGAATCTGCAAGCGCGTGGCGGTGTTTCTATCCGCCGACTATTCGGCGCAATCCGTGCTGCAAATACTGATATGTTTCTGGGCAGTGGTTTTATTTTAACGAAAGACGCTATCGCCCCTAACATCAGCACAATGATGTTCAGCACAGGTGATCACTACGCTGAGCGAGCAGAGATACAAGACAAGATTGAGCAATATGTTGTGTTGTCTAATCGATCGCCATTGCGTCCCGTCGGCACGCAGCGTCAGGGGCAGACCAGCATCGTTGTTTATGCGGATAACGTAAATGATGCGCCTGAAGTTGGCGAGGTTCTGTTTCTCGTTGATGGTGCAGATGAGCAGTCAGTTAAGGTGATGAATGTTGATGTGCGATCTGCCTCGTACACATACGTAGATGAGCAGGAGCGTTATCAAACCTACCGCGCACAAGAAATGACAATTCGCATTTCTCAACAGTTGTCTACGGATTTCGCAGGCGTAGACCCATCGCCGATAGCGAACCACCCGACGGAAATCTTTAAAACCCAGAGTAACAACAGTGCTAAGTATTATGGCATGCGTCCACTCGCTTCGGATGCGAGTGCGGGCGACTCCAGCGTAACGGTGGATAGCATATTTCAGCCGATCATCCCTGCATCGACCAGCGAAACGGCGTACGTTGATCAGTCTCCGGGGATCGTACAAAAGATGGTGCAACCAACATCCAATTCGACAAAAACACGTTCGTTGGGCACGTTAAACGGGGCGCAATTTATTACGTTACCTACCGCATGGGTGCCTGGCTCATTGCAGTTTACGGTCGGAGGTGGTGTACACGATGAAGCCGATGGCGGACTGCGGCTGCTGTCTGGCTCTGAGTATTTGAGTGACGTTTCAATCAATGCAGCATCAGGCACGCTAGCGTTCACTGTCTCTGGCTCCCGATCGTGTTCTGTAAGTTACATACCAGGTGTCGCAGTTGAACTGACACCGTATACAGACTCTGTATTAATCACTGCTGGAAATCGGCAGGTTACATACACATTCCAGCTTGCGCCGCCGCCGTCACCCGGCACACTGCGTGTTGATTTCATGTATCTCGGTAAATGGTACTCAATGACGGATGACGGCACAGGTGCGCTGTCTGGACCGGGTGCGAGCGGCACGATTAACTACGCGACCGGAAGTGGCTCAATAACGTTGCCTGGCGAACCAGATTTGAACTCACAGATCATCTATACCTGGGCGCAGACCCCGTACGAAGTCGCAGATACCGGCGCACGCAATGCATGGTTTGAACTGGATCTCGATGATGTGCCGCTCGAATCAACGTTGCAAATTGACTGGTCACGCAATGCCAGTAACTACTCCGAAACCGCTAATGCATCGGGTGTGCTGTCTGGCAGTGCTGGATCAATAACAGGTAATACGGTTGTATTCACACCGGCTAATCTGCCCACGTCTGATGTCGTCATTACTTACGATAAGCATAACGCGGCAGTGCTGACGGCAAGTAAGTCTGTTGCTCAGAGTACCGGCAGTAGTTTCACGATTGACGTTGGCCAGACGAACATCGTACCGGGGTCAATCAGCTTTGATCTGAAGTTCACATATACCGCAGGCACATTGTCTGGTGGCACAGTCTACGAGTCGCGTATCAGTAGCACGCAGAGATTGGTTTCCAATGCTCAAGGGCACCTGAAGGCGCGCTACATGGGTGGCATCATTGTCGGCTCAATCGACTACGCCACAGGCATTATCACCGTTGATGGTACTGCATTTACCCGACGGGTGCCTGAGTACACGGAGCAAAGCGGAGTGCTCGGTGGCTGGCAGCAAGTAACTACAGAGAAAACGATGCGCGTTGAAGCGCAAACGGCTTCTATCAGCTACCGTTCGACCACGGCGGGTATCCCGATTACACAAACTATTCCCGTGAACGATCTGACGTTAAAGGTGCCAGTTTCGACAGATACGCTGGTGCCCGGCAGTGTTGTGTTGACGCTGGATAATGATGAGCTAATCGACCGTGGCGCCGGCGTGTTGTATCGCGCATTCAATATGACGACCGGCGCAGGCCTGACAGCCGGGTCTATCGATAGCGTGAACGGCATGGCTGAGATTAATTACAGCGCGGTGCGTGATGTTGTTGATTCGCTGAGCGGCACCCTCGATGCCGCAGCGCTGGGTTTGGGTGCAGCGGTTGCTGTTCAAAGTGTTGTATTTCGCACTGCGGCTGCGCCGCTACGTAGTTCTGGTTTGCAGTTCCTGGCACGGCGCTCTACAGACGGCGCATTGATGCGTGCTGTGTCAGATAACGACGGCGTTATCACTGGATCATTTGATGATAACGACACAGTAACAGAGCTACCCCAGCCCGGTGTTAGCAATGGCTACGTGCTGCCGTTTGTGCCCGCGACAACAAGTAGCGGCAGCGCCAGCGGCAGTGTCGATAGTATCGCCGGAGTCGTTGAAATTACGTTCACTCAGCCGGTGATTTTATCAACACTGACATATAACGCCGTTGCCTACACAACACTGCCGCAAGACCCTGAACGGCTCGGTCTGAATCCGGTTCGCCTGCCGACGAATGGCGAAGTGCCGGTATTGCAGGATGGCTACCTCGTTGTTGTGCATCATACCGACACGGTCAATATCGCCTCGCCAGTCGCGGGCCAGGTGGTCGATTGTGGTCGTACCGATTGCTCTGTAATTGTCATTAAAGACGCGCTCGGTGCGTTATTGGCCGTCGATCAATACACCGTCGATTTAGCTGCCGGTACCGCTACGCTGGCAGATCCGTTCAGTGCTGAGGACGATGACGGCAACTCACTCACGTTGCCGCTGATTGTAAATCACCGAATAGAAGACCGGGCCGTTATCACGAATGCGTTAGTGACGGGGCAGCTACAACTGAATCTGCAACTTACCCATGACTACATCGCGGACGAAAGTTACGTCAGCGCGATGGTCGAGACGGGGGATTTGCAGGCACGGATCAAAGATACGTTTTTTCAAAAAGTGGACTCGACTGAATGGCGTGATGAGCTGATCGGCGATGCATCAGTAGCCAGCTACGATGACCTGAACTACCCCATTCTGATTGATAGCCTGGGCTGCGTGCAGGATCGCTGGAAGCTGCGATTTACATCCGGTACCGGATTTGAATGCGTGTCTGAGCAGCGTGGTGTCATCGGCACTGGCAGCATTAATGCTGACTTCTCACCGGTCAACCCTATGACCGGCACCCCGTACTTCACTATTCGTTCTGACGGCTGGGGTGGCGGTTGGGTATCGTCAAACGTGGTGCGATTTAATACTGATGCAGCGGCTGCACCCGTTGAAATCATCCGCACAGTAACGCCCAGCAATCAGCAGATCGCTGATGACTCAATTGTGATTGAATTTATGGGGGATGCAGACTGATGGGCGCTCCGACGATTTACCGCAGTGATGACCCCGGTGCGCCGGTTGTAACGAATGACAGCAAAAATGGCTTCTATGAGGTTTTAAAAGCGGCACTCGTTACCGGCTACGGCTCTAAACCCGCTGCGGGCTGGTCTGTAGTGTACGATGTGTGGGCTACTGATGGCGTGTGTACATTTACAAATTCGAATCAGTCTGGTGTCCTGGGCCTCTCATACAATAATTACGGCAACTACGGTCCATTTATTTTTACCGCGTCTGCGATGATTGATGCGGTGACGGGGTTGAATGTCCGGTGCGGTCGTTATGCCGCTGATATTTCAGATCTCACGGACAGTAGTTCGGGTTCGTCTAATTATTCGCTGTTTGGTTTTGCTCAATCCAGTCAGTGTGATCACTGGTGCATTATTGCTAATGAGCATTTCGCGATTTGTTGGTTCAGCCTATACCATGATTCGTTGTTTTCGGCGGATCATGACTCTAGTAATTATTATAAAATCCAGAACATATTTTTTGGCTCTGCAGACTCATTAGTTGGCGGCGGGTCTGTCTCGCAGCCCACGGGGCCGAACTTTATACTGCAGGGTGCTGGGCAGCCAGGCAATAGCGTCTATTGGTCGATGCGGGGTGACCGTCAGGGTGTCGCGACTATCAACAAAGATGGTGCGTGGGTGACTGGCGAGTGCGTTTCATGGGTGTACCCGTACTGCGCGACTCCTAGCGGTAGTGGTTTGGGCGGTGCTAACGAGGCTGCGTATCGCAATTTGAGTGTGGTTCCTGTTTCGTTGTTTGTTGCGGAGGAGTTCACGGCTCAGGCTGACTCATATCAAACTGCGGTGCTGCCGATGCTGCATACCGTCCCTGGTTTTGGGGTGGCCGCACTGTACTCGGTGATGGCGGAACTGTCGATTGTATCGCTGACAGATACGATAACAATCGGCGGTAAAAATTATTTGTGGGCGCCATTCAATTACGGCGACCATGTGTTTATATCCCTCGATCAGGCGGATTGGTCATGACTGTTTTTTCTGCGGGCGCTGAGGTTATTAGGCGTGCTGCGTTGCCGGTCGTTGAGTTGCAGCATGATCTGCCAGTTGGTTCTGATTTTTTTATTGTGCAGTTTGTGCGTGCTCTGACCGCGCCTGAGTCTGTCATCGTTGTGCGTGATGCGTTGCGGTTTCCGCTGGCGATGATTGATCAGTATGCGGCGTATAAATTACTGGCATTCAAAATCAGTGACGGTATCGCTGACGGCGTGTGGTGGGTAGATGACTACGTATACGACTCTGAGCAGGTCAATATTTCGTTCAAGTCGTCAGGTGATGCGGCAAGCTCTGGCGATCCGGGTTCGTTTACTGGCTCTGTACGTGTCGCTGATCAACCCGCCGCTCGTAATGTGATTGCCACGGCGTTGGATGCAGATCCTCCGTATCAATTGGCGCGGACTATGTCTGATCCCGGTGACGGGCAGTACACGCTTAAATGGCAGGGTTATACCGGGCAGATGCTGATCACGGTGTTTGATGACTACGGTCTGCCTCACGTTGATGGTGAAGCTCGCGGTGCTGGCGAGCGGGTACACCCTACGCAGTACAACGGATATACGTACCGGGTCGTTCAGTCCGGCACACTGGGTGTTGAACCTGTCTGGCCGACTACGGCAGATGAAACGGTCTGGTCTGGCACAGTGCAGCTGATCGCGGTTCCGTTTTATCGCCCCGTTTCCGAAGGGCCGTTTATCGTATGACCAGGTTATATGCGGTAGCTGCGTGTGGCGTGTCCGGTGCTGGTGAGAGCTTGAAGAACAGTGCGTCTATTGGTCTGCATCAACGCGCAAGCCTGTCTGCAGGAATCGTGATTGGCAGTGGTGTTGCACTGGCACTTTCGGTCAGCAGTGTAGCCGCGTGGTCTGTGCCGATCTCGCTGTCCAGCGGTGCGCCTATCGCAATATCAGCGGGCGACCATCATCATTGTGTTACAACCGACCTACCGTGGATCAGCCCGGTACCGCTGCAATCTGATGCGCAAATCAATATCCATCTCGCGTCCGTTTCACTCGCTGGGTCTGTGTCGGTTGAGATCCACCAGGCTGCAGCCCATGCAACTGAATTGCAGGCTCCGCAACTTGGTACAAACATATATTCGATCAGACCGTCCGAGTATGACCTCCGGCAGTCTGAATTGCTGACAGGCGTATCAGGCAGCATCAAGTTAAACGATGCCCCATATATCCCAAGCCCGGTCGTTCGTATTGCGAGTTTCAATTTAACTGATCTGCCCGCGTTTCCCATTCGTACATTGTCTGCGCTGCGCGCATACCAGCCACCGGAGAAACAGTCGGAGTCTGAGCTGCCATGGGGCGCTGGGGAGTCACTCCATTACTCACCGGATCTGCCATATCTGGTCGAGCCACCTTTATTACCCGGTGCGCCCGTCTACGCACCGGACGATCGGGAGACCTATATCACCATGCACCTGGTTAATGTAATCGCACTGCCTGGCAACGAACCGCTCGATGCCACAAACCTCCGCCTCGATCTTGATCGTGACAGCACTGCCTGGCGTGTTCAGTTTGATCTGCACAACGACGCTGCGGCAGCGCTGGTAGAGCCGGATCTGTCTAGCGAGAAGGAAGTCGCTATTGAGATCAATGGATGGCGCTGGGAGTGTTTCATATCGAAGGTACGCGAAAGCAAAACCGTCGACACCGACGCTTTGAACTGTCGCTGGTCGGTGACGGGCTTTAGCCGTGTTCAGTATCTCGGCTCACCGTATGCGCCGCTTCGTACTTCAGCGATCGCGAGTACCACAGCGGTGCAGGCGGCGACGGCAGAGCTATCTGGCACTGGGTACACGCTGGACTGGGACACAGCAAAGATCACTGACTGGCCGATGGCTGGGTCTTCTTTTAGTTACCAAAGCAAGAACCCGCTTCAGGTGATTAAACGCCTGGCATCTGTGGCTGGCGGGATTGTTCAGGCAGACCTGACTGGCAGTACCGTTAAAGTTCGCCCACGTTACTGGCCGCTACCGTGGAATCTCGCTACTGCTACACCAGATCACTCCATCAGCATTCACCAGGTACAGGCCCGAGAATCGTGGCGAGAGCATCGTGACCTGGTCAACGCTGTGTTTGTATCTGGCGAGCAGAGTGTCTCCGGTGCGGTGGCTCTCAACGTTGTGCGATACGGCACCGCTGGTGACAAGCCGGGTGACGATGTGACCGATGCTTGGCTGACTGACTATCAGGCAAACAAGTCTCGTGGGGAGCAGGATATTGCGGCATCTGGTATTCGCATGATGTATTCGCTGACGGTTGAAGTACCAGAATCCCAACAAACAGAACCAGGCATTCCATTGCCCGGCGAGACCGTCGCTGTGGTCTATGACGACAGCGCTGATTCATTCCGGGCGTATGTCGATGCGATCAGCATCTCCGCACCGGGGCGAGGTCTCGCCTCAGTGACTCAGACGCTGACTCTGGATCGACCAATAGAGTGGGAGGCGTAATGAGCAATCCGTGGGCGTCATACAGTAAGTTATTCGCACCAGGTGCAAAAGCAATCGTGACAGTGACCACCGTGAATTCGGACGGTACAAGTCTCGTCACGCTGCGAAGTGGCTCCACAATACGTGTCACGGGCGACACCGTCGCCGCAGGACAGAAAGCCATCATTCAACAAGGGAGGATTATCAGCCGGGCACCCGATCTGCCTGTTCAGACCGTAGAAGTCTGAGAAGAAGGAAGCGGTTGATCGATAGCTGCAACTACCGATCAACCCCAAGACACAGTGATGACGCACTGTGAATCAGCAAGGCTTCCCTGCTCGTCGACGAGCCGAGGAATCCTACCAGATAACAAGGTGATTCACATGAAAACGCAACTGCGTTGCACACACTGCAAAAATCTGCTGGCGGTCGTCAGCGGAAAAGCGCATATAGAAATCAAATGTACGCGCTGTAAAACCATGAATATAACCGAGTGCCGCGAGCGCCAGAGTAAAGGAGACAGCAATGTCGAAACCTCTAGTGCCGTGGCCGGGCGGCAAACGCAAACTGGCAAAACACATCCTGCCCATGCTGGGTGATCACACCTGCTATGTAGAACCGTTCGCTGGCGCGGGCGGTATCTACTTCAGCAAAGAACCCTCAAAGGTCGAAGTCCTCAACGATATCAACGGAGACATCACCAACCTCTACCGCGTGGTGCAATACCACATGGAGGAGCTGCACGCTCAGTTCCGCTGGACGCTGGTGAGCCGGGATAACTGGAACTGGCTGAAGATGATGAAGCCAGAATCGCTCACAGATATCCAACGAGCTGCTCGTTTCATTTACATGCAGAAGATGGCCTTCGGTGCGAAGGTAGAGTCGCCGACGTTTGGTGTCTCCCCGACAGCACCTCCGCGCTTCAACATCAACACACTGGAACGAGACCTGAAGGCCGCACACCACCGGATGGCGCGGACAGTAATTGAACACATGGACTGGCAAGACGTAATCAAACGATACGATCGACCAGGTACTGTGTTCTACATCGATCCACCGTACTGGCAAACAGCAGGCTATGGTGTGCCGTTTGAATGGGACGAGTACATCTCTCTCAGGGCGCTCGCTGATTCAATAGAAGGACGCATGGTAATCAGCATCAACGACCACCCAGCGATCAGAGAACTGTTCTCCGGGTTAGATGTCGTTGAGATCCCATACGCCTATACGGCAGGAGGTGCTCATAAAAGGAAGGAAGTGAAGGAATTGATCTACTCAACGTAGAATGCAATTCTGTTGCAGCCTCGGCAATGGATGCTGGGGCTAATTTATCGCAAGGATCAAGCGCTATTTATCGCGGCGCGCTTCAGCATAGTCATGACCAAGAGCATGAGCATGAGCATGAGCATGATAATAGTAGCGAGACGACGAAGATCTCTGCTGCGATGGCCACCGCAAACGGCATCATAACGGCGGTTGCATCGTCTGGTGCTGTAAACGAAACACTCCCCATCTTCGCGACTCTGGTAGTACCGCCTCAACAGGAGATCCAGCTCAGCGGGCGCTTTCCCGGCCTGATTACCGATGTCCGGGTCGCCCCCGGCGATAGCGTTAAGAAAGGGCAAACACTGGCCACCATCGAAAGCAATGAAAGCCTGAGTCGCTATGAGGTCAGATCACCGATTTCAGGCGTTATCAGCGACAGCCATGCGGCGTCAGGCAACCTGGCGAGCAGCGAACCCTTATTTGTGATCGTTGACCTGTCCGGGCTCTGGCTGGAAATCCCAGTACACCCATCTCAAAGGACTCAGGTTGCAGCTGGACAGCCAGTAACTCTGCCTGCCCACAATATCTCGACACAGATCGATTCCATTGCCCCTCCCGCTCATGGCCGGCCCTACTGGCGAGCGCGGGCTAAGGTGTCCAACTCACATGACGACCTGACGCCGGGCGAGGTGACACTTGTTCACATCACAACCGCCGAAACCGTCGCGCAGGTAAGAGTCGAGAATCGTGCTCTGCAAACCCACGAAGGCAATACCGTGGTGTTTGTACATCACGACGGCGAGTACCAGGCACGCCCGGTTACCACCGGCGCCAGTGACGAGAAGTTCACCGAAATAACGGCCGGGCTGAATCCGGGCGAAGAATACGTGACCGACAACAGCTACCTGATAAAAGCAGACATCGGAAAATCCGGTGCTGCCCATCAGCACTAAGGAGGTCACATGCTGAATGCCATAATACGGCTGGCAGTGGAGCGACGCTTCATGATGCTGGCCTCCAGCCTGGTTCTGATTGCCGCCGGACTCTGGAGTTATCGCTATTTACCCATTGATGCTGTACCGGACATCACCAACGTTCAGGTTCAGATTAATACGGAAGCTACCGGATACTCGCCTCTGGAAGCCGAGCAACGGGTGACGTTTCCGGTAGAAACTGCGCTCTACGGCTTGCCACAACTCGAATATACGCGCTCTTTATCGCGCTACGGCCTGTCACAGGTGACGGTCGTCTTCAAAGACGGCACTGATATCTATCACGCACGAAATCTGATTGATCAGCGACTGGGCCAAATCAGCGACGCCCTACCTGAAGGTCTGAAGCCGGTGATGGGGCCAATCAGTACCGGACTGGGTGAAATCTTCAGTTATACCGTCACGGCCGACAGCGATGCTCGTCAGCCGGATGGCAGCCCGTACGATGCAATGGCTTTGCGTACCGTGCAGGACTGGATAATACGCCCGCAACTGGCTCAGGTTGCGGGCGTCGCCGAGATCAATACCAGCGGTGGCTTCGAAGAGCAGATTCATATCCGCCCTGACCCAGCCTTGTTACTGCAACACCAGATCACGGTGCCTCAGCTGGTCTCCGCGATCAGGCGCAACAACAGCAATCGTGGCGCAGGCTATATCGAAGTCCATGGGGAACAACAGCTGGTAAGAGCCGTCGGTCAACTGAAGTCGATAGAAGATATCCGCGATACCGTGGTGGCTCGCAACGGTACGGCCATTGTGCGCATCCGGGACCTTGCTGAGGTCACTCAGGGCGAAGAGTTACGCACAGGCGCGGCGACACGCGGTGGCTCAGAAACCGTACTGGGCAGTGCCATGATGCTGATGGGGGAAAACCCGAAAGAGGTTGCGGAAGCGCTTAAACGCCGCCTGCAAGATATCGCAACCAGTCTCCCCGATGGCGTGACGACCGAAGTCGTTTACAACCGCACAGACCTGGTGGGCAAGACGCTGGCGACGGTACAGACCAACCTACTTGAAGGCGCTTTGTTGGTTATTTTTGTTTTGTTCATCATGTTGCGCAATCTGCGTGCAGCACTGATTACCGCCGCGGTTATCCCTCTGGCGATGCTGGCAACAATCACCGGCATGGTTCAGGCCGGCGTATCTGCCAACCTCATGAGTCTGGGCGCTCTGGACTTCGGCCTGATCGTTGATGGCGCTGTCATCATCGTCGAAAACTGCGTGAGGCGCCTGAGCGCCAGCGGGTCAGCCCTGACCTTGCGCGAGCGTCTTGAACTGGTGTACTCAGCAACCGCAGAGGTGATGAAACCCAGCCTGTTCGGCGTCGCCATCATCACTCTGGTGTATATCCCCATCTTCAGCCTCACCGGCATCGAAGGAAAGATGTTTCATCCGATGGCAGCGACCGTGGTGATCGCCCTGCTCTCCGCCATGATCATCAGTATCACGCTGGTGCCTGCCGCTATCGCTGTGTTTCTGAGGAACGGGACAGGCGTTCATCATACCGAGCCATCTGGCGCGTCGTCTGTCGAATCAAAGCGATACGGCTACCAGTCACTTTATGAGCGACTTCTGCGCACTGCCTTGCGGGCTCCTGTGATCTTGATCGGCTCTGCCGCCCTGCTTATCGTTGGCGCCGTGATTCTCAGCACTCGCCTCGGTTCAGAATTCATTCCTCAGCTGGATGAAGGGGATATTGCACTCCATGCCTTGCGTATTCCCGGCACCTCTCTACAACAGTCGTTAGATATGCAGGTATTACTTGAGGAGCGCCTTCTTACCTTCCCTGAAGTTAAGACTGTTTTCTCCCGGCTTGGCACACCGGAGATCGCGACCGACCCTATGCCGCCCAATGTCGCGGATACCTTCATCATCCTCAAGCCCAAGGCACAATGGCCGGACCCGGAGCGGCATAAAGCGGATCTGGTAGAGCAGATTGAAGCCAGCGTGCGGGAACTCCCGGGTAATAACTATGAATTCACTCAGCCCATCCAGATGCGCTTCAACGAACTGATCTCTGGAGTACGCGCCGACCTTGGCGTCAAAGTGTTCGGTGATGACCTGAGCCAGCTTCTTACTGCAGCGAATGAGGTTGCTGCCCTGCTTAACTCAGTGGACGGTAGCGCCGATGTCCGGGTCGAGCAGGTCACAGGGCTACCCGTGCTGACACTTCATCCAAACCACCAGAAATTGGCGGCCTATGGTTTGACGGTCGATGATATTCAGTCTCTGCTATCGACGGCTGTCGGCGGACAGCAAGCGGGGCTGATCTATCGTGGGGACCAACGCATTCCCCTGGTCGTCAGGTTTCCCGAGCCTCTGCGCGAGAATGCAGACCTGATCAAAGCGCTTCCTATACCGCTCGCTGATGGCGGATTTGTGCCTCTGAGCGAAGTCGCGGATGTCGTTCTCGCGCCAGCTCCGGCACAAATCAGTCGCGAAAACGGCAAGCGTCGCATCGTCGTCAGTGCCAATGTGCGTGGTCGTGATCTCGGCAGTTTCGTCAAAGAGGTCCGGCAGAAAGCGGCCTCAGAGGTGAGTTTACCCAGCGGTTACTGGCTGGAATACGGCGGCACTTTCGAGCAACTCCAGTCAGCCGAAGCAAGGCTGCGCTGGGTGGTACCAGCCACTCTGGCGCTTATCCTGTTCGTGCTGATCTCGGCGTTCGGGAATCTGCGCGGTGCCTTAATTATCTTCAGCGGTGTACCACTGGCCCTGACCGGCGGAATATTCCTGCTGTGGTTGAGAGGAATGCCTATGTCTATCTCAGCGGCCGTGGGCTTTATCGCACTGTCCGGAATCTCGGTACTGAACGGCCTCGTCATGCTGACCTTCATTCGCCAACTGCGTGATCAGGGCGTCGCTTTGCGCGACGCTGTCATTCAGGGCGCGACCATGCGTTTGCGCCCGGTATTGATGACAGCTCTGGTTGCGGGGCTTGGCTTCGTACCGATGGCTTTAAATACGGGTATTGGCGCAGAAGTACAACGGCCACTCGCCACTGTGGTGATCGGCGGCATTATCTCGGCAACCACATTAACCTTGTTTGTTGTGCCTGTGCTCTACTTCTGGCTTCACAGGCGAAGTCACAACAAAGCGAGCCTCAGTCGATAGTGAAGGCTGTCAGATAAGACTCAAAATAAAAAAGGGGCCGATGGCCCCTTTTCTTTCTGTCAGCGCAGCACTTCTATCATGACTACGTTAACGCAGCAGCAGAATAGGTACTTTGCTGTGGCTGACCATATTGCGGGTATGCGAACCAACGAAGAACTGACGGATACGCGAGTGGCCGTAGGCGCCCATCACAATCAGATCGATCTGATGACGAAACTGATAGTCATTGAGAATCGACAGGACATCGCCCTCGCATTTACGAGTCACCACGTTAAAGCCAGCTTTCTCCAATCGTTGCTGTGCAGTCGTAAACTTAGCGACATGCTCTGCATCGGTGTGGTTGACCATGACCAGATGACACTCTGCTTCTTTCAGAAGTGGGCTGTCAGCGTACGCATCTAACGCACGTTCGACAGCTTCACTGCCGTCATACGCCACCATAAAGCGCGTAGGTGTACGAAAAGATACGCCCGTTGTAATCAGCACCGGACAGGATACTGAACGGAGTACCGTCTCCAACTGACTGCCCAGCGTAGCAACCGTCGGGTCCGGATGGTCTTCCCCCTGACGTCCCATTACCAGCACACGAGTATCGTCAACGAGGGACAGCACTTCCTCCGACAGACGACCGTGACGCTGCTGAACAGTGCAGTCCTGAGCACCGTGCTCTTTCGCCCGCTTTTCTGCAGACTCGAGCATGATACGACTACTTTCAATCGCCAGCTTCGCACGCTGAGCATCCAGCTCAGTGAGCTGCTCCAGCAAATGCTCGCGGCTGCCAAAACCAATGCTGCCACTAAGGTCAGCCGCATTCTTATCGACCTTCTCAAGAGTGTGCAGCAGAGTCAGTGGTTGTTGCAGGCGCTGGCTGACCCAGGAAGCGGCATCCACCACCGCCATTGCACCCGGGGAGGCATCAATACATGCCGTAATCTGTTTCATCGTTACTCCTTCTCACTCTCTTTCGACAGCGAAACCAGCGCGTGAACCTCACCGATTGTTAATGGCGGCCTGTTAGTGACCTGCCATCATTTTCTCGACTTCTTCCGGCTTATCATGAACACCGAAACGGTCGACAATCGTGGCACTGGCTTCATTCATTCCAAGCAGCTCGACCTCTGCTCCCTCGCGGCGGAACTTAATCACCACCTTATCCAGAGCAGATACTGACGTAATATCCCAGAAATGGGCATGCGTCAGATCAATAGTGACTTTAGAAGCCGCTTCGCGGAAATCGAATGACTTACTGAACGCATCCGACGACGCAAAGAACACCTGGCCAATCACCTTATAGGTGCGTTCGCCCGGTGCATCCTGCTCGCTTTTCACGACCATGAAACGGCCAATCTTGTTAGCAAAGAACAAGGATGCCAGCAGGACGCCAACGAGTACACCCAGTGCAAGGTTGTGCGTCGCAACAACCACAGAGACTGTGGCCAGCATCACAATATTGGTGGATAACGGGTGTTTCTTAAGGTTGATCACCGACTCCCAGGAGAAAGTGCCAATCGACACCATGATCATCACAGCAACCAATGCGGCCATCGGAATCTGACCGATCCACTCATCAAGGAAGACCACCATAATCAACAGGAACAGACCCGCAACAAAGGTGGATAATCGACCACGTCCTCCGGATTTCACGTTAATGATCGACTGACCGATCATTGCGCAACCTGCCATGCCGCCCAGCAAGGAAGAACCGATGTTAGCCACACCCTGCCCCTTACATTCGCGGTTTTTATCACTGTCGGTATCGGTGAGTTCGTCAACGATGGTGGCTGTCATCATCGACTCCAGCAAACCAACGGCCGCCAGAGCAGCCGAGTACGGCAGAATAATCCACAGAGTTTCCAGCGTCAGCGGTACGTCTGGCCAGAGGAAAATAGGCAAGGTATCCGGCAATTCACCCATGTCAGCCACGGTACGTACATCGATTCCAAAGTAGATCGCAACGGCTGTCATGGTAAGAATGCACACCAGCGGCGACGGGAGCCAACTGCCTACTTTAGGCACATAAGGGAACAGGTAGATGATACCCAGACCTGCGGCGGTCATGGCGTATACATGCCAGGTCACGTTCGTCAGCTCAGGCAATTGCGCCATAAAGATGAGGATCGCCAGTGCATTCACAAAACCTGTCACCACAGACCGCGACACGAAACGCATCAGGTCTCCGAGTTTTAAGAAGCCCGCCCCTATCTGAATCACACCACAGAGTAGCGAGGCCGCGAGCAGATACTGCAGACCGTGCTCTTTTACCAAGGTCACCATCAGCAGCGCCATTGCACCCGTTGCTGCCGAGATCATGCCCGGACGACCACCCACAATGGCGATGATAACCGCGATACAGAAAGACGCGTAAAGGCCGACCTTCGGGTCGACTCCGGCGATAATAGAAAAGGCAATGGCCTCAGGAATCAAAGCCAGAGCAACGACCGTGCCCGACAAGAGATCGCCGCGAACGTTTGAAAACCACTCGCGCTTCAGAGTATTCAACATAAGTAACTGCTCACTTACTATTAAGACACGCACCCGAAGAACTCAGGCGGAAAAGCCGGCATTGTACAGAGCTTGATCAGTGGGGCAACTCGCAACTAAGAAGAGACAGAGGGCCAGACACAAAAAAGCCAGCTTACCGCCCCTGGTAAGCTGGCAAAACCCACTGAGTGGAGGGTTTCAGTGGCCGTAAATTTTCAGACTGCCGCCAACCATATTGAGGTTATCGACTTTCATTGAACCGATTGAGCGTCCACCTACCTGAATGGACCCAACAGTGATATCCGCATTCATCCCGATATTATCGATTGCGAGTGCACCACCGCCCTGGGAGTTCTGGCCGCTGTATATATCTGCCTCAATCTGCGCGTTGGCACTCAATAGATTAGGGTTGTCGTCGTAGTCAGAGCGGGTCATGCGGAAGTCACGTATCGCCAGACCAAGTGCCGGCATATCAAAGTCGAGATCATCGATGCCGATCATCATTTCCAGATTCAGACGATCTGTTCCGAGTTCATCGTCGTACCCAATTTTGGCCCATAACTGGGTAAAGATGCCGTCCATCTTAAAGTTATCAATCAGAGTAAATTTGGGAGCACCATCGGCATCGCGTATTTCCCAGGCTTCTGTACGGATGCTGAAATCCACAGGTGCGGCAAAACCAACCGGGAAAAATTTAAGCGACAATTCGCCCTCTGCTGAGATATCGATATCCAACTTCAGGTCATCGAGAAGCGAGGACACATTCTGAATAAAAGGGGTACCGCCATTGGCTGCGGTATAACCTTCGACAAACAGATCATCACGGTCAGCACCACCAAGAAAGACCTCAGTAATTGCGAGAGAGCCCTCATCGGTATAAATGATTTCACCGATATCCATCTGAGCTTCCATTTCAATACTGATCCCGGACTGCCCGGAAACTGTACTCATGGCATATTCGTCAAGAGATTGCAGTTCAGACAGTGCTGACATTGGTAGCAGGAGTGCCACCAGACTTACGGTTGGTTTTATTATCATTGTTCTTATCCCTGCGTCGTTCGCGAGAATAAGCCAGTACCGCATCCCTCTGGCTACTGTTGCAGGAACCAGAATATGCCCCGTTAAACGGCCTCGCCAGCGAGTTTAGTCAGGGTGCGCCAAAGTGACCCGATAAGATAACAAACACCTCTATATGGCCCGTTTTACTGTATTGATCTTCACCTGACACTACTCTGAGCGTCAGCTATCATCGCGGAATTACGTCTGAGGTTCTCCTTTTGCTGCTCTTACTCACGAAGATACTGGTTACGTTTCTAACGGTCGTTATGCTGGCCGTTGTCGCACGGCGCTATGGCCCCGCCTGGGCGGGCGTACTGGCCGGCTTCCCGCTGGGTAGTGCTATCACTCTCTACTTTATGGGGTTTGAACTGGGCTCTGATTTCGCAGCGGAAGGCGCGACACATACTCTGATTGGACTGACAGGCAGCCTGGCACTGGCCATCAGCTACTTATACGCAAGCCGTCGCTGGCACCGGCCAAGACACGTATTGATCCCTGCACTGCTGGCGCTCAGCGCATTTCTGACGACGGTTGCGCCGCTACAATACTGGAACGCCAACTGGTGGCAGAACGCGCTGATTATGCTGACTCTTATCGCCGCAGCAAGCCGGCTTCTCCGGTCTGTACCTGACGCCAAAGTCGCACTGAACAGCGACAACCTCTGGCAACGTCCGGCACCAGCGATTCTGTTCCGTGCGGTCATGGCTACCATCAGCGTACTCGGGATTACCGCGCTGGCGCACTGGCTTTCCCCCTCACAGGCGGGCTTATTGGCAGCGTTTCCGGTTAGTTTTTTCCCGACACTCATCGTATTGCAACTAAGCTACGGTGCGCCCGTTGTCGCCGCAACAGTCAAACAGTACCCTGAGGGTCTGGTGTCTATGGTGATTTACGTCGTCTCGGTCACTCAGATTTATCCCTTACTTGGACTGCAGCTGGGTACTGCCGCCGCACTTCTGATCGCGACCCTGTATCTGTTTGGGTATGCCCTGGTGAAGCTTCGTCTGAACCAAATACCCCGCGCTCCTAAAGGCAGCGGCAGCGTTCGCTAGTCAGCGGAGCATCAATCCCACCAGGTATATGCTGTTGACATATACTGAATCGAATATCATATTAACTGAACCAACCTTCTGTATAGTGAGGCTAGTTTTATGGCAGAAGCATCCATATTCTCGAACAACAAGAATCAAGCGATAAGAATTCCTAGAGCTCTTGAGTTTGCGGACGATGTGAAAAAGGTGAATATCTTTTCTGTCGGAAACGCACGCATCATCACTCCAGTTGGTGAGAGCTGGGATAGTTGGTTTGAAGGTTTGCGCGCTACGGATGACTTTATGTCTGAGCGTGAACAACCGAGGGAGCAATCGCGAGAGGACTTCTGATGATAAAGTATCTGCTCGATACTAATATCGTGATCTACACAATTAAAAACAAACCTGAGCAGGTCCGGGAAAGATTCAATGCACACGATGGGCAGATGGCAATATCCTCTATCACCCTGATGGAATTGTTATACGGTGCGGAAAAATCTACCAATCCCGAGCGTAATCTGAAAGTTGTCGAATCGTTTGCGAGCCGACTGGAAGTTCTGGACTTTGGCGCGCACGCTGCGCAGCACGTCGGGCAGATCCGGGCTGAACTTGCTCGTAGTGGATGTCCTATCGGCCCGTACGATCAAATGATCGCAGGGCATGCCCGCTCTCTCGGTCTTATCGTTGTGACCAATAACGAGCGTGAGTTTCAACGGGTTCCTGGTCTACGAGTAGAAAATTGGGTTTAGCTTATCAATTCATTGCCATTTACGGAGAGGAGTGTCCTTCAGAAACCTTTCAATCTCTGATGCCATAAAGTTACGGAAGTAGAAGCTGAATTCCTTCCCCTCACGTCCGTAGAAAATCAAGCAACAGTTATAACCGAGCTGACTGACAACCATTTCAACCTTGAACGCCTGCCAATCACTAAAATTCCCTCTCCATACCTGTTTTCCGCGCACAATCTGGAGGCTCTTTTGATCAACCTCAATCGATTCCCTGTGTGATTTCGGGAAGAAGCCTGAAGGTAGCCACCAGTAGGCGGTCAAAAGGAGAGCTGACACAGCTATGCAAATCTGTCCTTTCGGGTCAAACAAACTCCAGCCCTGTTCAACATAAGCTAAAGTGATAAAGAACAAGGGAACGACAGCAGCGATTGCAATGAACAAACGCTGATCACTGACACGTTGCAACCTGATCTTAGAAGGCATATCCCTGTCCCTAACTTTCAACATCAACTCCGCCAGAAACTCGGGGTAATCAGAACCAGTAAAGTGAAAATCTCCAGACGCCCGAGCAGCATGGTCAGGGCCAGAATCCACTTAGCGGTATCGGAGATATTACCGTAGTGCGCAGAGACCTCGCCAAGCCCCGGGCCGAGGTTATTGAGGCAGGAGCCAACGGCTGAGAACGCGGTGACCTGATCCAGCCCGGTCGCCATCAAAGCCAGCATCATCACCATAAAGGTGACCACATAGAGCGCGAAGAATCCCCAGACCGATTCCAGAATCCGGTCGGCTACCGGTTGCTTGCCGAGCTTAACCGGAATGATGGCATTGGGGTGAATCAGTCGATGAATCTCGCGCAGGCCCTGTTTGAATACCAACAGGATACGAATGGCTTTCATGCCACCACCGGTCGAACCCGCACAGCCACCGATGAATGCCATCATAAAGAGCAGTACAGGCAGGAATACCGGCCAGACCGAGAAGTCAGCAGTGCCGAAGCCAGCCGTCGTGGCAACCGACACCAGCTCGAATAAGCCGTAGCGAACCGCGCCACCAAAGTCATAGGTATCCGTCATCCAGAGTGCAATGACGGTCAGTAATGCACCACCAAACATGACGAACAGAAAGAACTTCACTTCGGAATCAACGAAGTAATGGCGCACGGTTTTGTACCGCCAGGCATAGAAATGCAGCGAGAAATTAAGTGCCGCCACCAGCATAAAGAACATGGCAATGGCTTCGATCAGTGCGCTGTCGAAGTGCCCCATGGACGCGTCATAGGTTGAGAAGCCCCCGATACCGACCGTCGAGAAGCTGTGCGCGATGGCATCAAAGGTGTTCATACCCGCGAGCCAGTAAGCCAGTGCGCAGGCAATGGTCAGCGACAGGTAGATGTACCAGAGCGCTTTCGCAGTCTCAGTGATACGCGGAGTAAGTTTCGAGTCTTTCAGAGGGCCCGGCATTTCAGCGCGGAACAGCTGCATGCCACCAATACCGAGCATCGGCAGAATAGCCACGGCCAGAACGATAATCCCCATGCCGCCCAGCCACTGCAGTTGCTGACGATACCAGAGGATCGATTTCGGCAGATATTCGAGGCCCGTCATCACCGTCGCACCGGTGGTTGTCCAGCCCGAGAGGGATTCGAAAAAGGCATCGGCAAAGCTCAGGCCGGGGTTTTCGGCGAGCATAAAAGGTAATGTGCCTGCCAGACCCAGCGTCAGCCAGAACAAGGCTGCGACGATAAATCCGTCTCTGGTTTTGAGTTCTTTTTTAACACCGCGAAATGGCAACCAGCTGAAGAAGCCGATCCCAAGAACGAGAGACATAGCGACGCTGAAGGCTTCGGTAGCGCCATCGTCGTACCACATGGATACAACCATAGGCGGCAGCATGGTCAGGCTGAACAACATCAGGAAGATGCCCAGTACCCGGGCAATCACAGTAAAGTGCATATCAGAAGAAGCCCAAGCCCACCTGGAAGAGTCGTTCCACATCGGCGATGTGGCGTTTATCCATCACAAACAGAATGACGTGATCATCCGATTCAACCACGACATCAGAGCGTCCCATAATGACGTCATCGCCGCGAACGATGGCACCGATTGTCGTGCCCGGCGGTAATTTAATTTCACCCACACGACGCCCGACCACCTTAGATGACATGCTGTCACCGTGAGCGATAGCCTCGATGGCTTCAGCAGCGCCACGGCGCAGGCTGTGAACATTAACCACATCGCCCCGACGAACATGCGTCAGCAGGCTGCCGATGGTTGCCTGTTGTGGTGAGATCGCCACGTCAATCATGCCGCCCTGCACCAGATCCACGTAGGCCGCTTTGTTAATCAGGGTCATCACTTTACGGGCGCCATGGCGCTTCGCCAACAGCGAGGCCATGATATTCACCTCGTCATCGTTGGTCAGGGCACAGAAGACGTCGGTATTCTCAATATTCTCTTCTTCGAGCAGGCTTTTATCCGTACCACTGCCATGCAGGACAACGGTGCGGTCGAGATTTTCACTCAGGTAGCGCGCACGCTCAGGGTTGTGCTCGATTATTTTCAGCCGGTAGCGTTTCTCCAGCGCTTTAGCGAGCCGGTAACCGATGTTACCGCCACCAGCAATGATGACTCGTTTGTATGAGTCTTCCGCACGACGCAACTCACTCATCACGGTGTGAATGTGCTCACGACCCGCAATAAAGAACACCTCATCGTCGGCTTCGATGACGGTATCACCCTTGGGCTCAATGGCGGTATTGCGACGGAACACCGCAGCTACACGTGTTTCCACATTAGGTAGGTGATCTTTGAGTGTTGAGATCGCCTGACCGACCAGAGGGCCACCGTAATAGGCCCTAACAGCGACCAGCTGAACTTTACCGTCGGCAAAGTCGAGTACCTGCAGTGCCCCCGGAAACTCCAGCAGGCGGCGTATGTACTTTGTCACTACCTGCTCTGGCGAAATCAGTACATCAATCGGGAAGGCATCAACATTGAAGAGGTCGGTCTGCTTAAGGTAAGCGTTGGAGCGAATACGGGAAATCTTGGTGGGGGTTCTGAACAGCGTATACGCCACCTGACACGCGACCATATTGGTCTCGTCAGAATTCGTGACCGCCACCAGCATGTCAGCATCATCGGCCCCGGCGTCGCGCAGCACGTGCGGAAACGAACCATGACCATAAACGGTTTTAACATCGATACGGTCCTGCAGTTCGCGCAGGCGATCGGTGTCTGTGTCGATAATGGTGATATCGTTTTTCTCACTGGAGAGGTTTTCTGCCAGTGTTCCCCCGACCTGTCCGGCGCCAAGGATAATAATCTTCATATCAGCTCAGAGTCCCGTCTGCCTTCAGCAGTTATTGTCTGCAGTTTTGTGCAAGAGCGCGTAGTAGAAGCCGTCGTGTCCACGAGGCGTCGGAAATAACTGCCGCCCGGCAATGCAGGCGATTCCCCAGTCATTGTCCAGTGTAACGAGCGTTGCATCCGGATGCACATCAACAAAACGTACAATCTGCTCACTATTTTCCTGAGGCAGCACCGAGCAGGTAGCGTATAGCAAGCGTCCGCCCGGCTTCAGCATCTGCCAGGCGCGCTCTAAAATATCGGCCTGCACTTCAACCAACTGCGCAATGTCTTCGCGGCGGCGCAGCATGCGGATATCCGGATGGCGGCGGATCACGCCCGTTGCTGAACATGGTACATCCAGAAGAATGGCATCGAAACCCGGCTCATCGCCGCAGTAATCTTCCCACCAGGGTTCGTCCGAGCACATATCGACGCAGGCGATATCCGCACTCAGTCGCAGACGTTCAAGGTTTTCGTGCACACGCTCAAGTCGGGCTTCATCGGTATCCACCGCCATCAGGCGTATGTCTGCAGACTCAAGCAGGTGAGCGCTTTTACCACCCGGAGCAGCACAGGCATCGAGTACGCACTCACCATCTGCTGGCGCCAGTATCTGTGCTGCCAGCTGCGCAGCTTCGTCCTGTACGCTGACATCACCATCGGCAAACCCCGGCAGCGTAGTGACATCGCACGATGCCTCAAGGTAAATCGCTGAGCGGCTGTGTTCACCTGCGGTGGCCTCAATACCGGCTTCCTGTAAACGCCGTAGATACTCATCCCGGCTGACGTGACGCTGATTCACACGAAGGCATAGCGGGCCGCGCTCATTGTTAGCATCGAGGATCTGCGGCCATTGTTCAGGCCAGGCTTTGGTCAGCATTTTGACCAGCCATTTCGGGTGACTGGTTGCCGTTACAGGGTTGTCTTCCAGCAGTGGCAGTAAGCTCTCATACTCCCGGCCATAACGGCGCAGGCAGGCGTTGATGACCGGCTTTGCGTAGCCCTTGCCCATCTCTTCGCAGACATCGACTGTGGCATGTACTGCTGCATGAGGCGCTTTGCCTTGAATCACCAGCTGATAAAGCCCGACGATCATCAGAGCGTGAAGGTCCTGATCTTCCTCGGGAAAAGGGTTCTTCAACAGCATCTTAGTCAGCGCATTGAGCCGAAAGTACCAGCGACAGCTGCCTAACGTCAGGTCGCGAAAGAAACCCCGTTCGCTGTCTTCGATGCGATCTTCGAGCGAAGGAATCGCCTGATTGAGAGACTGCCCTGACATGACCGCAGCCACAGCAAGTGTCGCCGCATGACGCGGTGTTATGGCACTGGCTTTACCGCGCCCGTATAGATTCTGCATGATCAGAGCTCAGAAGAAAGTACGTAAAACGGCTGAAAAAGATTCGGCTGGCCGTTGATGATGTCGGCCACAGCCATGGGCTTTTTACCGGCAAGCTGTAGCTTGGTGAGTTTCAGCACACCTTCTTTGCAGGCAACTTCGATCCCGTCGGCAGAAACATGTGCAATCGTTCCCGGGGCCAGTTGCGTGGCTTTCTCCAGCGCGACAGCGGCATGAATCCGGATACGCTCATCACCTAGAAGGGTATAAGCCATAGGGAAAGGATTAAACGCGCGAACCCGGCGGGCCAGCTCGTCTGCAGATGCATCCCACTGAATCAGTGCTTCCTGCTTACTCAGTTTATGGGCATAGCAGGCAGCGGCGTCGTTCTGTTGCTCCGGCGTCAGGGTGCCTGCTTCAACATCCGTCAGCGTCTTCAGCAGTGCTCCCGGCCCCATCTCAGCCAGGCGGTCGTGCAGTGAGCCGCCGGTATCATCGAGATTAATTCCGGTCGTGACCTTACTCAGCATGTCGCCAGTATCCAGACCGACATCCATCTGCATGATAGTGATGCCTGTGACCATATCTCCGGCTTCGATACAGCGCTGAATCGGTGCGGCACCACGCCAGCGTGGCAACAGCGATGCATGAACGTTAAGACAGCCAAACTTCGGCGCATCCAGCACACTCTTCGGCAACAGAAGGCCGTAAGCCACCACCACCATAACGTCCGCATTGAGTGAACGGAGCGTATCGACATCGGCTTCGTCTTTGAAGTTAAGCGGCTGATACACAGGGATATCATGCTCAAGCGCAATCTGTTTTACCGGGCTGGGCTGAAGCTTTTTTCCACGCCCCGCCGGACGGTCTGGCTGACTGTAAACACCCACTACCTGATGCTCGCTGTTAACCAGCGCAGAGAGGTGAACGGCGGCGAAATCCGGCGTACCGGCAAAAACAATGCGTAAAGCCATGTATTAACGCTTCCCCTGACGGGCTTCGATTTTGTGTTTCTTATCCAGCTTACTTTTGATGCGATTACGCTTCATCGGAGAGATGTAATCGACCATCAGCTTACCTTCGAGGTGATCGACTTCGTGCTGAATGCATACCGCCAGCAGGCCGCGACATTCAAGCTCAAACGCGTCACCCTTGCGGTCGAGGGCTTTCACCAGGCAATGCTCAACCCGGGTCACGTCTTCATAGAAGCCAGGTACCGAGAGGCAGCCTTCCTGCATCGACTCCAGCTCGCCATCAAGCACGGTAATTTCCGGGTTGATAAACACCAGTGGCTCGCTTTTGTCTTCGGACACATCAATCGTGATGATGCGTTCATGAATGTTCACCTGGGTGGCTGCCAGGCCGATGCCGGGTGCGTCGTACATGGTTTCAAACATGTCGTCGACGATTTTCTGCACTCGTGCGTCGACCTCTTTAACAGGTTGTGCAACGGTTCGCAGACGTGGGTCCGGGAATTCCAGAATATCTAGTATGGCCATGAGAAATGCGTTACTTATGGAATTTTATGGTAGTGACTTGCTAATATGGCCGCGTGGCAGCCAATTCAACGTCACCCTGAACGCTAATAATAAAGGGAATAAAGGATGAGCAAAACCATCAAACGACTCCTCGTTGCAGGTTTGATGTGCCTTTCAGCCGGTGCAAGCGCACTGGAACTCAGAGCTGACGCCCCTGAGCGCTATACGGTACAAAAGGGTGACACCCTCTGGGATATCGCAGAACGCTTCACTGGCAACGCTTGGGAATGGCCTGAAATCTGGTACCAGAACGACCAGATCAACAACCCTCACCTTATCTACCCTGGCGACATGATCGGCCTGATTGACGTAGATGGCCAGAAAAAACTAACTGTAATGGAGCGCGGACAAGCATCCCGCACCGTTAAACTACGCCCGGGCGACGTGAAAATGTCTCCTTCGGCACGTGTTCAACCTATCGAAGCCGCCATTGCCGCCATCCCGATGGATGCGATTCAGGGTTTCCTGCGTGATCACCGCATCGTTGAACCAGAAGAGCTCGCGAAAGCCCCTTATATTGTCAGCGGTGCCGACGGTCGCGTTCTGATGGGCGCCGGAACCAAGGTGTACGCACGTGGCAAAGTGGACGGCCAGCTGGCTTCTGCTTACGGCATTTTCCGTAAAGGCGACGTCTTTGTTGATCCAGTCACTGACGAAGTACTGGGTATGGAAGCCACCGATATCGGTAAGGCTTCAGTTGAAACCGTTGAGGGCGATGTCATCACCCTGATGCTGGAGAAAACTAACCAGCAGGTTTCGACCCGCGACCGTCTGCTCGAAACAGAAGACCGCGAACTGAAATCCCGTTTTATTCCTAAGGCTCCGGGTCAGCGTATTGCTGGTGAGATTCTGGCAGTGACCAATGGTGTATCTCACGTCGGACAGTTCGATGTTGTTGCTCTTAACCGCGGTGAGCGCGACGGCATGGACGTCGGGCATGTCATGCTGATCAAGAAAGCGGGCGAAGTAGTCTACGACCCGGTTGAGAAAGAGAAGATTCGTCTGCCAGCAGAGGATGCCGGTAGCATGATGGTTTTCCGTGTGTACGAAAAAATGTCCTATGCGCTGATCATGCGCGCTCAGCGTCCGCTGAAAGTAGGCGATTACTTTGAGTCACCGAAAATCTGACAATTTCTGAATGACCAATCACAGACTCACGCTTTGACGAGGTGAGTCTGGCAGGCCACGGAGGCCGCATGTCCATGGATGGACTCACATACGCACCCGATAGCTCCAACGGCGACTCTGCCGCTCCTCATCCTGACCGAAGTACACTGCTCGCCTGGTGGCGTTTACGCAGTATTTCTGGCGTGGGCAATATCGCCCTAAACGAAATACGCAGTCGCCTGACGAATCCGGAAGCCCTGTCACAATGCAGCCCTCGGGACCTTATCCAGCTTGGCCTGAAGCCCGAACAGGCAGACCGCTGGCACAATGACGCCGCACTCAGCCGCGGCTTTGAAATATTGGAAGACTGGTGCCAGCACCCGAATCAAGGCGTATTGCTGGCAGGTACCGCAGGCTACCCCGAATCCCTGAATATACTCCGCGATGCGCCCATTTTTCTCTGGTATCGAGGCAATCTGAGCGCACTGCAGCAACCCGCGATTGCAATGGTTGGCAGTCGAGGGGCATCTGCAAGCGCCCTCGAATGGACGATAGATACCGCGGCTGAACTTGCCTCTGCCGGAATGGCTGTGGTCAGTGGACTGGCGCTTGGTATTGATGGCGCAGCGCATCGCGGTGCGGTATCGACAGGAGCAACCATTGCCGTGATGGGAACCGGGCCCGATATTATTTATCCGGCAAAACATCGTAGCCTGGCGGCTAGTATCGTGGAGCATGGCCTGTTGCTGAGTGAATTCAGCCCCGGCACCAAAGCTCAGGCGCGCCACTTTCCATCCCGTAATCGCATCATCAGTGGTCTGAGTAGCGCGACCCTTGTGGTCGAGGCCGGGATCAAAAGCGGCACCATGATTACTGCCCGAATGGCCGCCGATCAGGGCAGAGATGTGTTGGCAGTACCGGGAGCACTCGGCAACCCACTCAGCCGGGGGCCGCACCAACTGATTCGCGAAGGCGCGCTACTTGTCGAAAACGCGCAGCAAATCCTTGAGGCCACGCTTTCAACCGGCATGTCATTTCAACAACCATTCCAGCAACCCCACCAGAAACAACAGCAGCTACCCAGGCACGCACCGCAGCAACCAGGGCTCACGGGCTTTACTGATACAGCAAACAACTCTTCGCACACCCAAAGCACCAATGACCTGGCCACGCCCAGCGCCGAGGCTCCTGAACTGCTCAATCACATTGATTTTAATCCGACGCCGGTCGACGTGATTGCTCTTCGCAGCTCACGCCCAATATCTGAGTTGCTCGGAGAACTTCTGATGCTGGAACTTGAAGGCTGGCTGTTACAGGCACCGGGCGGATACTGCCGGGTACGGTGAAATCCTTATACCGCGAATGGTAAAGCGTCCGGCCTGATCTACACTTTATCGAATGAGGAGGAGCTACCGATGAACCAGACCGCCGTTGCCACACAGTCAGATGTGGCAGGAAGCTATCTTACCTTCCATCTGCCACGGGCAAAGTACGCTCTACCCGTGGATTCGATTCAGTACATCACCACACTGGATGCAATCGACCCACATGATGTGCCCGGCGGCAAATCTGGCATTCGCCGTATGTTCACCTACGAGGGAACACAGATTCCTCTGTTTAATTTCAGCCGTCTGATTGGCTCAACCTCGCAACTCGAAGAATGTAAACAGCTAATCTCCATGCTGAAGCAACGCCGCCAGGATCACATTGACTGGATTACAGCGCTTGAGCACAGCATCAATCATGGCGAAGAATTCAAAAAGGCAGTCGACCCTCATCTTTGCGCTTTTGGCCTCTGGTACGACAAATACAAAGCGCATGACGAAGAGCTGCACAAAATCATGGCTCAGTTCGATGAGCCACATAAGCGCATCCATTCTCTGGCGACCCGGCTGCTGAAAATGGCGCATGAGGAAGATAAAGCCGAAGAGGCCAACCGCATTCTGAATGACGAGAAGCACTCCACCCTGAAGGTGTTATTACGATTATTTGATCAGGCAACCGCACGCCTCGAAGAAATGCTTAAGCCCGTGGTGGTGATATTGCGGGCAGCAGGCAGAACCTACGGTATTGAACTCGACTCGATTGATCAGATTATCGAGTTCGACAATCGCCATTGGCTCCCTGATGAGGAGCAGGAACTGCAACATGCCTGCTACGATGGTTTCCTGCAAAAAAGCGAAGGCGAGTTATTCATCCGCCTGGAACCGGCTCATCTGACCAAATAGAAACAAGCTAAGTAGAAACCAGGTAGACTACTAACCCTCGCGCTTAACTGAGCCTCGCTGTACACAGTATGGGCTTTGCTCCAGCATCGGATGGATTCTCCCCAGAGCAGGCCGTAGCTTTACTGTCTAAGCTGCCAAAATAACAGGTTACCTTATTCACCATGCCTTACCTCAAGGTCGCCTCCTTGCCGCCACGCCGGGCTTGAGGTAGGGTTCCGCAATCTTTTCAATCAAAGTTACCGGAACCCTTCTGTGAATCCCTGGCATTTACATCAGGCCCTGCGTTGTATCCGCTCTGGTGGCGTTATTGCCTATCCGACGGAAGCTGTCTGGGGCCTCGGTTGCGACCCGACCGATAAGCAGGCAGTGCATAGAATCCTTGATCTGAAATCACGCCCTGAGCATAAAGGCCTCGTACTGGTAGGCTCATCGCTGGAGCAGTTTCAGGACTGGATCAAGCCATTGTCCGACGACGATAGAAACACCGTCATGGCCACCTGGCCCGGCCCGGTGACCTGGGTTCTGCCCTGCCATGATTCGGTACCTGTCTGGTTGCGTGGCAAACACAGCAGTCTCGCTATCCGGATCAGCGATCATCCGATGGTGCGCGCACTCTGCAATGAAGTGGGCCCTTTGGTGTCTACCTCAGCGAATCCGGCAGGTAAAGAACCCGCCCGAACACTGTTGCGCGTCAGGCAGTACTTCCCGTCAGGTATCAATTGCCTGCTACCCGGTGCGCTGGGCGGACGACGCCAACCCTCTGAAATCCGAACACTCGACGGCCAGCGCTTGCGCTGAGCAACTCAGGAGACCCAATGGCCAACACTTCATGTGATATTCAGGCAGTAAAATCTTTCCTGCTCGACCTGCAGGACAGAATCTGTGCCGCGCTCGAAGCGGCAGACGGAAAAGCCACCTTTGTCGAAGACGCCTGGGACCGCGAAGAGGAAGGTAACAACCCGATGGCGCTCACTGGCGGCGGTCGTACACGAGTGATCACCGGCGGCACCATCGAAAAAGGCGGTGTAAATTTCTCGCATGTTCGCGGCGCCAAACTGCCAGCATCAGCCACGGCTAACCGCCCTGAACTTGAAGGTCGTAGTTTTCAGGCGATGGGGGTCTCTCTGGTGATCCACCCAGAGAACCCGTACATCCCGACCTCGCACGCTAACGTACGTTTCTTCGTCGCCGAGAAAGAAGGTGAAGAGCCTGTCTGGTGGTTTGGCGGAGGCTTCGACCTCACGCCTTATTACCCATTTGAAGAAGATGTGGTGCATTGGCACCAGGTGTCTAAAGACCTGTGCGTCCCATTCGGAGAAGATATTTACCCGAAATACAAAAAATGGTGCGACGAGTATTTCTTCCTGAAACACCGGAATGAAACCCGTGGCGTTGGTGGCCTCTTCTTCGATGACCTGAACAACTGGGATGGTAAAGTCGACTTTGAGCGCAGTTTCGCCTTTATGCAGGCGGTCGGCAATGGCTATATTGATGCGGTGGTCCCCATCATAGAACGCCGCAAAGGCATGCCATGGGGCGAGCGGGAACGTAAGTTTCAATGCTACCGACGAGGCCGTTATGTCGAATTCAACCTGGTATTTGACCGCGGTACTATTTTTGGCCTGCAAACCGGCGGGCGCACGGAGAGCATCCTCATGTCGATGCCCCCTGTCGCGCATTGGGATTACGACTGGAACCCTGAACCAGGTAGTCCCGAAGAACGCCTTTACAAAGATTTTCTGCCTCACCGGGACTGGGTGTAGTACCGGCAGCAGTAAGGAGACGCAATGACCGACCTCTATGCAGTAGTCGGCAATCCGATCTCGCACAGCAAGTCACCTGATATTCAGAATGCCTTTGCTGAGCAGACCGGTGAGGACTTATTTTACAAAACGCTGCTGGCACCATTGGATGACTTCGAGGGTGAAGTCAGACGCTTTATTGAACACGGTGGCAGCGGATTAAACGTGACGGTTCCCTTCAAAGAGAATGCCTACCGCTTAGCAAATGAATTAACCGCCCGTGCTAAACGCGCAGAGGCGGTTAATACGTTAAAGAAGATGCCTGATGGTACGTTGCTCGCCGACAATACCGACGGTGCTGGTCTGGTCAGAGATCTGATGATTAACCACTCGGTGGTTCTGGAGGGAAAACGCATCCTTATCCTCGGCGCCGGAGGTGCTGTTCGGGGAGTACTGCAACCACTTCTGGAGCAACAGCCCGCAGGGGTCGTCATTGCCAACCGTACCGAATCAAAAGCGCAGACGCTGGCAAAAGATTTTGCCGACCTCGGTCGTGTTTCAGCCTGTGGCTTTACCGATATCGACGGCAGTTTTGATCTGATTATCAACGGCACATCTGCCAGTCTGGCTGGCGAAATGCCGCCGATACCTGTATCGGTCATCCATCAGAATACAACGACCTACGACATGATGTATGGAAGCAATACGACCGTGTTTAACCAGTGGGCTGAAGATCACGGTGCTCTTCGCACCATCGATGGTCTGGGCATGCTGGTCGAGCAAGCCGCTGAGGCATTCTATGTCTGGCGCGGGGTACGCCCCCAGACTGCGCGGGTGATGCAATCGTTACGGAATGAACGTCGCCGCTAAGCCTGTTTACAGCAAGCAGTAAAATAAGGGTATCCGGATTAAGTGGTTGATGATCCCCTCTGATCCACCAAAACCTTAATCCTCCCAGAAGGTTGATAGATCGACGCCGTAGTTCTTCTCGGCCTCGGGGAGACCCATGCTGTAGGTCATGGTGGCCTTGCCCAGGAACGGAGATTCCTTGGTCTGTGGCGTCTTCTTCTTGTGCTTGGTGGTGTAGAGCATCCGGGCCCGCATCACCTCGAATGAATAGCCCCGGCCATCGCGGTTCTTGTCCTTGGCCAGCCGGTTGATCGACTCCGTGAAGGCGTTGGTGATTGGGATGTCGGTCTCGAAGTAGGTCAGCACCTCCTCACGCCAGCCACTGACGGCGCTAACGAGATCCTTCCAGACCTCCTTCTGCCCCTGCGGGATGCCGTCAACCCAGGCAGCCAACGCCTTCTCAGCATCCCGCCGGGTGGCACAGCCCCAGATGTGGTAGAACCGCTCCTTGTGCTCATAGGCTGCCAGGAGCTGGGGGAAGGCCCCTGTCCAGGTTTCCATGATGAGACGCTCGCGGTCTGAGACGTCGTGAGCCGATTAGCAATTGACTTTATAGTTACGGAACCGTAAAGTTTCGCCCAACGTAATAGTAATGATTGTCACTTACATTTCGAAAAACAAATGGTAATGGAGAT